>JAIDWS010000001.1 GCA_029059055.1 Alphaproteobacteria bacterium
CCAGAAAAGTGGAAATGTTCATTATTTACTGGATTGCGTCACTGCGTTCGCAATGACAATGGTGTTGAATTGCTTGGTACTGCATCTCCTTTGTCATTGCGGGGCGCCGGTATGGCGCGGCAATCCAGATAATAAGGAACAGACCACTATTCACTGGATTGCGTCACTGCGTTCGCAATGACAATGGTGTTTAATTGCTTGGCACTGCATCTCCTTTGTCATTGCGAGTAAGCGTAGCGCGCGCGGCAATCCAGTAAATACCCACCGCACACCAATAAATTTAAATCCCTTGAACATTCGCGTATGATGCGATATACTGGATTCGCATTGGGAAACCGGTGTAGGGTATAAGAGCCCTTTATCGTCGTCAGCGATGACGTAAAACTCCGACCATTGGGTTGGAGGGTGGTGAATATATTGAATAAGCCACACTATTACGATAATAGCTCTTAACCTCCAACCGCCCACAATCCTGTGCGGCGGTGTTTTTTTACAAAGGAGTTAAAACTATGGCAAGAGTCTTAATTGATGCCAATTATTATGGCAGTATTATGCGTGACGCGCGTCGTCATTTAAAAATCAGCAGTGTGGATGCCGCCGCATTATTACGCATGAAACACGCCGATTACGTTAAATGTGAACGTGGGCATGATTTATTTAGCGAAGGGACATTGCGTCGCTTCTACCACGGGGCATTTGCGATGTTGGTGATAAAGCGCAGCCGTGCAAACTTATAACCCGCCCATGTCCCCTGGGACCCGCATTCCACACAAAAAAATCCCCGCATTTGCGGGGATTTTTATTCATAGCGCAGACTGTCGATGGGGTTCAGCTTGGCTGCCTTCATCGCGGGGGTAACCCCGGATGCCAATCCGACGATAACAGCCACACTGACCGATACCAAAACCGGCCAAATGGAAAACGGCACGTTATAATGCAAAATTAACCGGCCGACACCCTGGGACAGGCCAACGCCCAAAACCAATCCCGCCATCGACCCAATGAATGATATCAATATCGATTCTGATAAAAATTGGGTGATAATATGACGTTCGCGGGCGCCGATGGCCTTGCGAATGCCGATTTCACGCGTCCGTTCCGCAACAGACACCAGCATCATGTTCATAATCCCAATTGCACCGACCAGCAACGATACCGCCGCAATCGCAATCAGCAACAATTTCATATATCCCGTCACGGTGTTCATGGTTTCCATGACCTGTTTCATGTCCATAATTTGGAAATCGTCGGCGTCGGAATCCTTTAACTTGTGCCGGTCCCGCAACAGGGCCGTAATCTGGTCCGTGACAATCGTGTTGTCTGCGTCCGGATACAATTTCAATGCAATCATGCTGACCGCGTTGGGGAAACGGCTGCCTTGCAGACGCTTTTTCAATGTCGTGATGGGAATGATAATCATGTCATCTTGGCTGCCCATGGCAGAATCACCCTTGGCCCGGGTGACGCCGACAATGACAAACGGCGTGTTTTGCACACGAATGACTTCGCCGACCGGGTTGTCCGGCAATCCCAATTCAGACGCCGTGGTCGGCCCAATAACCGCATATGTCGACGCATTGCGGACCGCCGATTGGTCGAAAAATGTTCCCTGGGCCATTTCTATGTTTTGAACGGTGGTGTAATCCGGATATACCCCAACCATCGACGTGGCCCAGTTCTTGTTCCCGTAAATCGCCTGGGCGCCACTGTTTTGGACCGGCGTTACCGCCATTACGTCCGGCAATTTGCCGATAAATTCCGCGTCGTCAATGGTCAATGTCTGGCGATTGCCGGTGCGCACCCCGCCCGTTTGCGCCGCGCCCGCACGTATCATAATCGTGTTCGTCCCCAGCGATGAAAACTGGTCACTGATTTGTTTTTGAACCGTTTCGCCGACGGCAACCATAATCACCACCGCCATAACCCCGATAATAATCCCCAAAACGGTCAGGAATGAACGAACCTTGTTCCCGCTGATGGACAGCCATGATTCTTTTAAAATGTCATTGAATGTCAAAATTTCCCCCTTTTTTATTGCAGAACGCGTTCATCGCGCGGAACCGGGCCGTCGTAATTGATATGACCGTCGCGAATATGGATTAAACGCCCCGCATATTTTGCGATGTCAAATTCGTGGGTAATCATCACGATGGTAATCCCCAGGTCTTGGTTCAATTGCTTGAAAAATTTCAAGATTTCGTTGCCCATTTTACTGTCCAGTGCGCCCGTCGGTTCGTCGGCCAGAATCATTTTCGGGTCACCGGCCAATGCGCGCGCGATGGCAACGCGTTGCTTCATCCCGCCCGACAATTGGGTCGGCAGATATGATTCAAATCGTTCCAGTCCGACGCGTTTCAGCATTTCACGTGCCCGGCGTACCCGTTCATCCATGTGCATCCCGCGGTACATCAGCGGTAACATCACGTTATCCAGCACAGTGCGTTTTGATAACAGGTTAAAATTCTGGAACACGAATCCGATGTGTTCGTTGCGCACCTGGGCCAATTCGTCGGCGGAAAAATTAGAAATATCGGTCCCATACAGTTTATACGTTCCCGATGTTGCCGTATCCAGCGCACCGATGATATTCATACAGGTTGATTTACCACTGCCCGACGGGCCCATAATGGCAACAAATTCCCCGGCATGAATTTCAAAGGTGATATCAAACAAGACCTGTTGGACGCCGCCCATTTCCAAAGGGAAACTTTTACAAATATCTTTCATGGAAATGATAATTTCGGTATTTTTTTTGTTTTTCATGTCTTTTTATTCCCATCTGTGTGTTGAATAAAAGCCGGGTTTTCCCGGCTTTTTATGCCCATTTACCGTGGGCCGCCGGGGCCGCGCATACCGCCGCCGCGGGCCTGGGACGCGGATGCGGATGAGGACGTTGCCCCGTGGCGTCCCACAATGATTTTGTCGCCGCGCTGGATATCATCGGAAATAATTTCGGTTTCGGTGGCGGTGGACAGGCCCTTTTCATACGGGACCAAGACAGCCGCCCCACCCCGTTCAATCGCCAAATGGGTTTTGGGTGTGGCGTCGCCCGCGTTTTCCACAATGTTGTCAAAGCTGCGGACCAAAAACGCGGCGTTGGGGGCTTTCCAGACGTCGTCTTTTTCAGAAATGACGATGGTCACAAATGCGGTCATCCCCGGCATCAGACGCAAATCGGCGTTGTCCACGTCAATCACCACGGTATACACAACCACGTTTGATGTTGTTGTCGGTGACAGACGAATTTGACGGACCAATCCTTCGAACGTTTGGGTCGGATACGCGTCCACGGTGAACGTCACACGTTGGCCGTCGGAAATCATGCCAATGTCGGCCTCGGACACGGATGTTTCAATCTGCATCTTGGATAAATCTTCGGCGATTTCGAACAAATCGGGGGTCTGGAACGACGCGGCAACAGTTTGGCCTTTGTCCACTTTGCGTGAAATGACGGTGCCGTCGACCGGTGACACGATGGTTGCATACCCCAGATTGGTTTCCGCACGTTCATATTGGGACCGCGCGCGCAAGACAGCCTGTTCGGCCTGTTCGTATGCGGTCTGGGACTGTTCCATTTCTGCGCGGGCGATGAAACCGTCGGCATACAGCGTCTTGTTCCGTTCATATTCATTCTTGGCATAATTACGCTGGGATTCGGCACTGACCAGGGAAGCCTTGGCTTCGTCAACAGACGCCTGTAACACAGACGGTTCAATCGTTAACAAAACGTCGCCCTGTTTGACCTTGCTGTTATAATCGACAAACAATTCGTCAATTGTGCCGGACACCTGGGACCCGACGTTGACGGTGTTAACAGGCTGAATTTCACCGGTTGCCGTTACAACCTGGCGCAGGCCACCCCGCGAAATGGCCACGGTCGCAAATTGATTCTTTTGATTGGACCCGTCGCCCCCAAATATCATCAGGCCCCCGCCCACAATCACGGCGATGCCCAAAATCCACCACTTTTTGCGCCACAGCCAGCGCATCATACGTTTTAAACGGGAATCAGTTTTCATGACTATCTCCTTGTTGTTCAACCTGTATCAGGCCGGCCTGGATATCCCCAATGGCCAATGCCACCGCCGCACGCTTCGTAAACAATTCATATTTGGCGGCGTTGTTTTGTTTTTCGGCGTCAACCAATTCGGACTGGGCCGTTTGCCAATCCAGCATCGTGGCGCGCCCAACCTTGTACATGCCGGCGGTGACGCGTTCGCTTTCGGTGGCGGATTTCAGCAATGTTTCGGTCTGGGTTAACACCTTTTGCGCGGTTTTATAATTCTGGTACGCGGTAAAGACGTCCAAAACCGCATTATCCTGGGCGGCGCGTTCCTGTTCGATGGCGCGGTCATAATTTGCCTGGGCGGCGCGCACGCCGTATACATTGGCAAATCCCGCAAAAATCGGCATGGATGCGCGGATACCGATACTGCCACTGATATGATTGTTGCCAACATTAAAAGATTCGGCCGGCGTATCGTTCCACGTCAATGTCCCCGACGCAGAAATACTGGGCAGATTTTTCAAGAACGAACTGTTGCGGCGATGCCATGCGGCGTCCTTGTTCGCGGTCGCGCGCAGTAAATCCGGACGTCTTTCCTGGGCGGCGGCAATCAATTCGTCGATGCTTTCGTTTTCGGACGCACTGCCGAACGATGACGGCATGTCCGCAATTTGAATTTCGTCGTTGGCGGCAAATGACAGACGGCTTAGCAGTGTGCCCTTGGCGATTTCGCGATTATTCTTGGCACGTTCCAAATCCAAATCACGGCTGGCCAATGTGGTTTCGGCCTTTAACACGTCGGATTTGGCGACCACGCCGGCCTTGTATTTCTTTTGTGCGGTGTCTTTGGCCGTTTGCGCGACCGTTCGCAGTGCCGTTGCCGACGCAACGTCCGCATCTGCGTTCAATAACGCATAATATGCCCCAATCACACCATATACGTAATTCTGGACCGTTTCGTCGTAATCAAACCCGGCCGCGCGCCATGTGGCCGCCAACGTGTTTAAATCCGCCAAACGCTTGCCAAAATCAAATATCAGATACGATGCCGACAGCGATGCCCCCCATGACCAATCGCCCCATTCTTCGTTTCTGTACGGTAACGCCCCCGATGCAGATGCGTTGACACTGGGCAAATAATTGGCATAACCGGCGTTCTTGGTCAATCGCGCAGATTCCGCCGCCAGGTATGCGGACGCGGTCTGGGGATTGCGGCACAGCCCCAATTCAATAACTTCTTTTAAAGTTAATTCCCCGGTGGGAACATGCTTGCGCGTCATGCAATCGTCGGCGGCAAACGCCACAGACGGCAACAGGCACAGGCTGATTAAAACTTTTTTCATGATAAAAACTCTCTCGCGGACAATATTATATCACAATTTTGAAATTTTTCTATTGAATTAGATTCTTTTTTTGCCTAGGATAGGCACACATACGACAATGGCCTGGTGGCAGAGTGGTTATGCAGAGGACTGCAAATCCTTGTATGCCGGTTCGATTCCGACCCAGGCCTCCAAATTTCTTGGCATGATTGAAACGCTGACCCTGACTGATTTCCGAAACCACCATACGGGACGGGTGACAACCCGTGGACACCGCAATATTATCATTACCGGCCCCAACGGTGCGGGCAAAACCGCCATACTGGAAGCGGTATCGATGCTGGGCGGGGACCGGGGATTGCGCGGCGCGCCCATGGGCGACATCGCCCGGTTTGGGGTCACAACCGGATTCAGTGTATTTGCCAATTTATCCGACGATACGGAAATTGCGGTTTTTTATCCGGGGGGTGATGCCAATCGGCGCGCCAAAATCGATGGGGATAACGCGTCCCTGTCTGATTTATCGGCGCGGGTCCGCGTGGTGTGGTTAACCCCGCGCGAAGACCGGCTGTTTGTGGACGCGGCATCCGACCGCCGTGCGTTTTTCGACCGATTAACCGCCAGTTTTGATGCCGCACATGCCGGCCGGGTGGCCCGGTTGGCCAAATTAATGTCTGAACGTGCATTTGCATTGAAACGGGGGGGCGATGGCCATTGGCTGGACGCGTTGGACGCCCAAATTGCCGGGACCGCCGTGGCGGTGGCCGCCGCACGCATCCGATATGCCGGGGAAATCAATTATTTTCTGAAAAGCTGCGCGGTATCCGTCATCGGCCGGGTCGAAGAACAAATTATGACCCACACCGCCGCCGACGCCGAACGCGATTATCTGCAATATTTGATGGGGAACCGCGAATTGGTGGGCGACAAAATGGTTCTGGATGGGCCGCATAAATCTGATTTTGGGGTATTTAACAGCGGGCTGAAATTACCGGCGCATCTGACCAGTACCGGCCAACAGAAACGTGTTTTAATCGACCTGATACTGGCGCACGCGAAACTGGTTCATACCAAAACCGGGGCCCGACCATTAATTTTATTGGACGAAGCCGCCGCCCATCTGGACGCGGATGCGCGCGCGCACATGTTTCGGGAACTGGGGATGGCCGACGCCCAGGTTTGGGCCACCGGATTGGACGCGGCGATATTCCGCGACGTGCCGGATGCGGCATTTGTTGCTTGCAACGATGGGACAATAAATAATATACTGACCCCGGGAAGTGATGAATATGAGCAAAATTGACTATCAAAAATTACTGGATAACGCCCTGAAATCGGTTGTCAAAGACGCACTGATTCATGCCCAGTTTAACGGTCTGGGCGATGGGACACATTTCTTTATCACGTTCAAGACACGCGATTCGGGGGTGGTTTTGCCGGATTTTCTGCGCATTCGATATCCCGATATCATGACAATTGTATTGCAATATTCATATAACAATCTGAACGTGTCGGACAAAGAATTCGGGGTTCAATTGACCTTTGACGGGCGTCCGTTCTTTATCCGGGTGCCGTTTTCGGCCCTGGTTGAATTCAAAGACCCGTCGGTTGATTTCATGCTGTCATTTCATCCGCGCGTCGCACCGTCGGCCGGCAATGACATGGAATTACCATTGGAAGAAAAACCGGGAACCGTGCCGGACGAAAAACGTGTGGTGTCCCTGGACGAATTCAGAAAGAACAGAAATAAATAACCACAAAAAAACCGGCAAATGCCGGTATTTTTTATTCCAAATTCATCCGCGCGCACATATCACGCAATACCGGGACATCCACATGGATATCGGCCGCGCGACGGATTAAGCCACGCAGGGCAAAAATCCCTTCGACGGTGCCGGTGACGGGCTGGTCATGGGCAATGGCCACACCGGCCGAAAAATTACGGCTGGTGCTGGATGTCGCCGATAAAAACAAATCGCCCACACCGCACAATCCCAAAAATGTATCCAGCCCCGCCCCCATGGTTTGGCCGACACGGACCACTTCGCCCCAGGCGCGTGTGAACAACATCGCCCGTTCGTTTTCGCCACCGGCGGTGACACTGGTGTATCCGCAAATCAACGCCACCGCATTTTTACCCACACCGCAAATTTCGGCGCCGATGACGTCCGCACTTTCTTCCAAATACATTTGGGACAGAATTTCCCGTCCCATCGCACGCGTGCGCGGCGTGCCGGCCAACGTGCTGCCGGTGGGGACATTATGGGCGACTTCGCCGGCGAACTGGGGGCCGGATAAAACGCCATAATCCGCGCACTGGGGCAATTCTGCGGCCAGAATTTCCGACATAAATCTGTTCGTGCCGGATTCCAATCCCTTGGTACAAATCAAAACAGGCTGATTCTTGTAATGCGGACGTGCGGTGACAATTGTTTGCCGAAAAAACGCCGCGGGCGTAACAACCAACCATGCGTCCATATCCGCCAAATCTGCCATATTTCCCGTCAAACGCATATCCGACGGAATTGGCATCCCGTGAAAATCACCGAATTCGTTGTTATATGACCACACGGTCACGGCGCATCCACCGCGCGCCGCCAACAAAGACAGCGCACTGCCCCAGGCACCGGCGCCCAACACACCAACTTTCATTTTAATTTCCTTAATTTCTTTTCCAGAACGGGAACAACCGTCAATCCATCGGCCGACAAATCAATTGCGCGCATATACGCGTCCCGGGCCAATGTTTTATTTCCGGACGCACTGTACAAATCGCCCAGATGTTCAAACAAAGACGAACATGACCCCGCCACTTCGCCGACACGTGCCAAGACGTCCAACGCGGCATCAACACCTTCGCGGACGGCAACAACGCATCCCAATGTATCCCACGCGGCGATATCGGTCGGATTTTGCCGAACCAACGCCATCGCATAATCATACGCATTATCCAATTCACGGTTTTGCGCCGCCCAAATTTTGGCCTGTAACGCCAAGATATCCCCGTCCATCGGTAATATGGCGGCGGCATCATGAATATCACGCTGGGCATTATCCAATTCATTGAACAACAGATGAACCTGGGCCCGCCCTTTTAAGAAAAACGCGCGACCGATACCCGTCAAATCATCCGCGCCCAACGCCCGGTTCAAAACACGCAAGGCGTTCTTTTTATCGCCATGCTGGACATAATGCGCGACCAATTTGTTAATCCCCGGCACAAACAGTGGGTTGGCCGCGACCGCCTGTTGCAGTAATGCCATATCCCCGGTTTTATCTGCACGGCGCAATTGGCCGAATATGTAAAACGGACTGGACGGGGAAATAGCGGAAAAATGCGCGGCATAATCCCCATTGTTGTTATAAAAATATTGGCCCAAATAATAATGAATGGTGTCGGCATTATCCCCGGCCCCGGTATGGGTCATCTGGGCAAAGCGCAACAGCAACAGTGCCAAATCCGAATACATCATCACCTGGGTATGGGAAACGTTTTGGACCAAGCTGAACGCCAATTGATTCCGCGTTCCGGCGAATGTTTCCCAGGCCGGCACATCATCATATGTTAACATGAACATACTGCCGGGGCGTTGGGCAAAATCATTGCGCAATTTGTCCGCCGCATCGTTCATGTCATGCGCCCGATAAAAAGACATCAAATACTGATAATCATTGATGTTCATAAAATCCGTACGCACCCGTGCGAACGCATCGGCGGCACGTTTTACATCGCCGGTTTCGACATAAATCTGGCCCCGGACAAATTCTTGCCATGAATCATTGACCGGTAATTTTTCAATAAACTTTAACGCGTCCTTGGACCGCTTGGTCGCCACCGAAGACCATATACGCAACGGCGCCGCCAATGCGGATTCATCTTTCTTGTGCCGCTTGTACACCGCGTCCCAGTCATCGTTTTGAACCAACTGGGCGTCATAAATCAGACGGGCCGGCGTGGCCTTTTCATTTCCCAATAACTTGGCCGCGTTGGGCATTTTGCCGCTTAAAAATTCGGCCAGCATGCGCGTGTTTTGCACAACGGCATAATCTTCGTCCGGGACATGGCGCACAAATTGCGCCGCCGCATCAAAATCATTGACATATATGGCGTGCTGGGCCGCCAAAAACGCCCCGTATTTTGTCACAGGATACTGCGCCGCCGCATCACGCGACGCGACGCGTCCCCAATTGTGCCACCACAGACCGCCCGTCACGGCAACCGCCGCCAATAACCCGGCCCCAACAAATAAACTTTCTATTTTCTTCATGGATAAAGTTATGCTACAATAATCTTTATGAATAATAAAGCGAAATTTGAACGTTATGCCGCGCTGTTGACCGAATGGTCGGGGCGGATGAACCTGGTCGCGCCCAGCACATTGGCCGATATTGAAACGCGCCATTTTGCAGATTCTGCGCAATTGGCCGATATTTTACCAACAGATGTCCGCATCGTTGATTTGGGCAGTGGCGCCGGTTTCCCCGGAATTGTTTTGGCGATATTGGGATGGAACGTCACGTGTATCGAATCCATCGGGAAAAAGGCCGCATTTTTAACCGCGGTCAAAGATGCACTGAATCTGACCAATTTAACCATCTATCACGGTCGGGTCGAAGATTATGTTCGCGCCCTGCCCCGGCGGCCGGACAATCTGGTGTTTACCGCGCGGGCGTTTGCGCCGCTGATTAAAATTTTGGATTACGTGGGCAAAACAAAATGCCGGCTGTTTTTATTAAAAGGCCGGGAAATCGAATCCGAAATCGCCACCGCCAAAACCAAATATGAATTTGATTACAGTCTGACCCCGTCAAAAACCGGCGATGGATATTTAATTCAAATTGAAAACATCCGGTAATTTCATGTGAAATTACCGGCAACTTATTGTTTTTTCTTATTTTTGAATATTTTTTCGTATTTTGGCCGGCATTTACCGACAAACAGACGTCACCGAATCCACCAACGCAATCAGTTTGTCCCGCTGTTGCTGGCTGGCGGCGCGCCATAAATCCACCCTGCCCCGTTGGGTTTCAAATTCCCACATCGGACCCCACCATCCAAATTCCGGATTAAAAAACATGGCCCCAATAAAATCACATTGCTTGTGCGGGGTATATTCGGCATAGCGCACATTTGGACGCAGTCGTTGGCGAATGGCATGACGATAAATCCCGCGGTTAAATGACGACAAAAACGCATCCATGCCATATTGAATGGTCAAATCTGCAATTTGCGTATCGTTAAAATCCACCGGGCCAATCATCCGTCGCGACTGCACAATCTGTCGGATTTGTTCCCGATACGGCAACATGCGTGGCCGAACGTATTTTAATTCTTGGCCGGTGCGCCACGGATAATCCATCAATTCAATGATTTCAGATGCCGGTGCCATAATTTCATTCATGGCGGCCACGGCGGCGCGACTGTTGACCGATAAATGATTTAAACGTTTGGTCATCAATGCCTTGCGCGCGTGTTCTGTTTCATGACGCCGCACCATGGGAATCATCGCATTGCATCCATCCACATACATCTGAATACGGGGCAGGGAACTGTTGGCAACATAATATGAAATATGCACCGTGTTATTCACGCAATTAAATTGCCCGGCCGCACCCGTAAAACGAACCGTGTCCAGATTTTCGTTTGTTACATAAACCGTGTCGATAACTTCGCGTAAATCAGAATACACGACACCGGTCTTTGCCGGCTTTTTCTTATCATTTTTAACCGCATTGTACCCGTCGGCCGGCCCATACATCAGACCGCCGCCCGCCACAATGGCCGCCAATGACAAAGAATATAACAGTTTGAATTTCATACCCTAAATATAATACAAAATATAACATTTGTCAATACTTGTTTTTATAATTTCATATGAAATCGCCATTATATTATTGATAATAGTGTGTTTTTAACTTTTATAATATTAATATCTTGACC
>JAIDWS010000010.1 GCA_029059055.1 Alphaproteobacteria bacterium
GGAAACAGTCGGAAATATTGGCGATACAACTGGTACGCAGGTCAGATTCTGCTAATAATTCCGCACTCTTGATTTGTGGTGCCGCTTCGCGGATAAATGTATCCCAAACCTGGTCTGCAACAGCCACACACGAATTTGTGACAGACAT
This sequence comes from Alphaproteobacteria bacterium, assembly GCA_029059055.1. Lineage (GTDB taxonomy): Bacteria > Pseudomonadota > Alphaproteobacteria > Rs-D84 > Rs-D84 > Enterousia. The sequence continues at coordinate 149 of JAIDWS010000010.1, forward strand.
ACACATGGGCTTTTTGGCTTCTAATGTATCATATGTCGATGCGGCAATGCTGATTTTTGTTTTGGAACCGGTGATGGAAACCTGTTTCGGGGTTTGCCCTTTGATCTGTTCGCTGGCGGCGATACCAACACAGCCCTTGAAATCATCACCACAACCGGCGGTTGTCGCCATACACTTTTTAAATTCAATTGTGCACTGGCCCAAATCGTATTTATTGGCACTGCGCAATTGGTCCAGGGCCGCTTCGCGCAGGGCCTGTTCCGCGGCGGCCAATTTCTGGGCACTGGAATTCTTTTGCTGTTTCAAGCTGTTTTCATACGCACTGCAATCATTTTTGATTTTCTGGCCGTACATCATTTGCAGCAACGAAATTTCATTCGCACATTCGGGCATCTGGGCCACGCACAATTGCGACGCCGCACGGTGTAACGCATCACCTTCTTTGCCGTCAATGACGTTTTGCAGGCTGTTGCCATCGCTGAAAATATCTTCGTCATCGTCAAATGTCAATGTATTCCACGCCGACAAATCCAACGAACGACGTGTGCTGGTTTTTTCCTGGTCAGCCTTTATCACAGATTGCGCGGCGGCGTTGGCACTGGCGATGGCGGCATCTGCGTCCGCACCCATTTCAATTCTTTCGACGCCCGCGGTCGCCATTTGATAGCTTTGCTGGTCCAGCTTTTCAATTTCGGCCAAGATACTGTCTAATTCTGCGTTTTTATCACTGCAAATGCAACGCCCACCGGTTGCGTTGTCCAACATACAGAATGAATCCATGCACCCATCATACTTTTGTTGACAGGCTTCGCTGACCACGGTGTTTTTTGTTGCGGCGGCAACCTTGGTCCCGGTACTGATGACTTTCTGGGTGACGCCGGCGCGGGCGGCAACCGTTGTTGTTGGGGTGGCTGCACTGGTCCCACCACGGGCCACAGTTGTGCGACCGGCCGTCGCGGCACGGGCCGCCGTTGCCGCGGTTGATGTCGCCGCGGGCGTGGCACTGCGGGCGGTTGCACTGCGTGCGGAAACCGCGCTGCGGGCGGCGGTGGTCGTCGCAGGGGCCGCAGCGGTGCCGGATTGGGCGGCAGCCTGGCCACGGCGCTGTTGCGGAACGGCGGCAGATACCGCAGTAACAAATCCGGCACATAACAGTGAAAAAACAGCCAATCTTTTCATGATATCTCTCTTTAACATTCACGTAATTTTATCACATAATACGCCCCAAGAAAAGTATCTTTTTTTTATCGCGCCCGAATTTCATTGGCCACTGTAATAACAATCCTGATTTTCATACGTGTACGAACCACTGTTATCCGTAACAGACACATTCTGGGGGATATAGCATTTGGTTATATGGTTCGCCCCCGGTGCAGATGTCCCGGCCCGACTGTCGCCATTGGGACATTGTGTACACCCCGTGGTGGCGGTGACGGCGGTCCCGTAATATCCGGCCGCACAACGATAATTTATTGCGCTTTCGCATATACCGCCACATGTACACCACCGCACCGTCTGCATCTGGTATCCGGCGCCCACAGCCAGCCAGGTTGTATCGCTGGTACAATTACTGCACGTCTTGCACGGTTCACATTTGTTATTGATGCATCCGTACATCATTGTTGCGCCCCCAATATCCGCACAGTCAAAATCTTGTTCACATCCGCATGTATACTGTTGACCATTGCACATACACCACGAACCGGCGCATGCAAATGTGCCTTGGGATTCCAGCCATCGCCCACACGTATTGTTCGCACCACATTCCGGCTGAATTCCAAACGCCGCCCCACACAGAAAACACAGAAACACACCCAAACCAAGCCTAAACATATCGTCAATCTCCTGATATAAAAAAAGAAAACCACCAGATAAATCAGGTGGCCAGGAGGTTGAGAACAATCACATGAATTGTGCCGCGTATTTTATATTCCGCAGACCCTCCTGACCGAAATCAGGAGTTTGTTTTTCGTCTGAATATAAAATGGGCGCATTTTGCGCGCCACAGACATATATTCCGACGCATGTGAACGGGTTCTCACACCCCATTATGGGAACACCCCATAACACCAGAATTATATCGCAACCGGGAAATTAATGCAATAAATAATCCCCCATTTAATATCTGGCCACACGAATTTTTATTGCAGGCGTTGATAAAAAACAGTATACTGCACCTGAATCCATGAATATGGGTTCGGGACGTCGAAAATCCCTTATATATCCGGTTATGGAAATACCGTTATCCAACAGCGGCCATTGATGCCGTTGTTCCCGACAGTTGGTCGGGTTGACGCAGTTATACAACAGGGCTTGCCCAAAGGCTGCGTGGTCATTTGATATATATGATTTTTCGAACTTCCCGACCGCCACTTCAATGGCGGCATTTTGTTTTAGAACAAACAAGGAAGTAGAAAAATGAAAAATACAACAAGCCGCCTTGTTATCGGGGCGATAGTTTTATGTCTGCCTATGCGCGCGATGCCATTAACCATATCGGGCAGCCCCAGCTGTCATTCATATGGCACAACATGTTCCGCTATGAATACGAATGAATCCAACATTGTTAATTGCCAAAGCATCGACACCCAATGTTACAGCTTTCCCGAAGCAGAGGCAAGCGCCCCCGGCGTTCCACAGTACAAGGTATTTAGCTGTAACGGATGTAAATCGGGTTATGCGGCTGTTGACCAAACAATGGCACTATCCCCGTCGTGCACCATCAGTTATAAAACATGTTCCAAATCATGCCCATCATGCAGCAACTGCACCAGTGACACGTCGTGGTCGGCGGCCGGCACCGGATATGAAAAAAAGGTCAGTCGATCATGTAACTGTGGCACATGCAATGCGTCGACATCGTATCGTTGCGCCGCCGGATATTACGGCAGCAGTTCCAACGGCACATCCGGGTGCACCCGTTGCCCAAACAACGGCAGCAGCAGTGCCGGCACCACATCTGTCACGGGCTGTTGTATTTCAAGCGGGTCGGACACGACCGGGGCATATTCTTATTCCCCACAATGCTGCTATCAATAAAAAAAATCCCCCATGCGGGGGATTTATCATATATGATATCGGACCATAATACCGTTTTCTGTATCCGCACAGTCATCAGGGGATAATATATCATCAACATCATCCCATTTTTGCGTCATCATGTATTTGCAATCCCGGCCTGGGACGTCCATTGTAAAGACAAAAAAGTAATCGTTATCATTTTTATCCCGAAACGCGACAAAGGGTTGTCCATATGGACTCTTGGTTTCGGTTTCTTGGCCGGACGCGCGGTCAATATCATACAGCATCACAATTTCAAAATCTGTGTCTGTAAATTTATCGCGGACAATGTTTTTCAGTTCCGCGCAATTATCCATCGTGGTCCGAACATTTTCCTGCATATCACGACGCGCACGATATTCTGGGACACTGTGACGCAATACGAATGTCGGCACCATCATCACCAGCATCGCAATCCATATGTCCACCCAGAAAAAACTGAGTGCGCGCAACACAGAAAAAAATCCCCCCATAATGCGCGCCAGTATGTTCAGATTTCGGCGCCGCAGTTCGGCGGTCAGTTCAACAAAGTTATTCATGTCTTGCCTTGATGGGAACGCGTGCATGCCGACCGTAACGCCAATATAAATAATCAATGCATGGACCCATCCGACGTGCATATCCCAATATGTCATAGCGGCCAAAATACATCCCATGAATAACGCCACCAGTGTGTTGACCACCAACGGTGCCAACGCGATACATATGCTGGCCCGGGGCTGGGTTACTTTTTCATGCCGAACATATCCGCCGGACAAAGAAAAGTATTTCACCGAAATCACCCGTATGCCCAATAAATGACACGCCATTTTATGCGCCCATTCATGAACGACAATCCCCATAAAGCTGATTAAAGAAATAACCTGTCCCGGTATCATGATTCCCCCGTATGTATGCCCATCATTATATCACCCCAGGAATATTTACACAAGCCCCCCCGCCCCACCGGCGCATCATCATGGTACAGTCCGGGCTAATTATGGATGCCGCCACACCGCCGCATCACGTATATAAAAAAATCCCGCCATACGGCGGGACTGATGTTCATTAAACACGACGAACTTTCTTTGGACGGCACCCATTGTGTGGAATTCTGGTCGTATCTGTAATGGATTGCACGATTAAGCCGGCATTCGACAAACCGCGAACCGCAGATTCACGACCCTGGCCGATACCGCGCATCAAAACGTCAACTGTTTTCATGCCCATTTCGGCAACCTTTTTGCCAACCGCGTCGGCCACGATTGTCGCCGCATACGGTGTGGATTTCTTGGCACCCTTAAAATTATTTGCGCCCGCCGTCGCCCATGTCAAAACAGCGCCGGACTGGTCCGTGATTGTGATACGTGTGTTATTGTTTGTCGCAACCACATGGGCGATACCATGCGATACTTTCTTAACGACTTTCTTTTTTGTTTTTGCAACTGCCATTATTTTTTTACCTTTTTCGATGTCTTCAATTAACTGTGGTGTTAATCTCTACCTTATTCAAAATTTAAACGAACGGTACGAATGCGGGATATTGGACGGCGGGAATGTACAAAAGTTACATGACCAAAGCCCAACGCCCACAGACGTGGCGTTATATTAAATTTTATTTCCCTTTGGTTGCGGAACCGGCGACCACAACGCGTTTACCCTTGCGGGTACGTGCGTTTGTCTGGGTACGCTGACCGCGAACCGGCAAACGGTTACGGTGACGAATACCACGATACGCTTTCAAATCCTGCAAGCGTTTGATATTCATCGCAACTTCGCGACGAACGTCACCTTCTACCTTGAAGTTTTGTTCGATATAATTCGAAATTTTAACAACATCCGCGTCCGTCAAATCTTTTGCGCGCATGCCATCTTTTAATTTCAAAGCCTGACAAATCTGGGCTGCTTTGGCTGGGCCAATCCCATGAATATACTGCAACGCAATTTCAATACGTTTTTCGGTCGGAATGTTCACACCTGCTATACGTGCCATCTTTCATTTTCCTTTTTATTACTGCACAGTCTGCCGAACCCCGACATCCTGCAACGAAACCAAGACTTCCCATTCATCGCGAACCATCCGCATATGCGTGGGGCGCCCCGGTTTATTCTATTTTGCCGAATAATTTTATACAAAATCCAGCAAAAGTCAAATTTTACTTTACTTTTTATCCGCATGACGCGGACGGGTGTTTCCGGACGGCTTAGCCGCGGAAACGTCCTTTCTTTTGTGCCTTTTTAATGACACTGCCGTACTGCTTGGCCACCAGATAGGACTGGACCTGGTTCATTGTATCCAAGACCACGCCGGCCACAATCAATACACTGGTTCCGCCGATAACCAACGGCATCCCCAAATGCGTGTTCAAGATAATCGGCACAACACAGACAACAATCAGATACAACACGCCGATTGCCGTTGTGCGCGATACCACTGCATCCAGATAATGAACGGTCTGTTCACCCGGACGAACACCTGGGATATATCCGCCAGCATTTTTTAAATTCGTGCTGGTTTCTTCGGAATTAAAGATAACGGCGGTCTGGAAATACGCAAAGAACGCAATCAACAATGTATACAGCGCCAAATACGTCCATGTGCCATATGTAAAGAATCCCATGATATTCTGCACGACCAGACTTTCGCTTTGGACAAAGCGCTGAACAAATGCCGGCAACATCATGATACTGGCGGCGAACACCGGGCCCATAACACCGGACATATTCACCTTAATCGGCAGATAAGATGCGTTTGTATTCATCACGCCATTGGACATAACCTGGCGCGGGTACAAAATTTGGATACGACGCTGGGCCTGTTCAAAGAATGCAATCAACGCCACAATACCGACCACAAATCCCGCAATCAGTGCAATCATTGCCGGCGACATTTGACCAACCGACCCCAGTGAAAATACCTTGGCGATACCACCCGGGATTTCCGCAACGATACCGGCGAAAATCAACAGGGACGCCCCCTGGCCGATACCACGGGCGGAAATCTGTTCCGCCAACCACATGACAAAGACCGTTCCGCCAACCAATGCGATAATGGCCGACAATTCAAATGCAAATCCCGGATTAATAACCGCGGCGATACCGTTAACCGGTGCCATGGATTCCAGCCCGCGCACCACGGCCCACCCCTGAACCACGGCCAAAAATACGGCCAAATAACGCGTGTACTGATTAATCTTGATACGTCCGGATTCACCTTCTTTGCGCAATTCACCCAACGATTTGCTGGTGGCTGTCAACAACTGTAAAACGATGGACGCCGAAATATACGGGAAAATGTTCAATGCCAAAACCGACATACGCGACAATGAACCACCCGAAAACATATCGAACATCCCCATCATGCCGTTGTCACCGGTAAACAGATGCAAAACCGCCGACGCGTTAACGCCCGGCAACGGGATAAAGGAACCGATACGATAAACAATCAACGCCCCCAGTGTGAACAGGATGCGCTTTTGCAAATCAGTCAGGTTTCCAAAAAAATCTTTTAAAAACTTCATTATACCGTATCTCTCTCAAATTTTAATTATTGCACACAGCGACCGCATAATCACCGGTCATGTCGTCGGCCGTCCCATAAAAGACACGATATGCACAACTGGACATTTCCGGATTCTGGGCCAAAATCGATGCCGGGACAATATTGACCAATACAAAACCATCCTGGGCATATTGCGCGGGATTTTCCACCGCCACAAATGTCGTGGTCCGTACCCGGCCCGCGATATCGATTAATTCGGGTGTGGCCGGCATTTTAATCAGCGCCCCACCATCTTCGCCCGTGGCAACGACCGGCTGGCCGTTCAATGCGGCGGATAATACTGCAAAGTCCTGGGCGGTTGCCGGGGTTGGCGTCGCGGATTTACGGGTTGCCCAGAAAATCCCCAACAGCACCACAACAACAATTCCCAAAACCAGCAGTATTTTTTTCATGTCCGCCCCTTTCCTTGGCATCCGTGGTCAGATAATTATTGGTTTTTGATAGAACCGCCCGCCTTTACAATGGCTTCTTCGGCGGCCTTGGACCATTTGTCGGCAACAACGTTGACCGCTGTCTTGATTTCGCCCTTGGCCAGAACTTTCAAGCCGGACATTTTGCGGTTGATGATTTTCGCCGCCATCAAAGAATCAATTGTAACCGGTGCCTTGGCATCGATTTTGCCAGACGCGATGAATTTTTCAATGTCGCCCAAATTGATTGTAACGTATTCTTTGGCAAACGGATTGTTGAAACCAAATTTCGGGAAACGACGCAAAATCGGCATCTGGCCCCCTTGGAATGTCGCCTGCTTGCGCGCACCGCTGCGGGCTTTCTGCCCTTTGTGACCGCGACCGGCTGTTTTACCGCTGCCCGAACCAATACCACGACCAACGCGTTTCACGTTGCTGCGGGCGCCAAAATTATCCATCAATGCATTCAGTTTCATTTTTTATTTCCTTTTTCCTGTATAGAATTCCGGGCATCACCCGGCATCCTATCGATTACATATGTAATCCTGTTTCGCACGCAAACAAGTCTTGGTTGCGTACTCGGTTCACTTTTTTTATTCCGCCACAACTTCGACCAAGTGGGACACTTTTGCAATCATGCCACGCACAGCCGGTGTGTCGGTGATTTCTTTGCTTTTGCCGATACGCCCCAGCCCCAATGCTTTGATAATTTTGCACTGCGCTTCGGGACGACCGATGATGCTTTTCGTCTGTTTTACAACAATCTTAGCCATAATTAAAACACTCCGTATTTTGCCGTCCGCCCATGCGGGCGGATGACATATCCTTATTTATCTTCCCCGGCGTCTGCCGCATCAGCTTTTTTTCCATCACGGCCGGCGATAATTTCCGCCACGGATTTGCCGCGACGCGCCGCAACTGTTTTCGGCGAATTCATTTTCGAAAACGCCAAGAACGCCGCACGAATCATATTGTTCGGGTTATTGGACCCCTGGGATTTAACAACGACGTCCTGAACGCCCAAGCATTCAAACACCGCGCGCAACGCACCACCGGCAATGATACCGGTCCCGGGAACCGCACTACGAACGACCAATTTGCTGGCGCCATATTTGGCGGCGCTGTCGTGGTGCAGTGTACGACCTTCTTTCAGGGGGACGCGAATCATTTTCGCCTTGGCAGCCTTGGTCGCCTTTTGCACAGCCGACTGAACTTCCAACGCTTTACCTTTGCCAAAACCGACTTTACCGGCTTTGTCCCCGACCACAACCAAGGCCGAGAAAGACATATTGCGACCACCCTTAACCGTCTTGGATACGCGGTTAATCGAAACCAGTTTGTCTACCAGGTTATCCGTCTGCAATTTTTTATCATCAAAACGTGCCATTTATGTACTCCGTAATTCTCTTAGATTCTAACGCCACCTGCGCGCATAGCTTCGCACAGTGCCTTTACGCGACCATGATAACGATAACCGCCACGGTCAAAATAACAATTGTCGGTGATGTTCGCCGCCACCGCACGTTCGGCAAACATTTTGCCGACCATTTCAGCACCTGCAACATTCCAACCGTTGCCCTTGAAAGCTTTTTCTTTGGAAGATGCCGCACAAACAGTGTGACCTTTGGCATCATCAATCGCCTGAACTTCGATATGACGGCCAGAACGGAAAACTGACAAACGAATTTTGCCAGGATTTTTTCTTTTCAACGCACCGCGATTCGCCAGCGTACGTCTTTCTTCAGTAGACAAATGTTTTAACATTTCGTTTCCTTTTTTCGCATCCCCGTAACAGCGGAGAATTTTTTGTTTGTCCTTGTATCTTACCGCGCATTTTGGATAATGCCAGCAAAATATCTTGTTTCTGCCGGGTGGCGGGATTTCCCCATCCGCCGGGTCAATCTGTTCATCGGGGTCACCGGACGCCAGAAAGGTTGCATTTTATTGAAACATTTCCGCGCCCAGCCCCAAATCCAGAACAGCCTATTATTTCTTCTTACCTTCTTTGCGGCGGATTTTTTCGCCCTTATAGAAGATACCTTTGCCCTTGTACGGGTCGGCCTTGCGGACCTTATGCACTTTGTCGGCGAACTGACCAACCAGGCACTTGTCCATCCCCTTGATAACAAATTCGGTCGGGGTGGCACCCATTTCAACGGTCAAGCCCGCCGGAATCGGCATCACAACATCATGAGAATAACCGGCAACCAAGACCAAATCATTACCCTTAATCGACGCTTTGTAACCAACGCCCTTCATATACATTTCTTTGACAAAGCCATCGGATACACCGATAACCGCCGCCTTGATATTACGGGCCATTGTGCCCCACATGGCGCGCGACGCCTTGTCTTCGGCATCTTTGGGTGTAATAACAACTTCGGACCCTTCGATGCGGATATCAACCAAACCGGCATTTTTAGAATCCAATGCGATTTTCAATTCACCTTTGGGGCCCTTGACCACCAAGGCATTATCAACAACTGCAACGGATACGCCGTCTTTCAGTTGAACTGGATATTTTCCTGCACGAGACATATTAATTCCTTATTTCTGATTGCCGACCAGCAATTAAATTACCTTGCACAATACTTCGCCGCCAACATTCATCAAGCGTGCCTTGTGATCTGTCATAACGCCGCCCGGTGTCGAAACGATTGCAACACCCAAGCCGTTCAATACTTTCGGCATTTTTGCACTGCCGGAATAGACGCGACGGCCCGGTTTGGATACGACGGAAATTTCTTGGATTGCGCCATTGCCGCCGACATATTTCAGTTCAACGACCAAATTCGCGCGCTTTTCATCAATTTGTTCTTTGCGGAAATCGGTGATAAATCCTTCTTCTTTCAGAACGGTCAAAACTGCTGCACGCAGTTTGCTGCACGGCATTGTAACAAATTCTTTACCGGCGTTCTGCCCGTTGCGGATACGGGTCAACATATCTCCGATGGGATGTGATAATGACATATTTTACTCCTTACAGTACCAGGGTGTCCCCTGTATTTTTCTGTATCAGCTGCATTGTCCACAGCTTAACTTGATTGATTTTACCAGCTGGACTTGCGAACACCCGGCAGTTTACCTTCGGACGCCAAGGTACGAACCTGTTGGCGGCACAGCCCAAACATACGCGAAAACCCGCGGGAACGACCCGTGACCGAGCAACGATTACGCAAACGTGTCGGATTTGCATTGCGCGGCAACTTGGCCAATTTTTTCATCGCGTCCATGCGTTCGTCGGGCGTGGCATTAACGGACATCTTCGCCTTGATTGCTTCACGCTTTTTCGCGTACTGCGCAACCAGCTTTTCACGTCTTTTTTGTTTATTTATCAACGCTAATTTAGCCATTTTTTTTCCTTACTCTTATTATTTCAACACCAACGGCAGGCCGATTTTTGTCAGCAATGCGCGTGCTTCTTCGTCTGTTTTTGCAGTTGTCGCGATAACGATATCCATACCGCGGATTGCATCAATTTTGTCCACCGAAATTTCCGGGAAAATCAAATGTTCTTTGATACCAAAGGCATAGTTTCCACGGCCATCAAACTTGGACTTGGACAAACCATGAAAGTCCTTGACGCGCGGCAACGCAACCGTAATCAATTTATCCAAGAAATCATACATTCTTTTGCCACGCAGGGTTACCTTGGTCCCGATGGGCTGGCCTTCGCGCAGACGGTATGTCGCGATGGATTTCTTGGCGCGGGTAATAACGGACTTCTGGGCAGCAATCGCTGTCAAATCGGCCGCCGCCGCATCCAGTTTCTTTTTATCGGAAATCGCTTCGCCGACACCCATGTTCAAAACAATTTTGGTCAATTTCGGCACAGCCAACGCATTTGTGTAACCGAATTCTTTTACCAATTCGGGTACAATGTTTTTTTCATAAATTTCACGCAATCTGCTTTGCATATCTTAATCCTTAACGTTTTGGTCCCGTAACAGCGGGTCCCCAGTTTTTTTATATTTCAGCCCCAGATTTTCTTGAAATACGAACCTTTTTGCCCTGGTCCATTTTGAACCCGGCGCGTGTTGCTTTCTTGGTCTTTGGGTCAATCAGGGCAACATTCGACACGTGCAGGGGCGCTTCGCGGTCAATGATATGACCCGGCTGTTCCTGTGTCGGTTTGATGTGCCATTTACGACGGTTGACACCTTCGACAACCACGCGAGATTCGGTTGGGCGCGCTTCCAGCACTTTGCCTTTGACGCCTTTGTATTTTCCCGAAATAACTACGACTTCATCGCCTTTCTTAATTTTCATTTTGTAACCTTTTCTCTACTTCTGGCAGATGCCCATTGTTAGATAACTTCCGGTGCCAAGGACACGATTTTCTGGACGTCGTATTTGCGACGAACTTCACGGGCAATCGGCCCGAAAATACGTGTACCAATCGGTTCGAAATTGTTCTTGTTAATCAAGACAACCGCATTGTCGTCAAAACGGATGATGGAACCATCAGCACGCTTGACCGGGAACTTAGTACGCACGATAATCGCACGCTGCACGGTACCCTTGGCAACTTTACCACGCGGAATCGCTTCCTTGATGGCAACCACGATTTTGTCCCCAACAGTGGCATAGCGACGATGAGAACCGCCCAAAACCTTGATGCACATAGCTTTACGCGCACCCGAGTTGTCAGCAACTGTCATAACTGTTTCATTCTGAATCATAACTTTAATCCTTGTCCTGCAAGCGGGGCCATCCCCCACCGCTTTGTTATAGGTCCCGACTGCCCTGCCCCGGAAATGTTTGTGTTTTTGGGACAGAACCTCAAAGAACCTGTGTGATTATTAGTCCGCTACTTCTACGGCATCATCCTTGGACACGCCAACGCGGCCCTTGACCACCCAAGATTTTGTCTTGGAAATGGGACGATGTTCTTCAATCGCAACAATGTCGCCGACTTTGAATTCGTTGGCTTCATCATGCGCTTTGTACTTTTTGTTCTGCTTTACGAACTTGCCGTACAGCGGGTGGCGGAAGCGACGTTCCACTTCTACAACGACAGTTTTGTCGTTGGCTGTACTTGTAACCGTTCCTTGCAGTATACGTCTTGGCATAACTTATGTCCTTACTATTTCTACTATTTTTGGTGCCACTGCCCCCGAAAACATCCGGCGGGCGGCGCCCCAAAAACACTTCTTTTTGTTCTACCTGTCTGATTTCTGTCTTAATGACCAGGCTCAAATGTACCAGTCATAAATAAAAAATCAAGCTTTTTCTTACTTCGCAGCGTTCAACTTTGTCTTGACGCGGGCGATTTCGCGACGGGTCTGACGAATAACATGTGTTTTCGGCAACTGACCGGCCGCATGTTGAAAGCGCTGATTCATCTGTTCTTTTTTCAAATTGGTCAGCTTGCTCTGCAATGCTTCGGCTGTCAAAGCTTCTTTTTCTGCTGTGTTTTTAGCGTTTTTTTCTGCCATCTCTACTTACCTTTGTTGCACCGGCCCCCAGGGACCCGTTCATTTTAGTTCATCTTGCGTTCAACGATTTTCGTTTTGACTGGCAATTTCGCCGCAGCCAAGGCAAAGGCTTCATAAGCGATTTCAGGCTTTACACCGTCCAGTTCGAACATGATGCGTCCCGGTTTCACGCGGCAAATCCAGTATTCGACCGCCCCTTTACCTTTACCCATACGGACTTCGGCCGGCTTTTTGGTGACCGGAACATCCGGGAATACGCGAATCCACAGTTTACCCATACGCTTCATATGACGCGTAATGGCACGACGTGCGGCTTCGATTTGACGCGCCGTAACACGTTCCGGCGACATTGCTTTCAGCCCAAACGAACCGAACGCCAATTCACTGCCGCCTTTGGTGGCACCGTGGATGCGGCCTTTGTGCTGTTTGCGAAATTTTGTTTTCTTTGGCATTAACATGATACAAATCCTTCAATTTCTAACGGTATTTAGATTTATTTGCTTCTTCTTTCGCTGCTGCCGGCATATTCTGTCGGACGGGCCATTTCGGACGCCAGCTTTTCTTTGTTCACAACGTCGCCAGTGTAAATCCAAACTTTTACACCGATAACGCCGTATGTTGTTTTGGCCTGGATTGACGCATAGTCAATGTCCGCACGCAATGTGTGCAAAGGAATACGACCTTCGCGGATTTGTTCACTGCGGGCGATTTCCGCACCATTCAAACGACCCGAGCACATAACTTTGATACCCTGGGCGCCGGCCTTGGATGCGTTCTGAACAGCTTTCTTCATGGCGCGTTTAAAGGAAACGCGGCCTTCGATTTGCTGCGCGATATTCAATGCAACCAATTGTGCATTCAAATCCGGACGACGAACTTCATAGATGTTCACAACAACCTGGTCGTTTTTAACCAGCTTCTTGATGTCGTTGCGCAGTGCTTCGATATCGGCGCCGTTTTTACCGATAATCATACCCGGACGGGATGTGTGGATTGTCACAACCACTTTCTTGGCAAAGCGTTCGATAACAACTTTGGCCAAGCCAGCTTTTTTCAGCTTCTTTTCAACAAATTTGCGAATTTTGATATCTTCGGCCAACAGTGTGGCATAATCCTTTTTGCCCGCAATCCAGCGAGAATCAGTGATTTTATTGATAAATTCGCGTAACGAAATCGGCGATACTTTCTGTCCCATTTTCTTTTTTCCTTACATTAATTAATGGCGAATGTTCTTGAAGCATATAGCTTTATTCAGGAATACGTATTCCATACCACTCGCCATGACTTTTACTTGCTTTTTGCTTCTTTCTTAGCAGTTTTCTTTGTCGGCGCAACCCCGGATTCCAATACGATTGTCAAATTGGAAAACGGTTTCAGGATTGGGCGTGCGCTGCCGCGCGGGCCCGCCATGATGCGCTTCATCGTCAGCGCCTTGCCACACCAAATTTCTTTGATGAACAAGCTGTCCGCCGGCAGATTCTTGTTGTGTTCCGCGTTTGCAACCGCAGACAACAAAGTCTTCAAGACTTCACCGGACACGCGCTTTTTTGAAAATTTCAAGACATCAATCGCACGGTCAACGGGCATACCGCGAACCATTGCACAAACCAGATTCAGTTTCTGATGGCTGACGCGAATCAATTTGTTGAACGCGCGGACCTGATTATCTTTAATTCCATATCTTGTCGTTGTCATAACTGTTTACCTTATTATTTAAGATTCCGTGGGGAATCAGAAATCCTTATTTCTTTCCGGCCGCGGCCTTTTTATTGGCGGCGTGCCCCTTAAAGGTGCGCGTCGGCGCGAATTCACCCAACTTGTGCCCAATCATATCTTCGACGATAGAGACCGGAATGAATTTGTTACCGTTGTGCACTTCGAATGTCAACCCAACCATCGGCGGAACAATTGTGCTGCCGCGGGACCAAGTCTTGATTGGCTTATGGTCATTGCTTGCATTCGCCGCAGCTGCCTTTTTCAAGACAGAAGGATGAACATAAGGACCTTTCCAAACTGAACGAGACATAAAAAACTCCGTTTTTCTTTGGTGCCGATGCCCAGATGGCACCGGCTACCTTAATTATTTCTTCTTTGCCAAGTGTCTGCTGCGGATAATCATCTTTGCAGTACGTTTGTTGCTACGTGTACGATAACCCTTGGCCGGGATACCGGTACGGGATACCGGTGTGTGGCCCTTAGAGTGACCGTTACCACCACCCATCGGATGGTCAACCGGGTTCATCGCCATACCACGGACGGACGGACGAATACCCAACCAGCGGGCGCGCCCAGCCTTACCCAGGTTGACGTTGCGCTGATCCGGATTGGATACGCTGCCAACTGTCGCCAAGCAGTCAGAATGAACCTTGCGCAGTTCACCGCTGTTCATCTTAATCTGGGCATAAACGCCGTCTTTACCCATCAACTGGGCATAGCAACCCGCACTGCGGGCCAACTGGCCGCCGGCGCCCGGCTTTAATTCAACGTTGTGAACAATTGTCCCAATCGGCATGTTCTTTAACGGCATTGTGTTACCCGGCTTGATGTCTTCGCGCTGGCCGGAAATAACCACGTCACCCGCCTTTAAGTCGCGCGGGGCCAAGATATAGGAACGAACGCCATCGGTGTATTCAATCAATGCGATGAACGCTGTGCGGTTCGGGTCATATTCCAGACGAACAACCGTTGCCGGGATACCCGTTTTTTTACGGCCAAAATCAATCAAGCGATATTTACGCTTGTGCCCGCCACCCTGGTGCGGAACAGTTACATGACCAAAATTATTACGTCCACCCTTGGACTTTAAACCAACTGTCAAAGACTTTTCCGGCGCGCCGCGATGCAATTCGCTGCGGTCGACCAGGGTTAACCCACGGGTCCCCGGTGTTGTTGGCTTGTAATGCTTCAATGCCATTTTTTTCTTACCTTTGTTTCTGCCTTGACACTAACGTCCAGTCATCCGGATTCTCTGTCAAGGCACGTTTACTTATACGTTTGCGGACAAATCCAATGTGGCATCTGCCGGCAAAGATACGTATGCTTTTTTCACAGTGCGCTGTGTACCAGTGCTGCGACCACGGAAAGTTTTAACCTTCCCTTTGACGACAACAATGTTAACCTTGGTCGGTTTGACATTGTAAATGGCCTGAACCGCGCGGGCAACATCTTCTTTGGTTGCGTTGGCCGCAACTTCAAAGACAATCCCGTTACTTTCAGACACTTTTGCCGCCTTTTCCGAGATAATCGGCCGACGCAGTATACCATAAGTACCGGCGGTCGCAACGATTTTTTTCTCTGTATTCACTTTTTTTTCTGCCATTTTAATGACCCTTTACTTCTTACGCCAAGCGTGCTTCCACCGCCTTAACCGCATCCGCTGTCAAGACCAATTTTTCATGTTTCAGGATATCCAAAACATTCAAACCAATCGTCGGCAACGCATCGATGTTGGCAATGTTCGCCGCAGATTTTTTGAAGTTATCATCCAACTGCGCCGCACCCACGAACAACGCGGATGTCAGCCCCAGCTTGTTCAGCTGTTTTGCAAACGCCGCAGTTTTCGCCGCCGGCAGTTTTTCAGAATCAATGATAATCAGGCTGCCGTCTTTGGCCTTGGAAGACAATGCCATCTTCAAGCCCAAGCTGCGAATCTTCTTCGGCAAATCAATCGCGTGATCACGAACAACCGGTCCGTGAACAACACCACCGCCGCGCATGTGAACGTTTTTCTTTTCACCCTGACGCGCATTACCGGTCTTTTTCTGCTTGAACGCCTTTTTGCTGCTGCCTTCGACGTCGGAAACGGTTTTAACCGCATGTGTACCTGCGCGGGACTTTGCACGCTGCCAAGTAACGACGCGATGCAGGATATCCGCACGCGGTTCAATCCCGAAGATGCTGTCGGCCAAGTCTGCCTTGCCGACTGCTTTGCCATCAAAATTTATAATGTCTAATTGCATTTTATTCACCTTACTCTTGCTGTCACTTGTTCATTCATTATTCCGCAACAGCTGCTGTTTCGGTTTCTGTTACTTGTTCTGTGCCAGCATCCGTGGTCTGGGCCGCAGCCATGGTCGGAATCGGCAAATCTTTCTGTTCTTTTTTAACAGCGTCGGTAATCAGAACGAATGTGCCATTTGCCCCCGGAACCGCGCCTTCGACGAAAATCAGATTTTCTGTGGCGTCAATACCGAAAACTTTCAGGTTCTGGACAGATACGGTTTCGTTACCCATCTGACCGGCCATCTTTTTACCTTTCAGAACGCGGCCCGGCCATTCACGCATACCGGTACCACCGATGGAACGATGCGCCTTTAAAACACCGTGGGTCGCTTCTTTACCGCCAAAGTTGTGGCGTTTCATCGCACCCTGAAAACCTTTACCTTTGCTTGTCGCCTGGACATCAACAAATTGACCCGCGACAAAATGGCCAGAAGACAATTGTGTCCCAACCGGGATGATGCAGTCTTCGGAAACGCGGAATTCGACAACCTTGCGGTATGGCTTAACGCCCGCCTTTTGTGCCGCGACCATCTGAGGCTTTGCAACGTGTTTCGCTTTGGCTTCACGCATGCCCAATACATTAGCAATATAACCGTGCTTTTCGACACTACGATTCCCGATGACAGCGCAGTCACCAACCGACAGAACCGTTACGCCGTGCGCAACCCCGTTGTCGTCATACAGACGTGTCATACCAATTTTTGTTGTAATTAATCCGCTACGTTTCATTTTTTTAATGCCTTTGTCGTTTTTGGTCCCCGTAAATCTGGCCCCAGGGGGCCAGACATACGGATAATCAACTTACAATTTAATCTTCACATCAACCCCTGACGCCAAGTCCAACTTCATCAAGGCATCAACTGTCTGAGGGGTTGGATTAACAATATCGACAACCGCTTTGTGATTGCGGATTTCGAACTGTTCGCGCGATTTTTTATCCACGTGAGGCGAACGGTTAACTGTAAATTTCTGAATCAATGTCGGCAAGCGAACGGGTCCAACGACATCCGCGCCAGTGCGCTTTGCAGTTTTAACTATTTCTTCTACGGATTCCATCAGAACTCTGTGGTCGAACGCCGTCAGTTTGATGCGAATCTTAGATGCAGGTACCATTGTTCGTTTTCCTTATATTTGTCTGGGCCGGTAATCACTGACGCTTTTAATTCAGTTACACCGACCCATGACGTTTACTTATTTGATGATTTTAGATACAACACCAGC
This sequence comes from Alphaproteobacteria bacterium, assembly GCA_029059055.1. GTDB lineage: Bacteria > Pseudomonadota > Alphaproteobacteria > Rs-D84 > Rs-D84 > Enterousia. The sequence goes on from JAIDWS010000010.1 coordinate 17,821, forward strand.
GCCAACTGTGCGACCGCCTTCGCGGATAGCAAAGCGACGACCTTCGTCCATAGCAATCGGTGCAATCAACTGCACTGTGATACGGACGTTGTCACCCGGCAGAACCATTTCTTTGTCAGCCGGCAATGTGATGGTGCCAGTTACGTCTGTTGTGCTGAAATAGAACTGCGGACGATAGTTAGAGAAGAACGCTGTGTGACGGCCGCCTTCTTCTTTCGTCAGAATATAAACTTCAGCTTCGAATTCTGTGTGCGGTGTGATGGAACCCGGTTTGCAGATAATCTGACCACGTTCAACATCTTCTTTCTTGGTACCGCGCAGCAACAGACCAACGTTGTCCCCGGCTTCGCCCTGGTCCAGCAATTTGCGGAACATTTCAACACCGGTAACAGTTGTTTTCTGTGTCGGACGCAAGCCAACGATTTCGCATTCGTCACCGACCTTGATAACACCGGATTCAATACGGCCGGTAACCACTGTACCACGACCTGTGATAGAGAATACGTCTTCGATCGGCATCAAGAACGGTTTGTCAACCGGGCGTTCCGGCATCGGGATGAATTCATCGCAAGCCTTCAACAAAGCGTCGATGGATTCTTTGCCCAGACCGTCGGTCTTGTCTTCCAAGGCGGAAACAGCAGAACCACGGATAATCGGTGTGTTGTCGCCGTCGAAATCGTTCGCAGACAGCAATTCACGGATTTCCATTTCAACCAATTCCAACAATTCCGCGTCGTTGGCCAAGTCGCACTTGTTCAAGTAAACAACAATCTGCGGGATACCAACCTGGCGCGCCAACAGGATGTGTTCGCGTGTCTGCGGCATCGGACCGTCAGTCGCAGCCACAACCAAGATAGCACCGTCCATCTGCGCGGCACCGGTAATCATGTTTTTAACATAGTCCGCGTGTCCCGGGCAGTCGACGTGCGCATAGTGACGATCGGCTGTTTCGTATTCAACGTGGGCTGTGTTAATGGTAATACCACGCTGTTTTTCTTCCGGCGCGTTATCGATTTCGCCAACACCCTTGGCTTTATCGGCACCAACGCCATAGTTGTGAACAATAGCAGCAGTCAATGTTGTCTTACCATGGTCAACGTGACCGATGGTGCCAATATTAACGTGCGGCTTCGTTCTTACGTACTTTTCTTTTGCCATAGTTTTCTCCTTAGGCTTTTGTTTTGTTAATTTATTTCTGACCGGTGCTTCCAGATTTATCAGGTCATAAGATAACCCAAAAATCTGAAAACACAAGTCATAAATTCTTATTTGGTCAATTTTTTAATGACTTCGTCTGCAACGTTCTGCGGTACTTCGTCATAGTGCGACAATTCCATGTACGGATTGGCGCGACCCTGGGACAGCGAACGCAGTGTTTTGACGTATCCGAACAAATTCGCCAGCGGCACAAACGCAGAAATAACCTGATTTCCGAACTGCGTTTCAATACCGTTGATTTGTCCGCGGCGACTGTTCAGGTCCCCGATGATGTCCCCGACGTATTCTTCCGGTGTATTGACCGAAAGTTTCATAATCGGTTCCAACAATTTCGGCGATGCTTTTTTCATGGCTTCGCGGAAGCAAGCACGCGCCGCAATTTCAAAGCACAGAACGTTAGAGTCAACTTCGTGATACTTACCATCTACCAACGTCGCCTTGAAATCCACCGTCGGATAGCCAATCAGAACACCCGTCTGTTGCGCTATCTTCAAACCCTTTTCAACACCGGGGATGTATTCTTTCGGAATCGCACCACCGACAATCTTGTTTTCGAATTCATAGCCCTGGCCCGGTTCCAACGGTTCAAATTCAATCTTAACCTGGGCGTACTGACCCGAACCACCGGACTGTTTCTTGTGTGTATATTCTTCGGTAATCGGTTTGCGGAATGTTTCACGGTATGCGATACGCGGTTCACCCACAGCCACATCAACCTTGAATTCACGCAACAAGCGGTCCACCAAAATTTCCAGATGCAATTCACCGACACCCGCCAAAATGGTCTGACCGGATTCTTCGTCAACCGATACGCGGAACGACGGGTCTTCTTTGGCCAATGCCTGCAAGCCCAGCGACATTTTTTCAATGTCAGCCTTGGTCTTGGGTTCGACAGCGATGCTGATAACCGGTTCCGGAACGTGGATGTTTTCCAACAAAATCGGTTTGGATTCATCACACAGGGTGTCACCAGTGATTGTTTCTTTCATCCCCACCAATGTGACGATATCACCGGCGGACGCTTCTTTGATTTCTTCGCGGTTGTTGGAATGCATCAACAACATACGACCAACGCGTTCACGTTTGTCACGGTTCGCATTATAGATATAAGAACCAGATGTCAATTTACCCGAATAAATACGGATGAACATCAAGTTTCCAACAAACGGGTCATTTGCAACCTTAAACGCCAATGCGCTGAACGGTTCTTTGACATCGGCGTGACGTTCGTCGGCCGTTTCACCGTCCATCTTGGTCCCCTTAATCGCGGGAATATCCAACGGCGACGGCAAGTAATCAACAATCGCGTCCAACAACGGCTGTACACCCTTGTTCTTGAACGAAGAACCGCACAAAACCGGGTTAAAGTTCTGGGCAATTGTCCCTTTGCGGATTAATTTTTTAATGGTGTCAACATCGGGAACCTTGCCTTCCATATAGGCTTCCATGATTTCATCATCCAGGGTCACGACTTCTTCAATCAAATGATTGTGCAGTTCTTCGGCCTTGGCTTTCAAATCTTCGGGAATTTCAACGATTTGCGGTTCCTTGCCCATGTCGTCTTCCCAGACGATGGCGCGCATTTCAACGACGTCAACAACGCCACGGAAATCATTTTCCGCACCAATCGGGAAATTCACGACCAAGGGATTGGCCCCCAGACGTTCACGAATCATATCGACACAGCGGAAGAAGTTCCCACCGATACGATCCATTTTATTAATAAAGCAGATACGCGGAACGCTGTAACGGTCAGCCTGGCGCCATACGGTTTCGGTCTGGGGCTGAACACCGGACACGGATTCAAAAACCGCAACAGCACCGTCCAACACGCGCAAGCTGCGTTCTACTTCCATAGTAAAGTCCACGTGCCCCGGCGTATCAATCAGGTTGATACGGTGATCGCGCCAGAAACATGTTGTGGCCGCGGATGTAATGGTAATACCGCGTTCCTGTTCCTGTTCCATCCAGTCCATTGTTGCGCCGCCATCATGCACTTCGCCGATTTTATACGTTTTACCGGTATAGAACAAAATGCGTTCTGATGTGGTTGTTTTACCTGCGTCAATATGGGCCATAATACCGATATTGCGATACATATGCAAAGGTGCGGTTTTTCCAACAGACATGTGCGTTCCTTATCTTAAATTTTCTATTTATCTTACTATGATTACCAGCGGAAGTGGGCAAAAGCCTTGTTCGCTTCGGCCATTTTGTGGGTGTCAATCTTTTTCTTGAATGCGCCACCCTGGCCGTTCAAAGCGTCACGCAATTCGCCGAACAGTCTGTCCGCCATGGCGCGTTCGCCGCGCTTGCGCGCGAACATAACCAACCAACGCAAGGCCAATGTCTGCTGACGTTCTTTGCGAACTTCGACCGGAACCTGGTATGTGGCACCACCAACACGGCGCCCTTTGACTTCGACGGACGGTTTCAACGCGTCGACCGCTTCCAAGAATGCAGCCAATTCGTCACCGTCTTTGGCGACTTTCTTCAATTTTTCCATCGCATCATAAACGATGTTTTCTGCGACTTCTTTCTTGCCGTCCCACATAACAATATTAATACATTTCGCAACGACCAGGTTGCCATACTTGGAATCGGCTAAGATTTCGCGTTTTGCTGCACTTTTACGTCTTGACATTTTATTTTATCCTTAATGTTTCTTCACCTGATGAACAGATTACTCACACAAGTTTCCCTGTGTGGATTGGTTATTTTACTTATTTTTTCACCTTGGCACCGTACAAAGAACGTCCCTGCTTGCGGCTGTCGACGCCCTTGGTATCCAAGACACCACGGATGATATGATATTTAACCCCCGGCAAGTCCTTTACACGACCGCCACGAATCATAACAACACTGTGTTCCTGCAAATTGTGACCTTCGCCCGGGATATAGGCGGTTACTTCGCGGCCATTTGCCAGTTTAACACGGGCCACCTTACGCTGCGCCGAGTTCGGCTTTTTCGGTGTGGTTGTGTAAACACGTGTGCAAACGCCACGCTTCTGTGGGCTTTCCATCATATCGGGGGCTGTGGATTTCACAACGACCTTTTTACGTGGTTTCCGAATCAGTTGGTTTACTGTTGGCATTCAAAAATCTCTTTTGTTTGTACATACCTTTTAATCTACGCAAAACCGGTAACCAGACTTATATCAACGGGATATCCCGCGATTATAAATCTGTCAGAATGCGCAGATTTCTGTGTTTTTTCTTTCCTTGTTTACACGGAAAGCGAACATACTATAACCATCACCCCCACCGATGTCAAGAAAAATCTAGGAAAAAGAATACGGAAACCGGGCCAAAAAGCCCACAAATACGGGGATTTTATTCCCCCACGCACATGACAAAACGAACATTAGTGCAACAATAAAACATCCCACCAAACGGCGGGATGTTTTGCTACAAAGATTGAATACTGATTTGATTTAGAAATCAATACCGAATTTGAAGCCAAAGCCAAAGCCGTCTTCAAATTCCCAATCGCCGGTATAGTGTGCCATTTCACCGGAAATGTACGCGCCGACGAATTTCGTGGCATCGATGTTGTAATTGACACCGAATTGACCGGTCCAGCGGCCTGCGTTGTCAAAGTCATCATCCAAGAAACCTGTGTATTCGACACCGGCAACCAAATTCCATGCCGGGCACAGCACCAACTGGCCGTCGACACCAACACGCAGTTTGTGGATGCCATCATCGCCCCAGTTAAAGGATTCGCTGTTCAGGTAATCGAACGCAACATGACCCGCCAATGTCCAATCGCCGGCCACATAACCGCCGCGAACACCCGCTGTCCACTGATATGTTGTGAAATCTTCGTCCAGGAACGGTGTGTGGTTACCCCATACCGGGTCCAACGCATAGCTGCCAAAGATGTCGGCTTTCCAGTTGCCCATATCCAACGCGCGATAATTAACGCCCACGCTGAAATCACGCCATGCGGACGCATCAAACCAATCTTTTTCCATCGCAGATGTGGCAACACCAACCATCAATTTATCTGTAATGCCATAGCCAAATTCTTCGCGCAGCGCCCATGTATCGGTCGCTTCGGAATGGGAACCCACTGTGGTCACGCTGTAAAAGCGGCCCGCATCCGGACGATACAACGGATTGTTATCAATAACATTCGCCGCATGCGCACCCGAAACTGCAAAAACAGCCAACAAAGATGTCAAAGCTAATTTTTTCATACCCTATCCTTTTCTTTTCGATTGTAGTGATGCTAAGTCAACCTTAGCTACATGTACATTTTGGCATTGAATGAAATCCCATTCAAGGGTAAAGATTTTTGCAAAAATCCCCAAAATATGTTATTATAACGCGCGTTCGCGATTCGGAATTATTCCTATGTCACATTACAAAACGCCCGGAAATCCGGGCGTTTTTCATTGTCACAGAAACACATTTATTAAAAACAAAAATCATTAATTTTTTTAACGATTGACGGATTTGGATTGCGCATTTCGAAATTTTTTTATCGCGCGCCAGTCGGCATGATTTTTTTGATGTTCTGCGTACGTACCGGAAAATTTATGACCACCCTGCCCGTCGGCCACAAAAAACAGATAATTGGTATCGGCCGGGTCCAACACCGCCGCAATCGCATTGCGCCCGACATTTGCAATGGGCGCCGGCGGCAATCCGTGGTTGGTGTATGTATTATACGGGCTGTCTGTTTTCAAATGGTCCCGCAATAATGGGCGGCCCTGCATATCGCCCAGCCCCCCCGTAATGGCATATACCACCGTCGGGTCCGCTTGCAGGCGCATTTTTTGTTTCAATCGGTTCAAATAAACACTGGCCACAATCGGCATTTCGGATGCACGGGGTGTTTCTTTTTGTACAATCGACGCCAACGTTATCACATCGTTCCATGTTTTCAGCGGGGCCGGCGCACGACCACCGGTCGCATTCCAGCTGTCCTGGATGGATACCATTTTGCGCCGCATCAGTTCCAACACCGCCAACCGATTCATTCCACGCGCCACGCGATATGTGTCGGGAAAAACATCCCCGTCATGCAAATTGCATACCGGTCGGTCGGCCACATCACATTCAACCGGTCCGGTCAACGCCGCCGTATCCAACAACAGATTTTTAATTTGACGAATGGTCAATCCTTCGGGAATAACGACCAGGGTCGACGCCACATCGCCGCGGGCCATCATGCGCGCAATGCGAAAGGCACTGGCACGCGGGGGGATATCATATGTCCCGGTTTGAATTTTTCCGCCCTGAATCATAACGACGGCCTTGAACACATCGGGGGACTCAATCAGGTTCGCCGCCCGCAGGCGGGCCGCCACCGCGGATACAGCCGCCCCATTATCCACACGAAATGTTACCCCATCCGACACCGGTGACCGCCACCCGACGATATACACCCCCAGCATCAGCACCAGCGCAACAAATCCGACAATTAAATGAATCGGTCCGATACGACCAAACAGCTTTTTCTTTCGTTTCATGATTTGAAAATTATTACAGATAAAAAAACAAATTCAAAAATAAAAATAAAAACGCCACACGGCGCAGAATTCGGGGAAATTTTAGATACGACAGTAAGCCTAAAATAAACGTTGGTTTATTTTCTGGCCCATCTTGGCGATTATTTTGGCCGAAAATCGGCCCCCGTGTCAAACAAAAAACGCCGAATCCAAAGGAACGTTTTCCCACCCCACCCATATAAACAGGAGATCCCATAATGAACACATTCAAGCATATGATGATATTGGGCGCCGTGGCCACATGGGCGTCCCCCGGCCACGCATACCTGCGCACTGCCGGTTCTTTGTCACCGGGCGATTATTGCAACACCGATTGCACAACAATGGCATGCATGCTGGCGGTAAAAACCGACATTGATGTGTCATTTGATACGTTTACCTATTACCCAGACTGCACAGATGACAATACCAGTGATACGGGGTCGACATGCTGGCTCAGCAAGACGCCGGGCAATTATGTTCTGTGTGATATGGGCGGCGAAAGCGCGTGCAGCCTGTATAGTGCCAGCGGGGCAATAATGAATTCCGGCGTACATTATTCTGCATGGACCACATATAACAGCACCAATCACACGGTCCAGCGCCACAAATACATCATGAACGACAGCAGCAATTATTATAATTGCCAAACGACCAAGGTCGTCGAATACGGATGCATGGCAAATTATTACACCACATCCAGCACGGCAACCGCATCCACATCGTGCAGTGCATGCCCCACCAGCGACGGCATCAGTGGCCGGTCGGCCGCCGGCAATGTTGCGATAACCGGATGCTATATCCCCAGTGGGTCCACCGGTTCCAACACCACCGGTACGTTTATATATGATGGAAACAGCTATTACTGTAATTAATGATGTACCCCCAAACCCACAAATAAAAATCCCCCCAGATGGGGGGAATAATCATTTGGCATGACAGGATTCCCTGGGCATAAATGCCGGCGGGGCATGCGTGACGGCTTGAACGGCGCTGGGCTTGTTCGCGCCGACGCATAGTCGAACCTGAACGGTTCTCATCCGGCATTCCAATCCACAAATAAAAAATCCCCCAGATGGGGGGATAATCATTTGGCATGACAGGATTCCCTTGGCATAAATGCCGGCGGGGCATGCGTGACGGCTTGAACGGCGCTGGGCTTGTTCGCGCCGACGCATAGTCGAACCTGAACGGTTCTCATCCGCATTCCAATCCACAAATAAAAAATCCCCCGGATGGGGGGATTTTTTATTTGTGGTCGGAGTGACAGGATTCGAACCTACGACCTCTGCGACCCGAACGCAGCGCTCTACCAGACTGAGCTACACTCCGAAAACTGACCTTGCGACGCGCATTATGAACCTTTTTTAGGAAAAAAGCAACCTTTTTTATTTCTTATTTTGACTTGTAATTACGCCCCCCAAAAACCATATTATATGCAGCAAGACAAACCAAGGAAAGGATTCAAAATGTTTGCACTGCGTTTTTTAAAGAAAAGCAAATTCGACAGCTATGCGGATTACATTGAAAACGGCCAGCCAATTGTGCCGGAAAATTTTAACTTTGCATATGATGTCATTGATGTGATGGCCGACGAAACACCCGAAAAACCGGCCATTTTATGGACCAACGACCATGGGGAAAAGAAAACTTTTTCATTCCGCGATTTGTCGGAAATGTCCAATGCGGCGGCCAATTTCTTAACGTCGCGCGGGATTCAGCGTGGCGATACAGTCCTGTTGTTTTTACGCCGCCGCTGGGAATATTGGGTGCTGATGATGGCGATGCACAAATTGGGCGTCATTCCCATTCCATCAACGAATCAGTTAAAGGCACACGATATCGAATACCGAATCAAAACAGCCGATGTCAAACACATCATTGCGTTTGACGACGGATACATCGTGGACGAAATCAAACAGGCCATCGCCGCCCAGGATATTCAATTGATATCCAGCGACGCCGTGGCGGACGCCCTGGCCCATATGCCGAAAACATTGACGCGCGTGCCGACACAAAATCATGACACAATGGTCTTGTACTTTACCAGCGGCACCACCGACATGCCCAAAATGGTGGCGCATAATTTCACATACCCGTTGGGCCACATTAACACGGCGGTGTTTTGGCAACGTTTAACCGACGGTGATATCCACTTTACATTATCAGAATCAGGCTGGGCGAAATGTTCATGGGGAAAAATGTACGGCCAATGGATGGCGGGCGCAACCGTATTCATTTATGATTTCGGGGGCAAATTCCCGGCATTCGATTTGCTGCGCGTGTTGTCTGAAAACCGCGTGACATCATTCTGCGCCCCACCGACCGTGTACAAGATGCTTATCCGCGAAGACACATCCAAATACGACCTGTCGGCAATCAAGAAAGCCGACATCGCCGGCGAAGCCCTGAACCCAGAAGTCTATGAACGTTTTCTGAAATTGACCGGCGTGAAATTACACGAAGGTTTCGGCCAAACCGAAACATGCGTCATGCTGTTCACGAATCAGTGGATTGAACCCAAACCCGGCAGCATGGGTATGCCGGCGGCCGGATGGGACGTTCAATTATTGGACGAACGCGGCCGCCCCGTCCCCGACGGCGAAGTTGGTGAAATCTGCGTCAATCTGGCCAACGGCAAACCGGTTGGATTGTTTGAAAAATACCACAAAAATGACAAGAAAACCGCCGCCGCATATCGTGACGGATATTATCACACGGGCGACGTTGCATACCGTGATGCGGACGGATATTTCTGGTTCGTGGGCCGCAACGACGATTTGATTAAAAGTTCCGGTTACCGCATCAGCCCGTTCGAAGTCGAAAGTGTTTTATTGGAACATCCCGCCGTCCGCGAAGTCGCCGTTACCGGCGTCCCCGACGCGGTGCGTGGCATGGCGGTCAAAGCAACCATCGTGTTAAACAAATATTTTCACGGCACGGACGCATTGGTGCGGCAATTACAGGAACACGTTAAACAACGCACTGCGCCATATAAATATCCGCGCGTGATTGAATTTGTGGACACATTGCCCATGACCATCAGCGGCAAGATTAAGCGTGCGCTGATTCGTCGCCTGGACAGTGCGAAAACCACCATCGAAGGTGCCAAAACCACCGTCATCGATACAACCAAAAGCGTGATACAAAAAGCCAAGGGCGACACAAAATAAAAACCGGGGTTCACACCCCGGTTTTTATTTGTAATAACACGGTGATGTATATTCATAGTCACCGCTGCTGTCGTTTCCGGCGGTGGCATAACATCCGGTTACCACTGTTGTGCCAGCGGCGCTGGTACTGACATCCCCATCGCCAATTAGAACAGTGCTTTTCCCAGGACATACGGTACAGTTTTTATTCTGGCCATAATATCCCGCCGCGCATCTGTATTCGCATGCCAATCCATTACAGCGCGTTTGATAACGGGAAATGGTGGTTATTGACCCCTGGGGCCATCCCCAATCCGTCATCCCCTTGCATTCATCGGCACATTGCAATGTGACCGGCGGGTCAATTGTACCCAAACACAAATCATTGCACCCAACCGGACATTTGCGGCACGATTCCGCAGTGACCGTTTCATACATCCCGGTTGATTGATTCAATTGTTCGCAACACTGCACTATAAACGCTGCCGCATCATATGTTCCCCACCCCAGACAACACACCGCCCCAACCGCGTATCCGACATATTTCTTTGCCATGTAAACCACCGTTTGTTTTCGGCAATTTTTGGTGTTGACACAGGGCGGAATTCCGGGATAAAATGAAATCAAATAACGCAGTAGGAAAACGGTCCTTTGAATCAGGCACCCCTTTTGGGTTTATAACCAATTGTTTTAACAAGCAAATCTATAAAAAACGGGGGGATTTATTCCCGCTGTTTTTATTTTATTGTTTTTCGGTCACCAATTTTTTATAATCCGTTTGAATTCATAGGGATATGGGTTCAGGGACATAAGAAATCCCATAGTATATCTGCGTACGATTTCGTGCGCTGCATCCATTACCCCGCATTGTCGGGGGGCCGTCAGCTATACAACAGGCTTCGTCCAAAGGCTGGCGGGGTCATCTATATACTATGATTTTCTTAACTCCCCGACCACCAAATCCTTGGTGGTTTTGTTTACTGAATAAGGAGTTAGAAAATGCAAAAAACAACAACCGCAATCATTGCGTTGTTTTTATTCACACCAACCGCATTTGGTGCCATCAACCCCGGCTGTAACTTTATGGATTTGGCCGACTGTAACAGTCAAACCAACTTTGCTTGGGTAACAATAATCGGCAAAAATTATATGGGCTATTGCGGAATGACGGCCGACTATGACGCATGCGATTGCGTACGCGACACCAAAAACTGCACCAAATACCGGTGTGCGGGCGGGACATACGGCACAAACCAATCCTGTACGTCATGTCCATCTGGCGGTACATCTGCCGACAACAGCACCGCCATCACATCATGTTATATCCCATCGGGAACCGCGTTCAGCGACACCAGTGGCACAGGTACATATACCCAAAATTGTTATTATCAAACCTGAACAAAAAATCCCCCATTCGGGGGATTTTTTATTTTTCAACCTTTTTCAGAACCAGGCTGGCGTTTGTGCCACCAAACCCGAACGAATTACTGATGGCGACATCAACCTTGCGCTTTTTCGCCACATTCGGCACCAGGTCGAAATTGCCAACTTCATCTTCTGGGTCATTCAAATTGATGGTCGGCGGAACAATCCCGTCGCGAATGGCCAATGTACAGAAAATGGCTTCGACGGCACCGGCGGCACCCAACAGATGCCCCGTCATGGATTTTGTCGATGACATTGACACCGGCATATCGGCAAACAAAGTCTTGACCGCGGTCAATTCACCCATATCGCCCAGCCCTGTCGACGTCCCGTGGGCATTGACATAATCAACGTCCGACGGTTGCAAACCGGCATCACGCAGGGCGGCCTTCATGGCACGCATGCCACCTTCGCCACCGGGCGCGGGGGCCGTGATATGATATGCGTCACCGGACATGCCGTAACCGGCCACTTCGGCATAGATTTTGGCGCCGCGCGCAACCGCGTGTTCATATTCTTCCAGAACCAATACGCCCGCACCTTCGGCCATGATAAATCCATCACGTGTTTTGTCCCACGGACGGGATGCGGTTTCCGGTGTGTCGTTGCGCGTGGACAATGCCTTCATCGCGGAAAATCCCGCCAATCCGGTGCGACCAATCGCGCCTTCGGATCCGCCGCAAATCATGATGTCGGCATCGCCGTGTTGAATTAAACGCGCACCTTCGCCGATGGAATGGGCGCCCGATGCACATGCCGTTACGATGGAAATATTGGGACCTTTGAACCCATATTTAATTGATACATGGCCGGCGGTCATGTTAATAATCGCCTTGGGGATAAAGAACGGGCTGATGCGACGGGGGCCGCCTTCGCGCAGTTCGATGCAATTGTCATAAATGGTGTTCAACCCACCGATACCCCCACCGATGGAAACGCCAACGCGTTCTTTGTCACCGGCATAATCTTCCAATCCGGCATCTTTGACCGCTTCGACTGCGGCGACAACGCCGTACAAAATAGCCTTGTCCATTTTACGCTGGTCGCGGGGGTCAACCGCAACGTCCGGATTATACTGACCCGCGTCTGTACCGCGCACGGGTACACCACCAATTTGCGATGCCAAATCCGATACATCAAATTCTTCGATTTTACGTACACCAGATTTTCCGGCAATGATATTTTTCCAGGCGTATTCCACCCCGGTCCCAACCGGCGATACAATACCCATACCTGTAATAACGACTCTTTTCATCATTTTTCCTTTCAAAAGGTTTACAAATACGTTTGTATATTCACCCTATCATAAACCTTTTAAATCACGAAATACAGAAAAAAATCCGTCAACAACATGATTGCAACGGATTTTCGTGATATCATAAAAAATACAGACACCCAGAATTATTTCTTGTGCGCGTCGATGTATTTAACCGCATCACCCACGGTCAGCAATTTGCCCGCTTCTTCGTCCGGGATGGTGATATCGAATTCTTTTTCAACTTCCATAACGAATTCAACAACGTCCAAAGAATCCGCGCCCAAGTCGTTCACGAAAGAAGCAGTTTCAGTCACTTTTTCTTCGGCGACACCCAACTTGTCCGCTACAATCTTTTTTACTTTTTCGAAAGTTGTCATTTTTTATCCTTTGTTTCAGTTAACTTTCTGGCCACCGTGGTGGCGTCATTACTGATAAACTATCATTTTATGGGCATAGTGTCAAGAAATTATAACAAACCATAACAAAACTTGACAAAACGTTTTTATTTACATTTGGCTGAAAACATCATCCAACAACCGGTTCATATTGTCACGCATATCGTCTTTGTCCGATGCCCACACCACACGCCGCATCAAGAATTTATGCACATCATCCATGGTCAAATTTTCAATCCCCGCCGCCGCCGCCACACGCCGCCACGCACACCGCGGGTCTGTCAAATGACGCCCACCACGACCGGGAAAAACCCATTCGCCATCCGATTGGGGTAAATCCTGTAACAGCACCGTCGCCCGGTCCGCCAATGGCATATTGCCCCACATATAATGATTGAAATCCAAATCATGCCAGCGCATTGCAAATATTTTTGATTTCGGCGCAAACCCGTATATCAACATCATAAATGCCGCGCGCAAATTGGTATCTGGTTCCGTCCCAATTGCCGCCACCAACCGATGCAATCCCGCGCGGGTTAACGGCCGGGCGCGACGATTTTGTGCAACCTTGGGCACGGGGGTGACCGGATTGGTTTTTAAATACCCTTCTTCGATGGCGAATTTAAAAATGCTTTGCAGTAATTCGTGCATGCGACCCGAAATGGCCGGACCGGAAATTTGTCCCAACACATTCGCAATGTCATCCGATGTAATGTCGGTGACAATGCGCGGAAACAATTGAACCAAATGACGATTAATTGCACGCACCAATTTTTCACGTGCCATGTCCACACGCCGCACCCGGCGAACCATATATAAATCGACCAATTTTTTAAATTCGATTTTATTGCGCCGGATTTTTGGTTTCTGGGCGGCGGTGCGCAAAATTTCCGCAACGCGACCACGTGCATCTTCGATATCAATATCGGGATAATTTCCGATAATAATTCTTTTGTCGCGCCCGCCGACGCGTTTGCGGACAAAGAACGTTTTTACACCACGGCTGGTCACATACATCCGCAGGCGCGGTTCCGATAAATCCTGGACCACATCAAATCCGGTGTTCGGCGCCGGCAGATTGTCCAGAATATACGGATTAAAAAAGAATTGATGCGCCACGGATTCCCCCTGTGGTTTTTATTTTGTTTGCGTTTTTGCCCCCTGCAAAAATGCGCGACGCGCGGCACGTGCGGCGACATATTTATCCCACGCACGAACGCATTCCTGGTTCCGGGCAAAGCATGCACAACCTGTTTCCGCACATGCCCCATTCCCGATTTCATGACCAAAATGTTTGCAATACGACACGAAAAAGACCGGTTCCACATTGCACGAATCGTTTAAGTTGCGAATCCACGTATAACCGGCATGAACACATGTCGTGGGTCGTGATGCCCCCTGAACGTCCGCCGCCCAGAAATTACCCAAATTGGCTGTCACCGCCGCTACATTATTCGTATATTCATCGTGCAACTGTCTGCATTCACGGCCCAAACGGCGATATTCACGCATATAATCGCCCAACGCATAAAATTTTTGTTTCAGATTTTGAAAAACAGTCATTTTCATTTTATTGCCTTTGTTTTATTTTTTATACTTTCAAAGCATTGATAAATGCCGATTGCGGAATTTCAACATTGCCAAACGACCGCAGGCGTTTTTTTCCCTCTTTCTGTTTCTCCAACAATTTTCTTTTGCGCGTGATGTCCCCACCATAACATTTTGCAGTTACGTCTTTGCGGAATGCCGCGATGGTTTCACGGGCGATAATCTTGCCACCGATTGCCGCTTGCAGTGGAATTTTAAATTGGTGCCGGGGGATTAAATCCTTTAACTTTTCAACAATTTGGCGACCACGTTTTTCGGCGGCACTGCGATGGCACATAAAAGACAGCGGTTCAACGTTTTCTTCGTTAACCAAGATGGATACTTTGACCAAATCGGATGCTTCGTATCCCTGTAACACATAATCGAATGACGCGTATCCCGACGATATGGATTTAACCCGGTCATAGAAATCAAATACAATTTCCGCCAACGGCAACCGATAAACCAAGACCGCGCGATTACCGACATAAGAAATGTTTTCCTGGACCCCGCGACGTTCCGCGCACAGCCCCATAATCCCCCCCATGTATTTGTCGGGCATCATGATTGTGGCGCGCACCCACGGTTCTTCGATCATGGCGATTTTGGTCGGGTCCGGCATGTCGGCGGGATTTTCCAAATCCACAACATCGCCGTCACGCAGATGCAGACGATACAGCACACTGGGGACGGTATTAATCAGGTTTAAATTAAATTCACGCGTTAACCGTTCGCTGATGATTTCCATATGCAACAGCCCCAGAAATCCGCATCGCAATCCAAATCCCAGCGCACTGGATTTTTCAGTTGTGAACATGAACGACGCATCGTTCAGGGCCAATTTTTCCGCGCCTTCGCGGAATGCGGGGTAATCATCGGCTTCGACCGGAAAGAAAGATGAAAACACCACCGGCACAGACGGCTTAAAACCCGGCAACGGCTGGGCGCCGGTCGCACGCGCATCGGTGATGGTGTCACCAACCTTGCAATCATGAATGGTTTTCATCCCCGTGATAATAAACCCGATTTCACCGGTTTCCAATCCGTCGGTATTGACCATTTTGGGTGTAAAGTATCCGATTTTATCGACAACATATTCCGCGCCGGTGGCCATAAATTTAATTTTTTGGCCGCGGGATAATTTTCCGTCAACAACACGGACCAGCACCACCACCCCCAAATACGAATCGTACCACGAATCGACCAACAACGCACGTGTCGGCGCGTTTTCATCGCCGCGCGGGGCCGGTAATTTGGCCACAATTTCTTCCAGTAATTCGGGAACGCCCGCCCCTGTTTTGCCCGACACCGCCAGCGCATCGTTGGCATCCAGTCCGATAACATCCGCAATTTGTTCACGCGTGGCGGCAACATCACTGGACGGCAAATCAATCTTGTTCAAAACGGGCAACATTTCCAAATCGTTGTCCAATGCCAAATACGCGTTCGCCAATGTCTGGGCCTGGACCCCCTGGGTCGCGTCGACCAAGACCAATGCCCCTTCGCATGCGGCCAAACTGCGTGATACTTCGTACGAAAAATCAACGTGACCCGGCGTATCCATCAAATTCAACTGATACGTTTCACCGTTTTTCGCCGTGTAATTCAATCGTACGGTCTGGGCCTTAATCGTAATACCGCGTTCCCGTTCAATATCCATGGAATCCAGGACCTGGGCCTTCATCTCGCGCGATTGCAGACCGCCGGTATATTCAATCAATCGATCCGACAGCGTCGATTTACCGTGGTCGATATGTGCAACAATGGAAAAATTTCGAATATGCTTTTGACTCATGCGGCAATGATACACCAGTATTTCCACCGTCGCAAGGTGATTTTATATAAATCTTACAAAGATTTTTGCATGCGCCCCATCCGATTCGCATCCACCAGGTTAAATCCATGTTTTTGATAAAACCCCAGGGCCTGTTTCGTCATACGCGATTGCAGCATCATTTGATTAACACCGTTACTGCGCGCATAATCGGCATACGCATCCAGCAACCGCGCCCCGATTCCCATGCGCTGGTACCGGCCGCTGATGTACAGATGGTCGACATGGGCCGCCCTGACATTGGGTGCATCCCAGCCCACAACCCCCAGGCGCCCCTTTACAAAGCCCAGAACATTTTCATTCTGGCGACAAACGAACATCGGATGTTTGGAATGATTGACTTCGTGTTGAACGGAATAATAGAAATTTTCGGCATCACCCATAAATTCGCTGACGATGTAATAACAATCCAACAACAGCGAATCGTTGATATGAAAAACCTGTTCAATACGAATGTCCATTTTACATTAATCCTTAATCTGGTTCAGCAATTGGTCAATGCGCGCCGCCCGTTCCAATGTATCGTCATATGCGAATCGGATATCCGGCACGTATTTTTGGTCGATACGCTGGGCCAATTCAAATCGCACCGCACGCGTGACATCGTCCAACCGCCGCTGCACAGCATCCAGATTTTCATGGCGCGAATAATAAAACAATCGAACAAACTGCAACCCGCCGTGCGCCACCGCCCCGACCAACGACACCCCGGCAATCAGGTCATCATCCCCATAATTATCACGCAAAATTTCCGCCACCAATGTTTGGACTTTGCTGGCGATGCGTTCACCGCGGTTTGAATTCATCTGTTTTTTCATCGAAATGCCTGCTGCTGTTAATATTTATGATTGTAAATTAGCAGACATTTCAGTACAATCAAGTAAATTCCGCAGAATTTGGGGACCGTATATCAATGAAGCTTGTAGACGCCATATTACAGAAATCAGGACATCCGGCATACGCATGGGTGGTTTTTTTTCTGACATTTTGTGAATCGGTATTTCTGTTCATTCCACCCGAAGTATTCATGACACCGGCCATCATCGCAGACCGGCGGCGCGCAATGCCGATTACGATTGCGGCGGCGTTGGGGTCATTGGTTGGGGGCGCGGCGGCGTATATGATTGGATTGTGGCTGTTCGATTCGGTTGGGGTCTGGCTGATTCAGAATTTTGCCAGCATGGAAAAATTCGCCCTGGCCCAGGATATGTTTGTCCGGCATGGCCTGTTTATCATATTCTTGACGGCGGTGACGCCCATCCCATATAAATTAATGGCCATTTGCGCCGGTTTTATGGGCTTCCCGGCATTGGTCTTTTTGGGAATATCGGCCATCTTTCGCACGGCGCGATTTGCGTTGGTCGGATTTTTACTGTGGCGATTCCAAGAACAGGCCAACGCCATTGTCAAAAAATACTTTTGGCCGTTGACGGTCGCCGCCATTACGGTAACCGCCATTGGACTGTGCATTATTTTATCGCTATAATCAATGATTTGTACAGGCGCAGTGTATCACGCGCCATTTTTTTGGCCGTGTATCTTTCCAGATATCGCGCATATCCCATCACCGCGCAACGCATGCGCAAGCGTTTATCGGTAATCATGCGCCGCATTTGGGCGGCATATGTATCGGCACCGACATGACGTTGTTCATCCAATGGGACAAATACGGCCGCACGCCCAAACATTTCGGTCAATCCCGGGGCATCACTGCTGATGATGGGCAAGTTATGGGCCATGGCTTCGATACCGGCGAACGGACATGCTTCGGATGGGGATGCGAACAATGCACAATCGGCCATCTGGTAATATTTGTTTAATTCTGCGGGGTCGGTCACCAACCCAATCTGGCGAATGGGTAAATCTGCAATTTGTTTTCGGATATTTTCATCCGGTTCGCCCCCGCCCAAAACCAAGACTTCGATTTTATGCCGGGATGCGATTTCGGCGATGGCGGGAATAATTTGGGCCAACCCCTTGTGCGGTGCCCAGCCATGCACCCAGATAAATCGAAACACCCCGTCTGATTTTGGGCGATTGGGTGTCGGCCGGTCAATCCCGTTGTAAATCACGGTCACCGGTCGCGTATTGCGCACCCCACCCAGAAAAGATTTTGCTGTATCGCACACAGACACAATCCAATCCATGTTGAAATACGGATTATAAACCTTGGCGCCGGCCGGCACCTGGGGCGTTGGTGGCACACAATGCAGAACCCCGATAACACGGCAATGAATGCGGCCGCGTATTAAATAGGCCAAATTTTCCGCCCCCAAACAATTACACTTTACAATTAAATTAGGCAGCCCCGCCAGATGCGCCCCCCACATTCCCATGATGGCTTCGTACAATGTGGCCTGGGGAAATCCCATCGGGTGCCAGACATGCAATTCAGATTGTTCGGGGATAATGCGCACATCGGTCACATGGGGATTATAATGAAATAAAATGCGCCATGTCCGCACATTGGGCGGCATATGCGCATTTAACACATCCATATAACGCGCAACCCCACTTTGGAACCTGGTGTCCCAAGAATCAATTTCCAATACATTGATTTCGGATTGTGCCATGACGTTTTAATATCTTAATTGGAATACGCGCATTCGGTCCCGTTTGTAAACGCCACTTCAAATGTACCCCGATTATCACTGGATACAATGGGTTTGGCAATCTGGGCCTTGCACGCGGTCAGTCCCGATGATGTCGAAGACCCGACAATTAAAACCCCGGACGTTACCGCCCCCAGACCACTGGTGGTGGAAACGACGCCACCGGACACCTGTAACCCCGAACACGCTGCACAGCACTTGTCCACAGCCGACAGGCTGTATCCCGTACATCCCGATATATTGGATCCCGCCAATCCTCCCACCAAATAACGACCGGATTCACATTCCTGGGCGATATATCTGGTCACATTGCTTGCTGCAACGGTAATACGTGAAACCTGACAATCGTTTCCCATATCAAGCTCGCAATCATACCCCAGTCCCAAAGAATTGCCCGACACGATACAGCACCCCTGGGCCAGGAATGGCATATAATCATCATAGCAGATAATCCCCGATGCATTACAGACGCCGTTCCCACTGGCACATCCGGTATAGGGAATATCGGTATTACCCGCCTTGATACACAGGGTCGAATACGGAAACTTTGCCACCGTTGTTCCGGACATTTTCTGGAAATGAACGCCATATTCCACACGTCCGGGTTCGGTACACGGTTGTTCTTTGTACTTTACATTGCCGGTTGTCTTGACGGTTGACGACACGTTGCCACAATTCATTGTCACAGCCGCATGGCAATAATTCACAATGACCGCCATACCCGCGATGCATCCGCCCACAATTCGTATCAGGATATATTTCATGTTTTCCCCCGTTTGTACTGCCGCATCTTAATGGTCGTTTAAAAAACGGCTTTTTTTCATTTTATAAATGCCCAAATTCCTGGGGTTCTATTCTCATTTTTTTTGCTGAAAATAAACGACCCTTTGGATTAGGCATATGCCTGTGTATCTTTTACGTTGATATTCTGGCATTTCCAGCCGTTTTATTCAAGTATAAATTTGTCCCAGCCTGGGAAAATATTTCCAATTGAAATATGTCCATATTTTTTCTATGATTTGCACTGTCTAAGGAATAAAGTAAGGAAGTCTTATCATGTCTGTGGCCCGACCACTGTCGCGAACATATATCATCAACAAATTGATTTCGGAAAATCATCTGCGCCGGTATCTGGAAATCGGCGTATCCAATCCATGGACAAACTTTCTGTCCATCCGATGCCCGGCCAAGACATCCGTTGACCCGTGCATTCAATGCGAATTCTTTGACGCGGCAACCATCGACATGTTTCGCCCGCATATTACCCACCAAATGACATCCGATGAATTTTTTGAAAAAAACACGGACACATTTGACATTGTCTTTATCGATGGGAACCATTCGTATGAACAATCGTTGCGTGATTTGAACAATGCACTGCGCGTGATTCCGGTGGGTGGATTTGTGGTTTTGCACGATACGATGCCGATTGATTTTGACGCAACACAATTCAGCAATTTTGAAAAACATTTGCCGTATAATGGCGAAGTGTGGAAAACAATCCTGGCGGCGGCGGATGCGGCGGCGGATGCGTTGCAAATCGGGACGTTCCCATATGATTATGGTGTGACCGTTATCAAAAAATTGACCGATGACGTTCCGCCAATCCCGGCATTGGAATTGGATTACAATACCGATTACAATATTCCGGCAATGCGACCCGTTTATGACACGGCGGATTTTCATAATGAACGCGTTTCTTATTTCACGCCATTGTACAACACACCGCAAAAATCAATTGAACGCACGACCAAAACCGTTTTAAACCAAACAAATCCGAATTGGGAATGGGTTCTGTTTGATGATTCCAGCAATGATGTCGACGCCGCGCGGTTGGCCAAATATTTTGCATCAATCGGCGACGGGCGCATAAAATATTATCGCGCCAATCGTCAATCGGCGGGATTTATCGGGTGGGTAAAAAAACGCGTGGCCAATCTGTGTACCGGCGATTGGTTGGCGGAATTGGACCATGACGATTTGTTGATGCCCGATTTAACCGAAAAAATTCTGCGCCATGGGGCGGGATATGATTTTATATTTTCCAATAATGCGTCCATCGTCATTCATGACGACGATTCGTTCGAAACCGGCGAAACATGGGGCCCGGGATTTGCCATGGGATACGGTGCATACCGCACAACAACGGCGGTCAACCCATTGACCGGATATGCGCACAAATACGCCGAATGTATCGCATGCCCCATTAACCCGAAAACAATCCGCCATATTGTGGGCGTGCCGAATCATGTCCGCATTTGGCGCCGTGAATTTTATGACGCAATCGGGGGCCATAATGAAAATCTGTGGGTGGTCGACGATTACGAATTGGTGGTGCGCACATTTGTTCGCGGGGGAAAATTCCTGCATCTGGATTCGTTGGGATATTTGCAAATTTATACCGGCGATAACACGACCGATAAACGTCGCGACGAAATCCAAATTCTGGTCAAATCCATCATGTACAAATATGACGAAGAAATCCGCGCGGAATTCGAACGCCGTCAAATGGACGATTGGGCATATCGCACACATCATGACCGTTTTGGATGTCATGATGATTACCATTACTGGGACGTGCCGACAATCCCGGACGCACCGGCCGCCAACGACCGAATTACGGAATAAAACATCCCCCGCCGGGGGATTTTTTATTGCCCCATCAGCACAAACACACCGGCAAATTGCAAAAAAACACCCATTCGCCATGTGGTATAATTCCCCCTTGCACTGGGGCGTTGTGTTTTTTATACTGTGCATGAATTTGCAGGGATGCATGTTCGGGACATAGAAAATCCCATAACAAAGTGATGCATTGCGCATCAAATCCACCGGACAACATTGTCCGGTCACCCGACACCCAGGTCGGGAGGCTGGCGGCCATGCCACAGGGTACCCCCGTACCTAAAAACCGCCAGGGTCATTCTTTGTTATGATTTTTCTAACTTCCCGACCACCAATCGCCTTTGGTGGTTTTATTTTTTTCGCATTGCAAAACCAGATAAAGAAAAAACGCCGTCCCACGACGGCGCTTTTAATTTTATAATCTTATTCCACCCAGATGGTTGCATATGTTGTTGCCGTTGCCGACCCAACCGGGATTTGAATATTTTCGTATGTAACGGTCAAATTACCGTTCGACACAGCCATTGTGCGTGCAAATTTACCCACCGCAGTGTTGGCCGTGGCCGTACCCACAGAACCAGTTGCCCCTTTGGCACCCTGGGCACCTGTCGCCCCTTGTGCGCCGGTCGCACCCTGGGGTCCGGTTGCACCTTGGGCACCGGTATCACCCTTGGCACCTGTTGCACCTTGGGCACCTGTTGCACCCTGGGCGCCTTTTGCACCTTGGGCACCGGTCGCACCCTGGGGTCCGGTTGCACCTTGGGGTCCGGTTGCACCTTGGGCACCTGTATCACCTTTGGCGCCCTGGGCACCTTGGGCACCCTGTAAACCCCGTTCACCCTGGGCACCCTGGACACCCTGTAAACCACGTTCACCCTGGGCACCCGTTGCACCTTGGGCGCCTGTTGCACCCTGGGGGCCTGTTGCGCCTTGTGCGCCGGTATCACCTTTGGCGCCTTGTGCACCTTGGGCGCCGGTGTCACCTTTGTCACCCTTGGCGCCTGGTGCGCCTTGGGCACCTTGGACACCCTGTAAACCACGTTCACCCTGGGCACCGGTCGCGCCTTGTGCGCCGGTTGCACCCTGGGGACCCGTGGCACCTTGGGCGCCTGTATCTCCTTTGGCCCCTTGCGCGCCTTGGGCGCCGGTATCACCTTTGTCACCCTTGGCGCCTGGTGCGCCTTGGGCGCCCTGAACACCCTGTAAACCACGTTCACCCTGGGGGCCTGTTGCACCTTGGGCACCTGTTGCACCTTGGGCACCCGTTGCCCCCTGGGCGCCGGTGGCACCTTGGGCACCGGTGGCACCCTGGGGGCCGGGGGTCAATTCAATCGTCCGAATTTGACGATCGACATAATTGACACTGGCCACGCTGTCAACCGCGTGTGCATCGGTAAACGATGCCCCCACCGCCATGATGGCTATCAAAGAAACTGCAAAAATACCTGTGGTTTTCATGATCATCTGTTCTAAATATTCTGTGGTGCACGTTATTCGGTTTTCATCGGGATGCGATACGTCGGTGCCAGCATATCACATCCCGTTTTTTATTTCACCCGGTTGATTATCGGGCAACGACTTCCCAGCCATAGGCTGTGCCGTCGAATGTCAGCACGCATTTGCTTTCCGGATCTGCGCATTCGCCCGGGGCCGCTGTTGCCAATGCCCCCAGGTCAGCCGCATTTGCTTTCTTGGCAATTTCAGTGGCATTTGTCTTGGTGGCCGCCAACGCATCATCCGCAACTTTCTTGGTCGCGGCCAAGCCGGTTGTTTCGTCTGTGACAACAGCTTCCAACGCGTCAACATCACTCTGTGCCGCAGAGGCAGCCGTATTCGCCGCCGTGGCAGAAGTCTGGGCAGCAGCAGCAGCAGCAGCAGCGTCATCCGCAATTTTCTTGGTTGCCGCCAAGCCGGTTGTTTCGTTCTTTACAACGGCATCCAATGCATCAATATCCCCCTGGGCGGCGGCGGCGGCGGCGGCGGCATCTTCTGCAGCCTTTTGCGCAGCTTCAACTGCTGTGGTGGTCGCACCGGATGTTGTGTTGATTTCATTAACCGCGGCAACAACACTGCCCTTGGCCGTGGTGGTCAATTCTGTCAATGTACCAATGTTGGTCAACGCCTGGGTGGCATTTGCGGCGGCCGTATCGGCAATACCTTCGGTTGCCTTGACCGCGTATGTCGCCGCAGCATGTGTTTTTGTTTCCATATCAGCAATGGCTGTTTTGTCGGCCTTTTTATCCAATTCCGCTGTTACAGTCGCGACATCTGCTTTCTTTTCCAATTCGGTTGTGACGGATTCAGTTGTCGCATAATCGGCCAAAACTTCATCAATGGCACCACCATCGGTGATGGCAGTTTTGATTTCGTTGGTGATTGTTGTGGTCACCTGTTCCGTGGTCGGATAGCTTTTCAGGGTTTCATTAACCTGGTTTGTAATATTTTGCGTAATGCTTGTGGTCTGTTCAGAATTCTGTCTGTCAACATATTCCTGGCTGGCGATTTTGGACACCGCCGCGTTCGCCGCCCCGGCGGTCAAAATCGCCGCCATGACGCCAGAAAAGATAATTTTATTTTTTTTCATATTTCCCCCGTTTTGGTTTGTATGTGGCATGTTTTATCCCATGCTTGGTTGGTTATTCTGCGACTTCAACCCAGGTCTGGTTGCCGTTGTTAACAACCCAAACATAGTCTTTGCCGTCTTTGGGCGCATCGCCCGGTTGCGCCGCGGTTTCGGCCAATTGTCCCTGGGCCGCAGTCGCATAGTTCGGGGCAGCGTTCGTAATCGCATCCGCGATCGCATTCGCCACCTGTGTCTTGTTATAGTAATCTTCCAGTTCTACACTGGCATCACCGGGTTCACCCTTGGGCCCTTGGGGACCGGTATCACCCTTTTCCCCTTTTTCACCCTGGGGTCCAATGGGACCGGTGTCACCCTTGTCACCTTTGTCGCCCTTTTCACCCTGGGGGCCGGTCAATCCCTGGGGACCCATTTCACCCTGGGCACCGGTTGCGCCCTGGGGTCCGGTTAAACCTTGGGGACCGGCTTCGCCTGCATCACCCTTGTCACCTTTATCACCCTTGTCACCTTTGTCGCCTTTTTCACCCTGGGGGCCGGTTTCACCGGTATCACCCTTGGGTCCCTGGGGCCCCATTTCACCCTGGGGTCCCATTTCACCCTGGGGACCGGCAACGCTTAAATCCGCTTCTAAATCAGACAGGCTGACATCGATTTTGCCGTTGGAAATCGTGATGTAATTACCCGATTCCAACAAATTCTGTTTCAACAGCAAGCGGTTATCCACTTCGGTCTTGTTATAGTAATCTTCCAATTCAACACTGGCGTCACCCGGGTCACCCTTTAACCCCTGGGGTCCCTGGGGACCGGTGTCACCGGTATCACCCTTGTCACCTTTGTCACCCTTATCGCCTTTGTCGCCCTTTTCACCCTGGGGGCCGGTCAATCCCTGGGGACCAATGGGACCCTGGGCACCTGTTAACCCTTGGGGACCGGCTTCGCCGGCGTCACCCTTGTCACCCTTGGGTCCTTGGGGTCCGGTTTCACCGGGCATCCCCTGGGGACCGATGGGACCCTGGGGGCCCTGGATACCGTCAACACCGGTCAATTCAGACAACGAAATCAATTCATTCCATTTGACGCCATCAACACTCCACGCGATGGCATTATTGCGGATGGCCATTTGAATCTGTTGGCCGATGGACGATTTCAAATCGTTGGCCAAATCACCAATTTCCAAAAAGATTTCATTCGTTACCGGGTCAATCGTAATGTAATCACCCGCGGTCAAGACATCCTGTTTCCCGGCCAAATCATCTGCTGTCGCCAGACCCGCCAATTCATCAGCGGTAACAAAGCCATCCAAATCATCGTTGGACACAAATCCGTCCAATTGGGTGTTGATGTTACCCACCTGGACATCTAAGTCCCGGGCCACAGCTTCAATCTGTTTCTGCAATTCATCGCGCAATGCGTTCAAATCATCCGACGAAAAATCACCGCCACTGGTTCCGGGCTTGGTATTTGTCCCACCGGATGTGCCGGGGTTGGGATTTTTAATCGAACTGCCCCCGCTGACGGATGTGCCGCCCCCCAGATATTTGCCAATCGACAAACGCGATGTGGATGCGGTGGAATTGGTCGCAGGTTTTACCGCACTGCCCGGCTGGGTGGCCGTGGACGGCGACACACGCATAGATCCCGCACGCACCGCGTTGATGGCCGAACTGCCGGAACTGGCCTTGGCCGCGGCGGCACTGGACGCGCCATTATACGTACCGGTTCCGCCCAACGAACGAACCGATGCCGCGCCATACGCCACCGACCCGGCGGTGCCGAATAACACACAAAACATTGACAGTGCTGATATCTTTAAACCGTTTCTCATCACATCCCTACTACTGATATTTTTATCCTATCATTTTTCGCGAATCGGGTCAATACATTTCCCAATTAAAATTCATACCGCAGCCCGATTGAGATGGAATTATCCAAGACAAAGCCGACTTTGTTTTCGAAATATTCGTTGTATATTTTGCCTGCTGCATCGACGCTTTCAAAGTGACGCGTCTGTTTCGGCCCGTTAAAGCCCGCCAAGCGATAACGCACATCAACAGTAAAATTATCATCCAATTTATGCGCCCAACCCAACATCAGTCCACCCATCGGTGATACGGATGTTTTGCTGCGGTCGCCACTGATAAAGATATCCCCGTCCAGTTTTGTTGTCGGGATAGCCATACCAACCCCGGCCCCAACATACAGACCATTTACAAAATCACGATAACCGTTGACCATCAAATACGGGGTTGAAATTTTAAATTCAAATCCGTTGTCTTTGTCGCTGAAACTGCCGATATATCCGGCTTCACCTTCCAGGCGCCAGAAATAATTAACTGTTTTACCAAACGAAACGCCGCCGCCAAAGACAGGTTCAAACGAATACTTATCCGAATTCGCCCCTGCATCAACCCCGACATAGCCGGACTTGTATTTATTCTTCCAGTTCAAGAAGCTTAATTCCGCGCGCGCCGTGACGTACCATCCGGTCTTGGCCTTGTCCTGGTAATCATATGTCACGTTATAGCCGCGATTGCCGTCACGTGTAATATGACTGGGCGCCGCGTGCGCCGAAACAGACATGGCCGCAATTAATGCAAATACTGATATTTTTCTCATAATTTCCCCCACTTCAAAAAAGATTTCATGGGCAGTATATCATAT
>JAIDWS010000011.1 GCA_029059055.1 Alphaproteobacteria bacterium
ACCGATACGATTATTCGGATGTGTCCGTACGACAAATTGGTCGGCTGTCAACAGGTGTACAGTGGCGAATCGGGCAAGCAATCGATTCGTGACGACGCGGTATATGATGCTTTGGCCACCATGGTCCAGGGTATCATGCTGTCCATCGACAACAATATGTTGGAATACTGTCAAAACGCCGCAAACGAAGCCATGGTAAAGGTTTGCGGGGACACAGAAAATTGTAACGGGTTGGCCGTGGATGACAACATGGGCGCGCGTTCGTTGGATTATAAAATATGTGAATACACCAGCAGTGGCAACAGCCTGGACATCAATTATTCCAGTTGTCGTACAGACATATCACAAATCCAAGACAGCGAATTGGGGCGTGTCCAGGGTGCATCATCTGCGGGATTGGGGCCGGTTACACCGTTCGCAGGCGTGCTGGACGGAACCATTTACTGGGAAAGTGTTGACATTGACGACGATGGTATGCTGAGCAGTGTTGACCAATATATTGAAAAAACAGGTTCGCAGTTAAGCGCGGCACAAAAAGAAAAGGTCAAATCTGAATTGGCGGTCTTGCAAAAAAACATTAACACCGCCATCAACACCATCGAAGCCGACCCGACGGTTCAATTCTGCATGACCGGTCGCCAGGTCCAAGGCATGAAAGACGTGCGTATCGGCCGTGGCCAGGCGGCGCCCCGTTTCCCGGAATTGACCAAGCAAATGCGCATGCAGATTGCGACCGCCGCATTAAAAACAGCCAAAGACAATTATTATAAGAAGTATGATGAATTGCAGGCCAAGATGTTGCAGGATTACGCAACCATGGGTGAACGCATGGCGGAAATCGCCGGTGAAAACGCGTTGGATGCGCGTCGCGAAATCGCCCGCGTTGCCTGTATCAGCTTTGCCGAAGCGGCCAGTTTGCCCAAATCGCCGAATCCCCCGGGAAATGCGTTTGGTAAAATCATGTCAATGGTGGCCCTGGCGGGGGCGGCGGTCGCGATTCCGTTCACCGGTGGCGCGTCCACGGTTGCTATTGCGGGTCTGACCACAACCATGGGCACGGTTATTGCTGCCGGGGCCGTGGGGACAGCGGCCATCGGATTACTGGGGAATGCAGGTTCTGGCAGCGCAAATGGTGCCGATGGCGGGGTTAACCGCGAACTGATTGGATCCAAGCAGTTGAATCAATGGAATTACAAGGAAACAATCACGTCCACATTCGAATGGGATACGTTGAATTGTCACAAATGTGTACGTGCCCAGAATTGTAACAAGAAAGGAAACCCATTGTTTGGCAGTAAATACTGCAAATCGTGGGCGGATCCGGTGGAAACCTGTACCGATACCCAATTCTGATAAAAATCCCCCGAATGGGGGATTTTTTTACATTTGTATATTAACCGTCGTTGTAACCGGTTCCAAGAATTCTTGACATGCAACACCTTGGTACGTCTGGGTTGTTCCAGAGATTTTTTTGTTGCCCCCGATTTGTAGTAATCCGCCACCGCAACTGCCGGCAAACAGACTGATGCCACCCTTGCTACATGTTTTGTACGTGTCGGTGGTGATAATTTCTTTCATCTTGCTGCACATGGTTGTTGTTGTCGTTAAGATACATGTGTCGGTGGATGGTTCGAACGCTGCGGATGTGGAAATTTTTCCAATCATATTTCCCTTGCTGTCGGTCTGGGTATATGTGGAATGTCCCCGTTGTTGGGCCGCCATCAGATCAGAAAACTTCGTTCCAGAAATGACATATTTTGTGGAATAGATATCGTCACCCACAATCCCTGTTTGGCCGCTGTCTTGGAATACGTCGCCCAATGTATTGGGGCTGTATTGTACACAGATGGCATCGCCGGATTCCGTTGTTTTGTATTCGATGCATGTTGGCGCATCGTCCATCGCCAATGCCGTACACATTAACGCCTTTAACTCGCTGCTTTGCGCTTTCATGGCTTCACCGACCAATTTATTGTATTTGGTGGAATAATTTGCATTCGCTTTTTCCAAGCCCGATGATATGATGGCCAAAATTGATTCGTCCAGCAGATGCGGGAATCGTGCCGGCGTGGTTTGGCGGCCGCTGGTCTTGCCACCACGAATCTGGGACATGTCGCGCCCGGATACACACATTTGTATCGTTGGGTCTTGGGACAGTACCGCAATTTTTTGATTAATCTTTGTTGCCACGGATTCCAAACTGCCGACCACACGCACAGCAATGCGATCTTGGGTATCCAGATGTGATTTATAATCGTTAATATTGATTTCATATGTTCCGAATTTGACGTTGCTGTCATCGCTCTCCACCTTGGCCACCTGGACATTACCGAATGATACCAAGCCTTCGATTACATGGTCGCCATTATTGTCGGTATAACTAACCAGGCTTTCCGTACCCATGCTGTCATCATCGTCAAATGCCGCACACGTAACAGTATCGCCGCACAGTTCAATCATTTTTTCCTGGACGGCATTCTGGCACTGTTCCAGCAAAGCGTTATCAATACCCAAATAAATCCCGGTCAAGATATTGTCCAATTCATCTATGGAATTTAATGCCCCGTCTTTCTGGCATCCCACCAGTCGTTCCAGGGGACACATTGCCTTGATAGAATCCAG
>JAIDWS010000012.1 GCA_029059055.1 Alphaproteobacteria bacterium
GAATAGTTTTTCAAATTTGCACTGCAACTGCATCGGCCCTGGTTATCGTCCAGAACGTTACAGAAATTATCCATACACGCGGTGTATTGCGCGCGGCAATATTCCGTCAATTCCGCCAATTGATCCATGTCCGCCGTCGTCGGGGCGGATACACTGGTGGTTTCGCTGGTCGTGGTTGCGGTGGCAACGCGGATGGTCGGCACGCGTGTGGACACGTTTGACCGTACGCCAACGCGGCCCGTGTACAGCGGCGTATTTACCGTGTCTGTTTGAACCAGTGTTGCACGTGCGGTGGTCGCCCCGGATGTGGACGGCGCACTGCTGCGGGCGGTGACGGTCTGGGTGGGGGCGGTTGTTTTGAAATTCGTGGTACCCGATGTGGCGGCCGCGCGCGATGCAGATGCGCGTGAAACGGTTGCGCGTGTCGGGGTGGTGGCGGTCGCACTGGTCCCGCGGGACGCGGTTGCGTTCGTCGCAGTGCGGGCGGTAACGGCCCGCTGGGCGGTGCCGCGGGTTGTCGTGGTTTTATTCGTTGTGGCCGGTGTCGCGCGCGATGTACGTGTGGTTGCGGCACTGCGCGTGGTGTTTGCCCGTTGCGTGGCCGGTGTGACAATGGCCGGGGCGCCCACCTGCTGTACGTCGGCGGTCATTTCATCCAGAACGATGTCGGGTTCTGCAAATTCATCTTCTGCATATTCGATGACGTCGTCGTAAAAAATCGGCGCCACTTCTGCAAATGCAGGCAGAACTAATAAGCCACTAAGTACAGCAATAAATCGTTTCATATCAGAAATCTCTTTCTTCCTCTTTCCCTTGATTTTATCATAACTGCCCACCTGGCACAAGCGCAAAGTTGGTATAAATACTGCAATAATTTATCGTGGGGATGGGGATTAAAACCCAGGGGTGAAAAACATTTTATTTTTTAATGATTGGGGCTTGTCAAACGAATGTTTTTTATAATATAATAACCCGCAAATGTTAAAAACGAATAAATACGAATGTTAAAAACTGCATCAATGTTTTTCTTTGCGTTGCCGTTGTTCGGTTGCACCACTGTGCCGACGTCGACACGTGACAGCCGATTGGACGATTACGCGCCCAAAATTACCCAGGCGGATTTTATGTATAACCCCATGGAAACCCCCATCGCCCAGGTGTATGCGACGGAATTGGAACGGCCTGAAATCAGTGGGGCCACATTAATCGAAGACGGGTTGTCCGCATTTGTTATTCGGGCGGCATTCGCCCGCATGGCGACCAAGACCATTGATTTGCAGACATACATTTACAGCAATGATTTTTCGTCCAAGGTTTTGGTCGGTGAATTAAAAAACGCCGCCGATCGCGGGGTCAAGGTACGCATTTTATTGGATGATTACGGCACCAATTCCGACATTGTGGATGTCATGTTGTTGAACCAGCATCCGAATATAGAGGTCAAGGTTTTCAATACTGTGCGAAACCGTGCAAAATTGCTGTATTATCCGCAGTTTTTGATGGATTTTAACCGTCTGAATTCGCGGATGCATAACAAATTGTTTATTGTTGATAACATCGCACTGATTACAGGCGGGCGCAACGTCGGCAGTAATTATTTTTACCCGGAAACAGCGTCCAATTTTTCGGATACAGACGTATTGTTCTTGGGCGATATGACGAAATACGCCACCGACAGTTTTAATGATTATTGGAATTATCATTTGGCGATACCGGCGTCCGTCTTTCCAAAGGCCAAGACCAAGAAAGCAATGAAAAAGCTGGAAGAAAATATCGCCGCCAGCCAGCGAAAGACCAAAACGGATATCAAGGCATACAATACCATCATCAATATGGCCCAGCATGAATACCGGTCCAAAAATTTTGATTTCAGTTGGGGACATGGAAAATTCTTGGCGGATCCACCACAGAAAGTGGAAATGACCATGCGCGAAAAAGAAGCGTACCAGGGGGATATTATCACCGCATTGCGTCGTTTGTGGGATGAAACCCAGGATAATGTTTATATGTCGGCGGCGTATTTTGTGCCGGGGCGCGGCGGGTTGGAACATATGCTGCGCGAAGAAAGGGATGGCGTACATTTAACCATCGTGACAAATTCGTTGGCGTCGACGAACGCGCCGACTGTTTATGCCAAATGGGAAAAGTATAGAAAGAAGTTAATCAAATCCGGCGCGGATGTTTATGAATTCATGTTGTCGGCGGAAAATCTGCGGGGCAAAGAACATGACCGTGAACGGAAACAATCCAGCTTTTCCGTGTTGCACAGTAAAACGATTGTGTTCGATGATGATATTTCTTGGATTGGCAGTTTTAATCTGGACCCGCGCAGTGCGTATTATAATACCGAAAATGTGACCATTTTCGAAAGCCGGGATTTCGCGTCCAAATTGCGCGACATGATTATCAAAGATACCCAGACATCATGGCGGGTGACGCTGGAAAATGACCAGCCGCGATGGACCGGGATGCGTCCGGGGGACACCGCACCGCGCGTGTACAAGCGGTCGCCCGATACCAGTATATTCCGACGCACGTTAAAGGTTATTACCAAAATCGTTCCCGAAAAATTTGTGTAAAAATTACCCCCGCGTTTGCGGGGGATTTTTTATTCCGTGGTGTTGGGGATAATGATGGAATCATTGTAATATCCCAAAAAGCGTTTGCCGGTGGCACAATATACCTTTTGCAGGGAATCTTTGTATTCGCGCACGGCCGATAACCAGCGTTGTTCAACGTCGCTTTGGGCGCCCTGGTATCCGGTTAATGCCCCCAGACCCGCGCCAACACCGGCCCCGGTCAGGGTGCCTTTTAACCGGGCCTTGTTATTAAAATCAATCAGCGCGCCGTCATCCGCATCCACCCGCAGGGGCATAAAGTCGTTCAAGCTGTATGCTTTGCCGTCCACCTGGTCCCCCAGGTCATAGGCTTCGCCACGGCCACTGCGGCCCCAAATCCGGGCGTTGTCGCCATTGGCGGTGCGCCATTTGCGCCAATCGGTGCTTTTGAATCCGAATGTTTTATCCTGGACCCCGGCGACCATCGCGGGAATCATGCGGTCCGCTGTACCCGCCGTGGCAATTTTGGCCCACATGCCGGACCCATCGTCGGCATAGCCCAATTTGACTTCGTTTTTGGTTTTGTCGTATCTGTATTGCGCGGCACTGTCCATCATGATGGCCTGGTAATTTTCGGTGGCCGCCGTTTCCAGGTCGTCGTATTTTTCCAGTTTGATGGATGCCAAATCCGCCTGGGTGCATTTCTGCATATTGTTATCGCACAGAATGGTTTCGCGACTGGTCGTGTTGTAAAACGCCGTTTGCGCGCCCGATTCCAATGTTGTCAGCGGTGTGTTCAATGTAACCACACCCCACAGACAGCTGGTCCGTTCGCCGTTTATAGTGCAATCTTCGATACGTAAAACGGAATCGCCGGTCGCAACCATGTTGCCCACCGCCGCGCCCGCCGCCGCATTCACGCCGGTCGATAAAATGGTGTCACCCGCAATTTTTCCCGTGTATGCATTGCCCGCCATTAATGCCGCACCCGACAAAGCCCCAATCGCAGTGTTGTTCATTTTGCCGCGACTGGTCCCAATCAGACCGTCATGACCCACGTCGTTTTTACCGGTTACATTCCCGGCCAAACCGCCAATGACGGCGCCGGCCGCAATCTTGATTCCGGCATTTTTCTTTTGTTCATCATTCATGACGCGGATAACGTCGTTCATCGTCGGTTCGTTGTCCGCAGGAAAGATGATATTGGTGACTTCGCCGGTGTATGATATTTCCGGGAATTCCGAAATGTTACATTTTACCATGTCGCCCGCGGCCAGGTTGGCACGTGCCAAGACGACATCTTCGCCGTATGCGCCCATTTGATAACCGCGAATTTCGACCGTCGCGACACAGGTCTGGTTTCCGCCGGCCCGTTGACCGATGGACGGATTGTCCCATGCGAATTCACCGTCGGGGTAAACCCGCGCGCACGATTCCAAATCGGTAATGCCAACAGATGTGTTTTTATCGCCGCGGGCAATCGCCGCCGCCAGGTTCGCGTTCGCCACGCGTACCGGTAATTCTGTTATCGCCGTGGTCGTGGCGGTGGCATTGTCGGTTGTGGTGGTAACCCCGGGCATGGTGGCCGGCGCCGCCATTTGCGCATTGTATTGGGCGCGTTGTTGATTTAATTGATTATACGATTCCGCATAGCTGCGTGAATAATTCCCGACACGGACCGCCGCCGTCGCCGCCAACGGCACCAAGCACAAGGCAGAAGGTACATATATGGTGTGAAATAAAAATTTCTTGTTATGCATTTTGTTGCCTTTGCTGTCCCGGGGCATTGGCCGCCGGATTAAAATTGCAGGCGCAGGCGCGCACCAATGTCAATGGTGCTGAGCCGTCCGCTTTCATACCAATTGGTGTAATGGAAAACGCTGTCGTACGGGGCGGGGCTTTCACCACCGGCACCGTCGCCAATCCATTCGGTCTGGGATACGATAATGCTGCCCGATGATTTTACCTTGCCTACGTTGGCATAACGCGCGTATAAATCCAACGCCAATCCACCGCCCAGTTCTGTGGAAACCCCGGCTTCCAGCATAAAGGCCAGATTTTCCGTCGTTCCCCCGTTGTGATATGCGTAAACGTCCGAAATACCCGTCAATTCACCCGCGCCGGCGTAATCGGGTTCTTTTTCAGAATAGAATGTGCCGTCGTAAATGACATAGTCGCCAATCGTATTCAGCGAAATTCCAACGCCCGCCCCGACATAGGGACGCAATGCGCCGCCCGCCAGATAGCCGGTGTATGAATCAATGTTGTAATAAATGTTCAACATCGTGGCGTTTGCCGTAACCGCGCCCCCGGTGGCCGATGCGTCAATAAATCCGCCCGCACCGTCCGATGTGGTGACCGTTTCCAAATAACCGATGTTGCTGTAACGTGTGTATGAAAAATCCACGCGCCAATCACTGTTCAGGGCCGCACCAACCGAAACCTGTAACGGGATGACGGTGTCGTGTGACCATTCGGCTTCTTGGAATGCGCCGGGAACAAAGAACGCGTTGGCTTCGCCCTGGTAATCGGCGGTCATGCCGCCCGAAACAGATGCGCCGTATGCCACCGATAACCCGATGTACAGCCCACTGTCGGCCAGACGGTCATAATCGGCCGGTTGGTAATATGAACGGCCCGCCGTGGTCGCCGTTGACCCAACACGCGGCAATGCGCCCGTAATACGGGTTGCCGGTGCCGCCGCCACGTTGGTTGTGGCAGTTTGGGTCGGATACATAATCTGGTTCGGGATGGCGGCCCGGTTTTGCATGACCGCCCCCGTCTGGGGCATGGTGTATGCGCCCGCCGGCATCGCATTGTATCCGGTATATTGTTGGGTGCGTGCCTGGTACGCCGGGTATGCGGGATAGGCGGCATCTGCGCCCATGGGCGCCCCCAGCAAAACACAAGCCAAGGCGGCAGAAATCCTGATACTCTTCATATTCTTTCCATATTTCTTTTGTGTCATTATATCATAAATTCCGCCGTAACAAAAGTGATATTAATCCCGCCGTCATGGGGTGGGGGATAAAAAATCCGGGCCCAAACGGGTCCGGATTATGTCCAATATGTGTGTTGTTTTTGGTCTTAGAACGTAAAGTTTACACGAACGCCCGCTTCGACCTTGGCATCGGTGCCGTTCTGGGACTTTTCATGTGCGGTGTCAAATGTGTATTCACCGTACAGGGCCACCTGGGCATGCGGTGTCATCTGGGCCGCAACCGACAGACCGACAATGTATTCGTCAAACCCGTCTTTCATGTTGGACAGCTGTTGTTCCAGCAATTTTTTCAAGGTTTGCAATTGCGCACCTTCGACGTGTGTCGTGATTTTTTTGACCCCTTGGTCGGCATGATGGTTGTATTTAAACCATGCACCGGTGGACCAACGGTCAGACCATTGATAAAACGCATTTGCACCCGCATTGACTTCGGTTGTGGATTTTAAATCCGCCGAAACCTGGTTCGGGGCATATGCACCCGCCAAGAATTGTGCGGTTGTTGCCGTAATCGGTGTCGTGCCATTCATGCCGATAACAAATTTATGAGAATTATCGCCAACCAAGCGAATCATGTTATTGTCATCGCCAAATGTACGTAACACTTCCACGAACGCGGATGTGGTCAAACGATCCCATTTTTTACCAAACTTGGTTCCAACATGGAAACCCCACATGCCGTTGGAATAGTTATCGTAATCCATCACACCGGCAACGTCCGGGGCCGGAACCATACCGTTGATTTTTACGTTGTATGTTCCGCGCATTTCACCAATGCCCCCCAGGTGCAGGTCACCGTACACATCCCATACAAAACCGTTGTACAGGTTCAAGATACGGTACGTTGTCCCCAAACGACCCGCCGACAAACCGGTGCGGCCAATGTCATCGTCGTGGGTGTATTGCACGGAAAAGTGTGCCGCCCAGCGGTCGGTGATACCGTAACCCATTTCTTCTTGGATACGGATAATCGGGAATTCGATTTCGCCGTCATGATTTTTCATCTTGTGTGCCTTGGAATCATCGGCGACTTTTAACATAACACCGTTGGACAGCTTGGAATAAAACATGCGCTGTGCAGGCATATACAACGGGTTTTCCATGTTCTGGGACAAGACATTGTTTACCTGGCCCGGAACGTTCGCAGCCATCGCAGGCGCAGTCATAACTGACGCGGCAACCGCGAACTTGATAGATTTTTTCATCAGTCAACTCCTTTTCGTGTTTGATGAAATTAAACCAGCCCCCATTATTGGCAAGACTGGCCGCGCGCCCACACCACCCATTATTGGCAACAGTGCGTTTTTACGACGCGACGGGTCCACTATGCGCCCGGATGGGAATAAAGTCAAAAAATCTTTTGTCTTGACATATGGGGAAAAATAACCTATGCCCGGCGGGGCGATAAAAAAATCCCCCGAATGGGGGATGGATTATTTGCCAATGGAATCGTAATTTTTTCGGACAATCTGCCCGCTGCGTCGCATGGCGGCGGATTCAGATGCCGACATTTTTGGGGCCAATGTTGCGGTAACACCATCTGCACCGACAACGCGCGGACGGGACATGGCGACCGCTGTCCGGCCCGTGCCGTCGGTAATGCTGACCGTTAAAATGCGGCGTTCGTCGCGTGCAATGCACAGCAATAAATCGGATACAGCCGCACCAATCCCATCCCATGTGGCGCCGCGACCCTGGATAATTTCATATGCCGCATTGCGTACCCGGTGTTCGATTGTGCGACGCGTTGCCGCCGGCAACGGTGTTTTTGTCTGGCGACAAAAATCGTCCAGGGAAACGGCACCAACACTGGCCGATGTCCAGTTAATAACACTGCTGTCGCCGTGTTCGCCCAAAACGTACGTGTTCAAAGACTGGGTCGATACGCCCAATTGGCGCGATAAAATCGTGCGCAGGCGCGCCGAATCCAACATCGTACCCGTCCCGATGACACGCGATGCAGGTAATTTGGACAGTTTTTGCGCCAACATAACCATCACGTCCAACGGATTGGTTACAATAATCATTTTAACCCGCTTGGCATCAACGTTGGCCATCACACGCGGAATAATGTCCGACATCACCGCAACGTTCGCGTTCAATAAATCTGTGCGGGTTTCGCCGGGCTTTTGATTGGCACCGGCCGCGATAATGACGACGTCCGATCCGCGGATGCCGCGATAATTACTGACGGCGGTTATTTTGATGTCAAATGAAAATGCCGCCGCATGCCCCAAATCTTCGGCGGCGGCGCGGGCGCGGATGCCGTCCCGGTCAAACAAAACCATTTCACGTGCCGCACCCGTGCGCGCGACCGCGGTGGCAACGGCCGAACCCACACTGCCCAGGCCGATAATTGCGATTTTCATTATCTCTCCTTTGTTGAATATATCGGTGTTATTATATCAGAAAAATCCCGCATTTGCGGGATTTTTATTTATGACGATATGCCAATACGTATGGGACCAATTTGTCCCCGGATGCGGCGTCCAGCCAGGCGCGCGGGATAACAATACTGTTGCGCTGGCCCGCGGCCAGTTTGGGGACGTCCATGCCGGTGGCCGCATTGATAATACGGGGCAGGCGCACGGCCGGTGTGTCCATTGTCCCGGGCAGAATAAATTTGATTTCATCGCCTGTGCGGATTTCGTTGCGCAATTCCAATGTGATGGCGTCGACACCGGCATCGGTAATAACGCCGGCCGCCATATAATCAGATGTCGACCGTGTGGTTTCGTAATCGTGGGCGTCCGGCCCCAGCGGGCCATCAAAAAATGCCGTGGTGTATCCGCGCGTCTGTAACACGTTCAATGCGTCCATAAACGGTGCCGGGTCAAAATGGTCCGGGTCGGCGGCGTATGCGTCCATGGCGGCGCGGTATGCGCGCACCACACTGCCGACGTAATATTCGCTGCGGTTGCGTCCTTCGATTTTCAAAGAATTGGGGCCGGATGAAATGACGTCCGCCAATCGTGGCATCAGGCACAAATCCCGCGAATTCATAATGTATGCGCCACGTTCATCTTCGACAATTGGCATTTCAATACCGGATTCGCGTTCGCGTAAAATCACGTCGTATTTCCATCGGCACAGCTGGGCGCATGCGCCGCGGTTGGCAGGGCGGCCGGTGATATAATTTGATAACAGGCACCGTCCCGAATACGACATGCACATCGCCCCATGGACAAAGATTTCCAGACCCACATCCGGACATGCCGCACGGATTTGTTTGAATTCAGCGTGGCTGACTTCGCGGGCCAATACGCACAGGCTGGCGCCGGCGTTTTGCCAGAATTTAACCGTTTGGGCGGAACAAATGTTGGCCTGGGTCGAAATATGAATGGGCATGTCCGGGTGATTTTCGCGCACCCACATGACAATGCCGGGGTCGGATACAATCAATGCGTCGGGGCGCAGATAATTAATAACACGCGATACCGCATCCATATTGGCGTAATCCCGGTCATGTGCAAACAGGTTGAATGCCAGATACACCTTTTTCCCGGCGTGATGCGCCAGGTCGATTCCAGCCTTTACTTCATCCACCGTGATTTTGGCGCGTGCCCGCATAGAAAAACCGGGCAGACCCGCATAAATTGCATCCGCACCGTATAAAATGGCGGTTTTAAACGCGTCCAGCGTTCCCGCCGGTGCCAATAATTCAGGTAATTTAATCATGATGTATATTGTGAAAGGTTATTTTGCAAAAGCAAGTCTTTTGTGAATTTTTATCAAGTGGTCCATTGGGGCGGGGCTTTAAATATTTGACAATGTGTGAATCGCACCATTGATTTTTTTATCGTTTTATGGTACAATCTGGCCTGAATGCGGACACATTGTGGCCGCAGTTTTTTGTGCCCCCGCGTCTGCGGGGATTTTTTTATTCCAACGGAGAAAACAAATGAAACAAACGACTTTTATAGCCGATGGGAAAACAAAAATATTCCATTTTACATTTCCATTCTTTTTGAAAAGCGATGTAATCATAGAGGTTGATTCCCAGCCGGCAACAAATTATAACCTGGTTTGTTTAAAAAACGGGTTAAACGCGGATGTGCCGTTTTATGGTGGCCAGGTTCAATTTGCCCGGCCCCCAAAATTGGCCAGCGTCATTACCATTCGGCGTAAATTAGCCGTCAAGCGCATTGTTGATTATCAACCCACAGGACAGTATAGCCCCATCACCCATAACCAGGACATGAATTATATGGTTGAAGTCTTGAAAGATATGCAGACGGCTGTGGAATCTGTTGTCGTATTACCAACAGATGCGGCCAATAAAAACAAGATAGACGAAATATCCGCGCAGATTGCACAAATCATATCCGCAATTGAAGAACTGCGCGGCAACCCCAGCCAGCCGGGTGGCACAACGGTTGATTTGTCAGAAATTTATACCAGGCTTGATAGTTTGGCTGGTACGATTAATGTGTTAAACATTCGTATGAATGAATTAAGAAATCAAATTGAAGATAATGATGCAACGGTTGTGCCAGATGGTGCGGATTTTGTGATAGATTCCCAACAGGCAACAGCGGAAAATAATTATACATGGTATCGAAAATATCAATCCGGGTGGGTTGAACAGGGCGGAATCTGTCCGTCTTTGGGATATCTGGTTGTGTTTCCGGTGGAAATGGCAAACGCAAACTATACAGCCCAAGGAACCGCGCGGGAAACCAGTGGTAATTATGCAATCAGGATTCAAAACGTAACAACCACTTCGTTTAAAATGAGTTCCAGTGCAACAAATAATCACCAAATATGGTGGCATATTGCCGGTATGGCGGCCAATTAAGTGATGTAAAACACGTATGTGTCCAAGGAATCCTGATTACAGGGTTCCTTGGTACTTTTCGATTATATTTTGTGCAGGACAATATTTTTTAAATAATCCGCAAATGTCGTTTTGGGATGTTTTCTGTATAATTTGTGCTGTAACGATTTCAGGTTGGCACAATTATATCCGCAATTATAATGTTCGCATATATTCTGGGCCAAAATTTTGCATCCAATTGCCACATCTGATTTGGCCAGTTTTTTATAGCCGTAAAAATATAACCATTTGACTTGGTCCAGATAGAATTTCCGGGTTGCGTCTGTATATGTATGATTGTTTATCCAATCATATATAAAATTGGCATGCCCCAGATTCAGTCGTGTCCATTTTTCAATTGAAAACACATCGCTGTCACAACTGTTTTCATGACGGACATAGTTATAAAATGTTGTGTCATCGCATGCAATTTTATTTGCGAAATATACCGCCTGAATCTGAAAGCAGAAAAAATCGATATGAAATTTAATATCATGCGCGGTCAGCAATCTGGTCCGATTGTATAACGCAGTCCATAAACGGCCCATAAAATAAAATTTACCGTGTTTGACAATATCGTCATTGTCGGCTGTGATATGCGTCGATTTATCCGGGTTGATGGTTTTGGCCATTCCCTTGGCAATGTCGGCATCTGTGCGTTTTGCCAAATTGTATAATTTTTCACAAAAATCTGTATCCAGGTAATCATCGCCGTCCAAAAAACACACATATTCGCCACAGGCCATGTCCAAACCGTCATTTCGGGCGGCGGCCGTTAAAGTGTTTGTTTTGTGATTGATGATTTTTATGCGCGCATCGTGGCGTTGCCATTTGTGTAATATATCCAACGAATTATCTGTTGATGCATCATTGACGGCAATTATTTCAATGTCTGTCAATGTTTGACGGCACGCAGATTCCATGCATTTGTCCAAATATGGCGCAATATTAAATACCGGAATAATAATGCTGACCTTTACAGACATATTTTATCCTTTGTTTTATATGGAAATACTTTTAATAATTCGTTTTGTTTTTGGCGTACCTGTTCCGGTTTAATCTGATACATTTTTTTGATGGTGTTTATGTCTGTGTCTGAAAAACTGCGCTGGCGCAAATTGATAACTGCGTGTTCCGTGATGCCAAATGCCGAATAATAATCATTGTATTTATAATCACCACCTGTGATATTGTCTGATAATGTCATGCGCATATTGGGTATCCCCAGGGCATCTGCTGCAATTAATCCGTGCATTGCAGAACTGATAACCGTTCTGCATTGTGCCAATTGGGTTAAAAATATATGCGGCGGTTGCATGATATCCAGTACAACTGCGTTTTTGACATTTATCTTGTTCAACAAAGGGTTGTCTTTGTCTACATAATGCGGAATTATCCCCAAATCATACTTTTTCTGGATGTGGCTGACATCTGTCAATAACGGTGCCAGTAATCCCGGATCTGCGATTGCCAAATCTTTGTGCAGTTTGACGTGTTTCAGTGATTTTAGTTTCGCCAATGATAATTGGCCGCGAACGGCGCGTACATCCAATCGTCGTACGGGGACCGTGTTTTCCGTATCATGTATAAATCCGGAACCATAAACAATCAAAGGCGTATGCACATATCGTGATATTTTCTGGGGGACAGACATTTTTTTGCAAACCACATTTTGCAACAAACTGCCGATGGCAACGATATCCGCATGTTTTATGTTTGTTTGTCTGACAGAATAGTGGGGCAATTTATCCATTATGTCAATATTTAGCAAATCGCCAAAATTACTGACACTGTTAAAGTAAAAAAGATTGATGGGGGTTCGTTTGAACCGAATTTTTATTGTTTTACAAATCTTTACCCGATTTCCATCAATTCTGAATAAAAATCTGATAATTTTTCTGATGGGCCATGTTAATTTATCCAAGACATGTTGGCGTTTTATGGCGGGATATTTTTGTGCCATTTTTTGTTTCAAAGATGCATGTTCCGCGCAATGTTGAAAATTGCGTGCTTCGGCCTGGTCTTTTAATCTGTAATAAAATAATATTTCTGGGATACGATATATCTGGGCCCCCAGGTTTACCACCATGTTTAACCAAAAATCATAATCTTCCAGGGCCAGGTTAAATTTTGTGTCATATCCACCAATTTTTTCAAAATCAGATTTTCTGAACAATGCCGCATTAACCAGGCAGTTGTCATGCGACAGATTGTGTTTTGTTGGTTTTGGTAATACCATTTCTGTGGTTTCGCGGCCAAAATACATAACACGGCATGTAATAATATCACCATGGCCGGCCATCATCGCCCCATATAATTTTTCCAGGCAATCCGGCACAATGATATCATCGCTGTCCAATGGGTAGATGTATTGCGATGTTGCGTATTTAATGGCGTGATTTCTGGCGGTCACCACGCCGCAGTTTTTCTGGGTTATGACTTTTATTCGTTTATCTTTTTTGGCATATTCGCGCAGAATTTCCAACGAATTATCTGTGCTGCCATCATCTATGCAAATGGCTTCCCAGTCGGAAAAGGTTTGATTTATGACGCTGTCCAGGGTTTCGGATAAATATTTTCCTGTATTATAAACAGGTATGACAAGGCTGATTTTTGGCATTATTTCCACTTTATTTTAAAGGTTGGGATATATTCAAACAAGTACACTGTATTGTTTTTAATTTTTAATAATGGTATGCCAAACAAGCGTAATCTGAATATGGTGGTATTTTGTACAGTTTTCTGCCATTCTTTGTAATACGCGGGGAAGTTGTTTTGGGCATACAGCCGAATGGCGTCACGGGCCATATGCATGCGCATTTTTTGATTATTACTGGTGTTTGTGCTGGTCCAGCGGTATTTGACAAGTACATCTTGTATATTATAAAAGTGTGTGACGCCCATTAATCTGGCCCACAGGCGATAATCTTCGGCGGGGCTGTACAGTTCTTCGTATTCTATGTTATTATCAATTAATACCGATTTGCGTATCATTGCGGCAGTATGCGGAACAACATTGTCATCAGTTGTTCCGATCTTGATTTCCCAATCGTGTTCCGGATTTTTTAACAGGTAATCGGATTCGTCAAAAAACTGTACCCAGGCAGAAACGACGCCAATATACGGATGTTCGTCCAAGTATTTTACTTCTGCTTCCAGCCGCGTTGGCAATGATATATCGTCGTGATCAAATATCGCCAAATATTGCCCGCGGGCCATTTTGACCAATTTGTTGCGTGATGGGGTAATGCCCAAATTTTTTTTATTTTTTACATAGCGCACGCGCTTGTCTTTTTTTGCGTATGCTTTAACAATTTTTTCAATTTCTGTATTGTCTGGGCTGTCGTTCAAAATCAAAAATTCAAAATCGGCAAAGGTTTGGTTTAAAATACTTTCAATACATTCCCGTAAATGTATCGGGTTGGTATTGTATATGGGGGTTAATACAGAAACCTTGGGCGGGTGGCCTGTCATTTTGCATACCTTTGGTTATTTTGATAAAAATAAAAGTCGTTAAATTTTAACGGACGAATGAAAATATATGTTGCCCATACTTGATTTTTCCCAGATTTGTGCGATAATATTCCTAATGATTTATATAAAAATCAAAGGTCCGTTTTATTCTTAGGGTTTTGCAGGGAAATAAAGCTGTAAAGCGTGGGCAGACTTACTTTTAAGCGTCGTGCAATTTCTGTCTTGGGCATTTTTTGCAGCAATAAATTGTTAATCAGTTCTGTTTTATCGTCCAGTTTGCGCTTTTTATTGCGACTGCCGCTTTCGCGCCCCAGTTTTTTGCCCTGTTTTTTTAGGCGTTGCAGGGCTTCTTTGGTGCGTTGACTGATTAAATCCCGTTCAATTTCGGCGGACAGACCAAATGCAAAGGCCATAACCTTGGACTGTATATTGTCGCCAAATTCATAACCGTCTTTGACCGTGTAAACCGTCGCCCCGCATTTCATGCAATGTTCCAGAATGCGCATAATCATAAACAATTTACGCCCCAGCCGGGATAATTCAGAACATATCAATATGTCGCCGGATTTTAATTTTTTCAGACAGCCGCCCAATGCCCGTTCGTCGGGTTCGGTGGTGCCGGATACGCCTGCGTCTTGGATATACTTGTCAATCATCAGGCCCAGGCTGGCGGCCTTGGATTCAATGCCGATTTTTTGGTTGGCGCAATCTTGGCGGTCGGTGCTGACACGAATATAACCATATGTCATAATTCTGCTCCTTGGGTTAATTATGGGGTGTCAAAATGAAGTAAAAAGTCCCCCGGAACAAATGGTTTTAGAAAAATGAAGAATTTTGTATAAGAATACTTGAAATTTGTTTTCGCTTAGGTTATACTGCGGGGCGACGCCGGTTTAGCTCAGCTGGTAGAGCGGCTGATTTGTAATCAGTAGGTCGTTGGTTCAAGTCCGACAACCGGCACCAGATTAAAACGCACCATTTGGTGCGTTTTTCTTTTAAATAAAAATCCCCGCAGGTTATGCGGGGTGTGGATTATTTCTTTTTGCGGGTGCCGCCGGTGCCACGGGATTTTGTGGCCCGACCGGTCGTGTCCGATTCCGATGCGTCGCCCAGATAATCCGATGCCTGGGTTCCCAATGCCCCCAAGATGTTTTCAATCGTACTGCGGGCCTGGGGGTGGCGGTCAATGTATTTCTTGGCGCCGACCAAGACCGCTGCGGTAATCAGTTTTTCAATGTCTTGGGGGGTGGCACGGCTGCCGACACGGTCACCAAAATTGGATGCCATGTCTTTGATGGCTTCTTTGGTTTTGTACATCAAAGAATGACGGTGACGACGCGCGACAAAGATTTCATGAATCCACATCGCCAATAAAAATACCAGCGCCGGTACCGCAACGCACCAGATAAAGTACTTTAACACGTGGTCGTTGCAAAACGTTGTGCCAAA
This sequence comes from Alphaproteobacteria bacterium, assembly GCA_029059055.1. Lineage (GTDB taxonomy): Bacteria > Pseudomonadota > Alphaproteobacteria > Rs-D84 > Rs-D84 > Enterousia. Next base: position 15,296 of record JAIDWS010000012.1, read on the forward strand.
CATCGCGTCGCACGTGCGGGTGCAATGCAGCAGCAATATCGCCACGATTTCGTACAGGGTAAAGATGGTTAAATATATTTTTGCTTTTAACATGAACATGGGTTTGTTTCCTCCTTTGCTGGATATTGTCGCGGATTTTGGCGACAATGTCATCAGGAACGAATGCCAGTGTCTTTTTACAAATTATCTGTGTATAATCCATATATGGCAGATATGATTCAATATTCAATTGCGGATGATGGATTGGGATTCCGGGCGCATTGCGGCGCCGTGCATGTCGGTGAAATTACGTTTGTGCGCGTCGGTATCGATAAAATGATTATTGACCATACCGGGGTCGAAGACGCATATCGCGGCCGCGATATTGAACGCGCATTGGTTGAATGCGTGGTAAATCTGGCCAGAACCCAGCGTCGCCGTATTTTATGTATGTGCCCGATTGCACGCGCGGTGTTTGACAGAACGCCCGCGTTTGATGATGTGCGATTGATTCATATGCACTGATGAATTTCTGGGGTTGAACCGGTCGCTTTTTTTGATTAAGATGCCCCCAGGAAACAAAAGGGGAAAGAATTATGACATCAAAGTTGCGGCGTTGGCTGCTGTTTCTGATTTTTCTGAACGGGTATGTCAGTTTGTCTTTGGAATTGGTGGTGTTGCGCCAATTGGGATTCTTTGTCGGCAGCAGTGCCGTCATTACCAGCATTATTATGGGGACTTTCCTGGGGTTTATGTCGCTGGGGTATTTCAAAGGCGCGGGGATTCGCGTCAAAAAAATGGGCGCAAAATCCATCCTGGGGGGCAGTTTTGTCATCATCGCCGCAATGGGGGTGTTGGCCGGCAGCTTTACATTAATATCAACATATTTTTCCGTCATGTATGCGATGGGGATTCAGTCCGGGGTCGCCCAGACGTTTGTCTATTCACTGATATTTCTGTCGGGGGGACCGTTCCTGTTTGGGGTTAATACGGCACTGTTGTCGCGGTATCTGAATAAATTCAATATCAATTCCACCGGCAGCGTTATGGCATGGGATACCATCGGGTCGGTCATGGGGTCGTTGGCGACAACATTGTTATTGATGCCATTTATCGGGGTTAATTATACCATTTTGATGATTACAACGTTGGCGTTGGTCGGGGCATATGTGGCCCGGCCGGTATGGCATATGGCCATCTGGGCGGCGGTGATTTTAATCCCGGCGTACATGATAAACAGCAATGCGTTTCTGTTGCGGCGCAGTGGTATCTTGGTCAATAACGCCAATTCAACCATTTCGGTGACGGATTTTGGCCCCGGCAAGATTTTGTACATGAACGGTTTGCCGATGTCGGTGCATTACAAGCACGTAGATGCGTCGGCGGAATATATCAATTATATCAATCATAACTTTATATATAACATTCCAACAGACCGGGTGTACGATATCTTAATCCTGGGGGCGGGGGGATTTACGGTCGGTTTGAACGATGAACGCAATAATTACACGTTTGTCGATATTGAACGCACGTTAAAAGACATTTCAGAAAAATACTTTTTGGGGCAAAAGTTGACGCCGAATAAAAAATTCGTCGTCCAGGACGCCAGCCAGTTCTTGAAAAATACGCCGGAAAAATATGACCTGATTATGCTGGACGTGTATTCCAATTCGTACCAGGTTCCCGAAGATTTAATCACGGCGGAATTTTTACAGCGCATCAAATCACGTGTCAAAGACGGCGGTATCGTCGTCATGAATATGGTGACCAGCCCGCATTTCGCCGATACATATACCCAGGTGTTCGATAACACGTTTCATGCGGTCTTTACATCCAACACGGCGCGCCAGACAATCGGATATGCCGACCCATGGCGCCAGACAGACCCGTCCAATATCATGTATATCTGGTACAATCGGCCAAACGATGGGCGGATATATACGATTAATAAAACACCCGTCATTTATGACCGGTATTGATAAAAAAAACGGGGCATTGCCCCGTTTTGATTTATAAATTTTGACCAACCCAATCCCAATTAATCATGTGGTTCAAAAATGCGTCGATATATTCGGCGCGCCGGTTTTGGTAATCCAAGTAATAGGCATGTTCCCATACATCCAATGTCAACAGTGGTTGAATCCCGTGCACCATTGGGGTATCGGCGTTTGATGTGTTGACCAGGCGCAGTTTGCCGCCGTCGCGCACCAGCCATGTCCAACCACTGCCAAAGACGGCCAGGGCGGCTTCTTTGAAATCAGATTTGAACTGGGCGGCGCCACCAAACGCATCGGCCACGCGCATGGGAATGTCACCGGTCGCGCCGGGACGCAGACATTGGAAGAAAAAGGCGTGGTTAAATACCTGGGCGGCGTTGTTGAAAATCTTTTGACCACGGCCGTCCACCACCGATTGGATGATAATATCCGCCAGGGGCAGATGTTCATATTTTGTCCCGGTTATTAATTTATTCAAATTATCAATGTATGTCGCCATGTGGCGCCCGTAATGATAACCGACGGTGTCGGCCGACATGTATGGGGCCAGTGCGTCCGGGGCAAACGGTAACGGGAATTGGTCCAGGGTAAACATATGGTCATTCTCCTTTGGTGATCTGATGTGATTCTGGCGCGGGGCGTGCGAAAACACAACAGGAAGATTTGGCAAAAAAAGGTAATAAAAATTGCTTGCGCTGTATGCGCGGGATTTCTATAATCAACATTAAGAAAAAAAGGAGAAAAAGTATGAAAAAATCCACATTGTTATCCGCTGTGTCCGCAATGGCATTCGTTGGTGCCGCGTCGGCCGCCGATATTACACTGTATTATTCGCCGTCGTGCCCGCATTGCCACCACGCGCGCGAATTCATCAGCCAACAATTGGTTTATGAATATCCCACAATCGAAGTGGATGCCGTCAATGTGATGACCCAGGAAAATTTGCCCCTGTTCCAGGAAGCATTGCGCAAATGCGAATATGAATCGGGTGGTGTGCCGGTCATGGTTATCGGTGAAAAATGTTTCCAGGGATATGCCGATTTCATGCAGGATGAACTGCGTGAAGCCGTCGCCGCGGATTTAAGCGATTCACAGAAAGAAACCGCCGCCGAAAACAAGGCCGCCATGGAAGCCAACGCCGATGAATTCCGGGCCAAAAATGCCAAGCGTGCAAACGCCGTTGTCGAACGCAGTGCCACATTGGAAAAAAAAAGTGAACGCAGCAATGTGATTTATTTCTATGGCCTGTTGGTGGTGCTGGTTGCGGCATTGGGTTTTGTCTTGATTAAAAAAGACAACAAGAAAAAGAAATAATTCCATAATCGGAAAACATTATGTTTGATTTAACAACGCTGGATTATATTTATGTGGGTGTCATATTGGCATCCACAATTTGGGCGACCATTCGCGGTGGAATTTATGAAACCGTTGCCACTTTGTCATGGGTGGTGGCGGCCGTGACGGCCCGATTTGTGTCGCCGTGGTTGGACGGGATGTTCCAGAAATGGTTTCATCTGGCCGAATCCACGGTCGGGACATTGGTGTCGGCGTATTTCATCGTATTTTTCGTCATATTGCTGTTGGTGGGATTTATAAACCAAAAACTGCGCGACCGGATTCAAGAAAGCATGATGAAGGTAACCGACCACACGTTGGGGGTTGTTTTTGGCATTATTCGCGGCATCGTGGTGATGGGATTGGTTTATTGGGGGGCGTTGTGGTATTATTCCGATTCCCCGATGGGATTGCCCCCATGGATTGCGAATGCCCGCACGCGGCCCATTATGCAGTTGACCGCGGTCAAGATTCAGCAATGGTTTATCCCCGGTGACAATAAATTGTTGGCGCGCGATATGACCGGTACCCAGGAAGCCATGGACATTTACAACAATCTGATTAATCCGGCGGTCAAACCGGACACGGTCAGTGTGGCGGATGTTCGTACGCCGGACGCACCGAATGCGGTGGCGACCCCGACAGAAGCCGAAACCGGGTACAAAAGTTCGGAACGCACGGCGCTGGAAAATCAATTGTTACAGATTGAAACGGCCGCCCGCGCCAGCGAAGATGAAATCGAAGAATAAAAATCCCCCAACCGGGGGATTTTTTTTATCCCCGTTGTCATTGCGAGCCATCGGTGAAGCAATCCAGCAAATAATGAACATCGCCACTTTGCTGGATTGCCACGGTCGCGTTGCTTCCTCGCAATGACAGGAGAGATGAAGTGTCCAGCCAAAAAAACATCCCCCATGCGGGGGATGGACATTATAAATTATTCCGGCCGCGCTTTATCACCAGCATTGCAAACGCCCCGTGGAAAAAGCGACGCATGATGGATTCATTAAACAAATCCCGACCGCGTTCACATTTAACGTAATCGGCGTGTTTCATGCGCAATAATGCCGCGGCATCAACACTGCTGATTTTTAAATGACGGCGCGCATCGCGCATAATACTGCCATAATAATTTGCATCGATTAAGACTCTTGCCATAGTTTTTACTCCTTTTACGTTTATAAAAAACACCGCCGCACAGGATTGTGGGCGGTTGGAGGTTCAAAGCTATTCGAAGAAATAGTGTGGCTTATTCAATATATTCACCACCCTCCAACCCAATAGTTGGAATGTTTTTTGTCTTCGCAGACATCTTCGAAAAGGGCTTTGATACCCTACACCGGTTTCCCAATGCGAATCCAGTATATCGCATCATACGCGAATGTTCAAGGGATTTAAATCACCCGGTGTGTTGGTTATGGCCCGCCGGGGGGGGGATAAAAAAACACCGCCGTTGCCGGCGGGGTTTCCGAATGCCCATGGAAAGGAAGGAAAGGAGAAAAAGAAATTGGGCATTCTAAACTTTGTTCAAGGGTCCAAAGTCCAGAGGAGAGAGAATGTAGGAGGGAGTCTGTTACCCTGGACCCTTCGGATACTTTCGTACCCGGTCGCAGAGAATTGCTTCCCCTTGACGAATCGAAATGTAATACAATTTATTTCATTTGTCAAGAATAATTGTCAAAAATATTTTTTAGTCAAATAAATGCCGCCGTCACCCCAAAAATGCCGCCCGGGCATAGGCAAAAAATCCCAGAAATGTGCGGGTTTGGGTCGAAATTCTTAGGAAATGGTACTTATGAATTTCTGCCAGATTTTAATTCATAATTAGTCAGCAATCCTAGGATTGTGGATAGGAAAAAGGAGAGAGTAGCATGACGCATGAAGATGTATGGCGTGCAATTGAACGCTTTGCCAAGGAACATAAAATGACGTGTTCCGGGTTGGCAAAGTGCAGCGGACTGGATCCAACCACGTTTAATAGAAGCAAACGTTGGTCCAAGGAAGGCCAGCCCAGATGGCCGTCAACAAACAGTATTTCCAAAATACTGTCGTCGACCGGGGCAAAAATCGAAGACTTTACCAAGTACATCGATGGACCCGACCAAGGCCGCGATTAATGCTGTGCATGAATCCGTACCCCATCGCCACCAGCAACCCCGGTGGCGATGCTTTTTTTTGAAAATGCTTGCATGCGTGCCGGATATCCACTAGGCTGGTTATAACATGTTCAGTGGTATTCGTATCTTTTCCGCAGATGACGCATGGCGTAAAATCTTGGACGATTTGGGGGCCGTTGTTGTCGATGAACCCGCCGCCGCCGATGTAAATCTGGATGCGCTGGGGATTAATGGGGCGGTGTCGCCCATGGAATTAAAGGCCCGGGTCTTGGATGCAATGGATGTGGGGCCGGCATTGGTGCGTATATTCGGGCGGCGCGTGCGGTTGCCCCGTATGCAATTACAAATCGTTATGCAATTATATCGCGCCGGGGAAATGACGGGCGCGGATTTGCGGGCCGCCATCGGGGTCGCACCAAATGTCACAACCCATGCGGTTGATAATGCCATATATCAATTGCGCAAAACGTTCGGGCGCGACTTTATTCAAAACCGGGGTGGGGTATACAGTCTTGGTAAATTATAAGTTGATATCGCTGGATAAAATCCCCAGTACGCAGACATATGCCCACGATTTAATCGCCGCCGGCACGGCCCGTGACCATACCGCCGTCACCGCCCGCACCCAGACCGCCGGGCGTGGCCGATATCGACGGACATGGGTGTCAAATGCCGGGAATTTATATGTCAGTTTTATATTGCACTGTGCCCGGCGGGACCCGCGTCTGTCGTATGCGGTGGCGGTCGCAATTGCAGAAACACTGATGACGTTCGGTGTGCGGCCCACAATCAAATGGCCCAATGATATCTTAATCGACGGGAAAAAAATATGTGGGGTTTTAATCGAATATAATCATGACTTTGTCGTTATCGGTATCGGGATTAATGTTCAATCAAACCCCAATGTCGAAAATTATCAAACGGCGCGGCTGGCCGATTGCGCCAATACCGACGTCGATGTGCCGGTGGTGCTGGGGCGGTTGATGCGTATGCTGGATAAATGGATGACGGCCGATTTCCCAGATGTGCGGGCGCGATGGATGGAATTGGCGGCGGGATTAAACGGTGTTGTCAAATACCGCGGTGAATGCGCGCAATTAATCGGTATTAACGAAGCGGGGGCATTAATGTTGCGCCGCGCCGGTCAAGATTTATTGGCATGGGGGGATGAAATTATTATGTAAAAAATCCCGGATTTCTGGGGTTTTTGAAAAATCCCCTTGACATTTAATCGAAAATATGGTATTATTTTTATCAGAAAAAAGTAGAAATTCTGTCCGCATCATTTGGGCGGATTTTTTTATTTGCTTTTTTCCATTCGTTTTTTGGCCCGCGCATCTGCGCGGGTTTTTTATTGCAACAGCCAGGGAGCATCCATCATGCAATTGACGTTGATTAAAAACACCGAACCGGCGCGTGGCGCACAATATAAAATCGCCCGTGTCGTATATGCTGAAACACGCGCAGCGTCATTGGGCGATGTCGAAGCCATGTGCGCCATGATTGCCAATCGCGCCAATGCCATCGGGTGCAATCCCGCAGATGTCGTCACAGATGCCGATGTGTTCGGGGTTCTGGAACCGGGGGCGGAAAATCATGCACTGTTGAATGCCACGCCAAATACGCGCGGATTCGATATGTGTTTGCGCGTGGTGCAAAAAATGATGAATGGAAATCTGCCCGATGTATGCCACGGTGCCACGCGGTTCCATCACAGTGATGTTTTACCCGCATGGGCCGTTGCACGCGGTTATATTCACGAAACAGACAATCTGTTGTTTTATCTGTAATGGGGGCAGAAATGAAAAAAATAATTCAAGGCGGATGGATGGCCGGACGGCGTACATATATCATATCCGCAGTCGGCATCGTGTCTGCGGTCGGGGCGTACCTGGTCGGTGATATCGATGTGTTCGGTATGTTACAAACCATATTCACACTGGGCGGGATTTATTTCCTGCGCAAATCAAACGAAAAGGAAGAACATGGACAAGATTCCAGAAAAATTTCTGAATGAAGACGGCACGCTGAATGCGGATGCGTTGATGAAATCGTATTGCGAATTGGAAAAGAAAATGGGACGGATGGTATCCGTGCCATCCGATGATGCCGATGCAGATACGCGCGCCAAATTTAATCGTGCAATCGGGGTGCCGGAAACAGCAGATGCGTATCCGACAAATGAAATATTCGATGATGAAAATGTGCGTGCAAAATTTCTGGAAATCGGATTGACCCCAAACCAAGTCGAAAAAATTTATCAAATCGCAGAAGAATTTTTATCACCTGTGTTGTCGGAAATTTTTCAACACCAAGATGAAGCAAACGCAATGGCTGAATTGCAAAAATTTTTTGGCGATGATGATAAAATGCGCGACGCAATGCAGGCCATCAGTACATTCGGTGAAAAATTTTTACCCCAGGATGCGTTTGAAACACTGTGCGCCACACCCCAGGGAATCCAAAGCGTTTATCGTATGATGCAATCAATGGAACCCAATGTCAGAACAGATAAAAATGCAGATGAAAATTTGTCTGATGCAGATTTGCGACGCATGATGCGCGATCCGAAATATTGGCGCGAACATGATGCAGAATATGTGCGAAAAATTGAAAACGGTTTTAAAAAATTATATTCATAAACATCTTTTCAA
>JAIDWS010000013.1 GCA_029059055.1 Alphaproteobacteria bacterium
CGAAGCGTGCCTTCGGCAAACAAATCATCCCCGCGTTCGCATCGCTGATAATCTTTCTTGCTCATTTTCAGCAGTGCCGCGGCGTCCGCCACACTGATGCGCAGGTGTTGCCGCGCGCATCGCATAATGTTGCCATAGTAGTTTGCATCGATTAATAATTTAGCCATAGTTTTAACTCCATTGTTTCATTAAAAAACACCACCCAAGACATTTGGGTGGTTGGAGGTTAAGAACTATCCAAGATAGTGTCGTTTATTTATATATATCACGACCCTCCAACCAATGTGGAGTAAATATTTTTTGTCGTTTCCGACACTTGGAGAGGTTCTTACACCCCGCACCGGATTCCCAATGCATGTCCAGTATATCGCATTATACGGGAATGTTCAAGGAATTTAAATCATCCGGTGTGTTTTCTGGATTGCCGCGCCACTGCCGTGGCTCGCAATGACAAGGGTGTTTAACATCCAGGAACTGCATCCCCTTTGTCATTGCGAACGCAGTGACGCAATCCAGTAAATTTTTATCCCCGCGCACCCGCGGGGGGCAAACAAAAAAATCCCCCGCGGGGGATTCCCGGGGGCGGTCGCGCGGGGCGGAATGCGATTTTTTTTTGCGCGTAATTTCATCTTTCCCATCTGGGCAAGTTATGATATAATTTATTCATAATGAAAAAGGTTGCAACCTGTTTATTCTTGATGACGTTATGCGCGTCCGGCGGATTTGCCGCGGCGGTTACGCCATCGCGCAGTTTGCCCACATCCAATAATAATACCAATACATCCGGCACATCGGATGCGACGGTCGCCCGCACGGCGGTGGCCGCCCGTACCCCGATTAAGCGGGACGCGACCGAAACCGGCGCAACCACCACCGCCACCGCGGATGCGCCCGTTGCAACACCAATTGCGGCGACGACCACGACCACTGTGACGCCATCGCGTACGGCCACGGTATCACGCACGGTTGCCACCACCGCCACCGATGTAACACCAACATCCCGTGGCAGTGGGAACACCCGCACCACCACCGGTTATTCCCGGTCGGTTGCACCGGCAAACGCCACATCGGCACGTGACAATTTGGATGCCGCGGTCAGCACCGTCGGGCGTAACGCCCGCGTCAGTGCGGCCAGCATTAACAACACCGCCGCGGTGCGTCGTGCCGGCGTGACATTACGCCCCAGCACGGCCGAAGTGGGCGGCCGCGCCACCATCGGCAATACGGGTGTCCAAACCGGATCGAATGTTGCATCCGAAGTGCGCGCCGTACAAACACGCGCCGCCGTGACCACCCGCGAAACAATTGCAGATGCCAAAGAACGTCTGGAACAGACGGCCGAATTAAACAAATCGTGCCAGGAACAGTATAACGATTGCATGGACCAGTTCTGTGCGGTTATCGATTCCAATCAAAAACGGTGCAGCTGTTCGTCGAACCTGTCCAGATATACCAAGGTGGAATCGGCCGTCAAAGATGCCAATACCCAATTGAACGAAGTTGCCCAGCGTATCCGATATATCGGATTGTCCGCCGATGAAATTCGCGCCATCATGTCCGCGACCGAGGCCGAAGAAGCCCTGGCGGGGCAACGCGACACGACCGAATCGCGCAACATGTTGCAACAAATCGAAGATATGATAAAAGACCCGACCAGTTCGACGTCTTATTATTCGGGGGATTCTTTTTCGGGGCTGGATTTGGATTTGGACTTTTCTTCCGACAGCAGCGATTTGTTCAATCTGGATTTCTTGAACAACAATTCGTCCAGTTTATCCAATATGCGCGGGGCCGATTTGTACAATGCCGCCAAAAAGCGGTGTAACACCATCTTGAAACAATGCAAAGATGTCGGGGCCACGTCCCAGCAAATTACCGCCAATTACGATTTGGCCATTGATAAAGATTGCCTGGCGTATGAACAGGGTTTAAGCAAGATGAACGACACATTGAAATCCAATGTGCGCAGTGCGAACCTGATGCTGCAAAAGGCGCGACTGGCCGTGTTGCAAAACAAAAACCAATACGATGCCAAGGGGTGTATCGCGGCACTGGATACGTGCATGACCGATGATATGGTGTGCGGTGAAAATTATGTCAAATGTCTGGACCCGACCAAGAAATATATTGATGAAAATGGTAATGTCGTCCTGGGGCAGAATATCACCCATATCACCAAATTTATGGACCCGACCAATTACAGCAACGCCAATATTGATGCCACATACCTGGCCAATGCCAGTACGCAGTCTTTGACGACCAGTGCATGTATCGCCCCGCCTGCGGATAAAAAAAAGGGCACAAACAACGACGGTGCGTGCATCGCGCGGTATTTGCTGGATAAAATCGGCACCGGGAAAAAGGTTTCTGACAACGGGCTGTGCCGTGCGGTATTGGATAAATGTCAACAATACACATATAAAAACGATACGTACCAACCGTACAATGATGTTGTCGTCAGCTATATCCAGCGCGCCATGGTCAATGTCCAGGCCGCCCAACGGAAAATCATTTCTGATTATGCGTCAACATGTATGACCGAAATCGCCACATGTTATAATCAACAGGTGACCCAGGTTAATGCCTGGTCGAACGTCGCCAGTGTCGACAGCATTTATCGTGTGATGACGGGGGCGTGCCACAATGTGGCGTTGACATGCGCGTATGCGGTGTTTGCAAACGATACCAAATCGTGCCCGAAAAATGATGACGGTACGTATAATGACGCTGACTGTATCAAAAACATTTCCGAAATGTTTTATCAATCGTTATTGTGCCCGGATAATTCGGATTATGCCGCGGAGCAGGGGACAGCCGACAGCAACGGATACGTCAATGACCATTGTAAATGCCGCAGCGGTTATTATTCGTATAATAATCAGTGTTATGCCACATGCCCGGTGGGTACAGAAATTAAAGGTACGGCCTGTAAGAAAAAGGCCACGTAATAAAAATCCCCGCATTTGCGGGGATTTTTTTAACAAATTTATGCCGTGATTTTTTCCATAAATGCGTTGTGTGCGGCCAATTCTTCGTCATGGGGCCGGAATGTGCGGCGGGGGAAATTGGTGTCTTTGGTATGTTTTGCCAATGCCGCATGTTGCTGGGCGATGATTTCACTGATGTCCGGGGCGGGGGCCGTGTTTTCCAATTCCAAATAAACCTTGGCCAGGATTTCCGAATCGATTAACGCCCCGTGCGCGTCCGCACGCGCCGTCAGCGGAATGCCATACCATTTGGCCAAAACATCCAAAGTATAACTTTTGGGACCAAACACCCGGTTGCGCGCAATAACCAATGAATCAAATTGCTGGGCGCGGGGGATTTGCGGCATACGGCATGCCGCCAATTCATAATTGATAAATGGAAAGTCAAAATCCAAACCGTTGTGCGCCACAATGGGGCTGTCGCCGATAAAATCCAAAAAAGATTTGGCCACGGCGGCGAATTTCGGTTTGTCTTCCAAAAATGCGTTGGAAATTTTGTGAACCATGTATGCGTCGGGCGGAATGATTTTGCCGTCCGGATTAATATATTCATGAAATGTGCGGTCGGTCAATTTGCCGTCGATGATTTCCACCGCACCGATTTCAATGCACCGGTCACCGCGGGCATAATCCAATCCGGTCGTTTCAATGTCAAAGCAGATGATTCGTTTCATGTCGCGCTGTCCCGGGGTTAAATAAACTTTTGCTATGTTGCGTTTTTGGCATTATAATGACTTCGTGAATTTAATGCTAGAAAATCTTAATGTGCAACAACGATTGGCGGTGGAAACGACCGATGGGCCGCTGTTGGTGTTATCCGGGGCGGGAACCGGAAAAACGCGCGTGTTGACCACACGCATCGCGTACATATTGGACATGGGATTGGCCATGCCGTGGCAGATTTTGGCCCTGACGTTCACGAACAAGGCGGCAAATGAAATGAAAAACCGCCTGGGGCAGATGGGGGGCGGCGCATGGTCGGCCGCCGATATTTGGTGCGGCACGTTTCATTCGGTCTGTTTGCGCATTTTGCGATATAATTGTGAACGGGCGGGATTGCGTCGTGATTTCTTGGTATACGGCGAAGATGATCAAAAGGCTGTCTTGAAAACAATATTTGCCGAAATGGGGTTGGACCCAAAAGAATATAACCCCGCCACATGGGTTGAAAAAATTTCCGGGATTAAGGACAAAGGATTGGATGCCGCCACCCATCTGGGCGGGCGCATGGGCGAAATTTATGATGCGTATAACGCCGAATTGGCGCGGTTGAATGCCGTCGATTTTGGCGACATTATCTTGAAAGTTTTGGAATTGTTTGACACGGCACCGGATATCTTGGAACAGTATCAGCGTCAGTTTCACTATATCCTGGTCGATGAATTTCAAGATACCAACGGCGCACAGATGCAGTTTTTAACGATGTTAACGCCCGCCGGTGGCGCCCAGAATATTTGCTGTGTCGGGGATGATGATCAATCGATTTATTCGTGGCGCGGGGCGGAAATTAAACATATCTTGAATTTCGATAAAACATACGAAAATGCCCAGATTATTCGTCTGGAAACAAATTACCGGTCGTCGGCCAATATTCTGGGGGCGGCCAATTCATTAATCCGGCATAACGCGGGGCGTCTGGGCAAAGATTTGCATCCCGCGCCCGGGGTGGATGCGGGGGACCCGGTCTATGTGTTGACGGTGCCAACCGATTGGGACGAAGCGCGCGCCATCGCCGACACCATCGGGCGTAATGCCGACAACAAATATTCGGACTTTGCCGTTTTAATTCGCGCGGGCAGTTTGTCACGCCTGTTCGAAGAAGAATTTACATCCCGCGGCATTCCATACCGATTGATTGGCGCGACCAAGTTTTATGACAGAATGGAAATCCGGGATGCGATTGCGTATCTGCGGTTGTTGGTCCATCCGTTTGATGATTTGTCATTTTTGCGCGTCATTGCAAAGCCGCGTCGTGGATTCGGCCCGTCGGCAATTGCGAAAATCCGCGGATATGGTGCGAATTTAATGGTGGGATTGCGTGCGGCGCCATTGGCGGGAAAACAGCGCGCCGCGGCAGATGAATTTTTGGCGGCGTTTGATTTTGACTGGGACGCGATGCGCCCCGCGGACGCGGCGCAAACATTGCTGGAAAAATCCGGGTATATCAAAATGTGGCGCGATGCCAAGGATGCAGACGCCCCCGAACGCATTGAAAATGTCAAAGAATTAATTACCAACGTCATATCCAAATATGACACCATGGCGGAATTCTTGGAACATGCGGCATTGATGATGACCGATGACAACGATACGGAAACCGCCGGCGACACCAACGCGGTCAGCATTATGACCATCCACGCGGCCAAGGGATTGGAATTCAATACGGTCTTTTTACCCGCATGGGAAGACGGGATTTTCCCCAACGAAATGGCGATAAACGAAGGGGCCCTGGAAGAAGAACGCCGTCTGGCATATGTTGCGGTGACGCGCGGCCGCGTTCGCGCCGTTATCAGTAATGCCATGTCGCGCATGGTGTTCGGCGAACGCAAATACAACGCCCCCAGCCGATTTATTGCCGAAATGGACCCGCAATTCTTGACGTTCCAGGGTGTCGGGATGGGCGCGATGCGCAGTCTGCGGACACGCGGAATCGAACAATCGTATGGCAATGCCCCGCGGCCCCGGCCCGCGCCCGTGCGCAGTGAAAATCTGGTTGGGAAATTGGTTTTGCATACCGAAATGGGGCGCGGCGTTATTATTGAATCTGATGGGGACATATTGACCATCGCGTTCCGGGACAAAGGCATCAAGAAAGTTGCCAAACAATTTGTCCAGATATCGAAATAATCCACATGAAATTATTTGCAAACGCGTGATAATGCTCTATAATTACAGGGTGCGCGTGGGAAATTGTTCATTTCTGTGTTTGATGACCCGCCAGAACCCAGAAACGAATAATTTTTCTGCGGCGCACGGTTTAACGTAAAATGGAGTATAACAAATGTTATTTGGTTTATTTAACAAAGATGATAAAACGCATCTGAATAATCCAATCGCCGTTGAAATCCCGTATGGGGATGAAACACTGCGTTTGGAAACGGGCCGCATGGCGAAACAGGCCAACGGGTCGGTCTTGGCCACGATGGGCGGGACAATGGTTTTGGCAACGGTATGCGCGGAAAAATCCGCCGTCGAAGGACAAGATTTCTTTCCCTTGACCGTTGATTACCAGGAAAAGTTTGCGTCCGCCGGTCGTATCCCGGGGTCGCGTGACCGCCGCGAAGGCAAGGCATCGACCGCCGAAACATTGACGGCGCGTTTGATTGACCGCCCGATTCGCCCGCTGTTCCCGGAAACATTCAAGAACAAGGTGCAAATCATTGCCCAAGTCTTTTCGTATGATAAAAAGAATCAGCCCGATATTTTGGCCATGATTGCGTCGTCTGCGGCGTTGGCGTTGTCGGGTGTCCCGTTCCAGGGGCCCATTGGTGCGGCCCGCGTCGGGTACATGGATGGCCAATATATCTTGAACCCGTCGAAAAAGGTTGTCGAAGAATCCGAAATGGATTTGGTTGTCGCCGCCACCAAAGACGGGGTTTTGATGGTTGAATCCGAAATCGGTGAATTGGACGAAGCGACCACATTGGGCGCGGTCAAATTCGGTTTTGACGCGCAACAGGCCGTTATCGCCGCAATTAACGAATTGGCAGCCCAGGCGGGCAAAGCCGCATGGGATGTCCCGGCCAAATCCGCGGAATACATCGCAATGGAATCGGACTTTGAACGGTTTGCCGGCGATATCGAATCTGCGCTGGGCATCAAAGAAAAATTGGTCCGTTTGGATACACTGTCCGAAATTCACACCGCGGCCAAGGCACGCATTGCAGAATTGTTCCCGGAAACCACATTGGCCACATCCACATTGGAATCATGGGCGGATGAAATTGTCGAAAACATTACCGCACGCATTATGCGCGGCAATATCTTGGCGGGTCGTCCCCGTATCGACGGCCGTGACAACAAAACGGTGCGTCCGATTGAAATCGAATTGGGCGTTTTGCCCCGCGCACATGGGTCTGCGTTGTTCACACGTGGTGAAACCCAGGCATTGGTGTCGTTGACACTGGGTGGCGGCAAAGACGCGTTGCCGATTGAATCCCTGGACGGGTCCGAAGAAAAAGATTTCTTCTTGAACTATAATTTCCCGGGTTATTCCGTTGGCGAATGCAAGGGGCTGAAATCCCCGTCGCGCCGCGAACTGGGGCATGGAAATCTGGCGTGGCGTGCGCTGCACCCGATGGTGCCGACCCGCGAACAGTTTGACTATGTCATTCGCGTTGTGTCCGATATTCTGGAATCGAACGGTTCTTCGTCGATGGCGACCACATGTGGCGCGACATTGGCGATGATGGACGGCGGTGTGCCGTTGACACGTCCGGTTGCCGGTATCGCCATGGGTTTGATCAAGGAAGGTGATGATTACGCCATTCTGACCGACATCCTGGGTGACGAAGACCATCTGGGCGATATGGATTTCAAGGTTACCGGTACCGACCGCGGTATCACGGCGTTGCAGATGGACATCAAAATCACATCCATCACATTTGAAATCATGGAACGTGCCCTGGCCCAGGCAAAAGACGGCCGTATGCACATCTTGGGCAAAATTGAAAAGGCGATTAAGGCCCCGCGTGACAAAGTGTCCGAATACGCGCCCCAGTCATACACGATGAAAATCAACCCGGAAAAGGTTCGTGAAGTCATCGGCAAAGGCGGCAGCGTGATTCAGGCTTTGACCCGTGAAACAAATACCCAAATTGACCTGTCGGATGATGGTACGGTTAAAATTATGGCCGTATCCCGCGAAGATGCCGACGCGGCCATCGCCCGCATCAAAGACATCGTCGCCGAACCGGAAGTGGGCGTGATTTACGCCGGCACAGTGTCCGGGGTCAAAGATTTCGGTCTGTTTGTGAAAATCATGAACGGGTTTGAATCGATGGTTCACATTTCTGAAATCACCGGCGAACGTCTGGCCAAGATTGAAGATGCCAAATTAAAAGAAGGCGACAAAGTCTTTGTCAAATACCTGGGCGTGGACAAACGTGGTAAAACCCGTCTGTCGATGGTTGGTATTGACCAACAGACCGGCGCCGAAGTGAAAAAGGCGTAACAACCACACGGGGGGCGCGTTTATCGCGCCCCCATGCGATTATAAAAACATGGGGGAATAAAAATGGATATGGATACATTGATGCAACAGGCCAAAGAATTACAGGACAAAGTGGCCGCCGCCCAAGATTTGTTGGCGAAAACCAGTGTCAAGGGATTGGCCGGTGCCGGCGATTGCATCGTGGAAATGTCGGGCAAATACGATTTGTTGAATTTGACCATTAACCCGGCGATTTTAACGCGCGGCGCGGCGGACGTGGCCGAAATCATCAAAACCGCGTTCAACGATGCCAAGGCCAAGGCCGACACCACCATTGACCGCATCATGGGCGAAGCCACCGCCGGAATGCCGATGCCGGAATAAAAAAACACCGCATATGCGGTGTTTTTTAATATTGCAATATGAAAAAACTCTGTTATAATCGGGGGGGCTTTGGGTGTTTAGCTCAGTTGATTAGAGCATCTCGTTTACACCGAGAGGGTCGGGGGTTTGAGTCCCTCAACACCCACCAAGATTAATCCGCATTTCGTGCGGATTTTTTACAGGAAAAAACATGAAAAAAAATGATTGGTATGAATTATTGGAAACGTCCCTGATTGGGGCGATATTGACGGTTGTTGTTTTATCGTTGCACGGCCGGTTGGGCAATGATGAACATGGCGCCCCCGCCACCCCGGCGCCATCCGATGTGCGCGCGCGCCCGGCCACCGCACCGGATACGGTTGTGACATATCCGGCCGACACATTGCGCCACAAATTGATGCCGCGCACCCGTTAAAAAAAACGCCCCACCGGGGCGTTTTTTTATTTCAGGCTGTTATCGCTGTCGATACTGCCGGATTTTTTGAACGTCTTGACCGATTTGACGCCGTTGTCATCAAATGTGAACTGGGACGTTTCACGTGTGTAATGATACGGGTTTGTGAACATGCCGACAAACGGAACCGCATACCAGAAATTAAAACTGGCGCGGGTGTAATCATAATCCCATACGTCATCGCCGCCGTTTTTATACGACGCGGTCGGGGAACCCAACGCTGCCCGCACATCGGTGCGCGATGCGCCGGACGCAATGGCGGTGGCATCCGTGCGTTGCCCGATAACGGTGGAACATGCCGCCATGGTGAACGCCGTCAACAGTACAAATATTTTTTTCATGATTAATTTCCTTTGGTGTTATGTTCGACGTTTAACAATTGGGTTTTCAATTTGCCGCTGAATTTTGATTCGATGTCTTTTTTTGTCTGTGTCGGCAGTTTGTCGAAATCATCTATGGCTTCGACGGTGGCGGTGACGGGTGTTTTGGTGCTGGACATGAATAAACCGCCGCCTTCGCGTTTGCCATAACGGGTTGTGGTCCGCAGATTCCCGACATAGACGGCCGCCCCCGGTGCGATGGAAAATTCGGCAAAGAATTTATCCCCCAAATCCAAATCGGTTTGAAAGTGCATGTTCCCCGCGTTCATGGAACCAAAGAAACTGATATCCGTCAGTTTGTATTTCCCCGGGGACAGCATGACAATCTGGGGCTGGTTATTTTTCATTTTCAGGTCGTATTTTATGTCCGGGTTATCCACGCTGTAAATGGTCATGTAATTGTATATGGTATAGTTTGCGCCCAAATGGTTTTGTGCGGACAGAACAATTGCCCCCTTGGCAAAGTCATTGAACAATTCGCCATCAAAGTGTGTTGCGGCCGCGCTGGTTGTATATTGGCTGGGGCTGTGCGGAAAAGAACCGCATCCCGCCAACACGAACCCCAGGGTCAGGCAGAATATTTTGTTGGTTTTCATTTTACATTCCTTGTTGAATTCAATGTGATGGTAATCCCAAAACATTTTTCTGTGCAAGGTATTTTTGATTAAATATTTTGTAAAATGTGTCAAAATGGTATAGAATAAGTTTCACAGCCAAAGGGAGTTTATGCTTATGAAAAAATTTGTTACATTATGTGCGTTGACAGCGATGCTGGCCGCGTGCACGACAACCAATCCGTATACCGGTCAATCCCAAACGTCCAAGGCCGTATGGGGCACCGCCATCGGTGCGGCGACGGGTGCGGCAACGGGCGCATTGGTCGCGAAAAAAAGTGGCACCGGTGCCATTGTTGGTGGTTTGGCGGGTGCAGCGGTTGGCGGCGGCGTTGGATATTATCTGGATGTCCAAGAAGCTGAATTACGCGCCGAATTGGCGTCCACCGGTGTTGGCGTGGAACGCACCGATGACAGCATTCGTTTAATTATGCCGGGCAATATCACATTTAAAACAGATTCTGCGGATATCAATGCCGGATTTTATGCGACATTGAATTCCGTGGCCAAGGTTTTGAATAAATACAGCAATTCGACCGTGATGGTAATGGGATTCACCGACAACACCGGGACCGACGCGTATAACATGACATTGTCCAAACAGCGCGCCAGTGCCGTTGCCGCATACTTACAGGGCCAGGGGGTAAAGGCCAATCGTTTCGAAGTCATGGGTATGGGCCCGTCCAATCCGATTGCGTCGAATGACACCGCCGCCGGTCGTCAGCAAAACCGTCGCGTTGAAATCAAGATTATTCCGAACAAATAATCAAAAAATCCCCCGGATGGGGGATTTTTTATGGGGGTGGGTGGTACGCGCATCCGCGCGGCATAACCGACTGGATTGCTTCGCCGATGGCTCGCAATGACAATAGTGTTGAATTGCTTGGCACTGCATCTCCTTTGTCATTGCGGGGCGCCGGTATAGCGCAGCAATCCAGATAATAAGGAACAGACCACTATTCACTGGATTGCGTCACTGCGTTCGCAATGACAATGGTGTTGAATTGCTTGGCACTGTATCTCCTTTGTCATTGCGGGGCGCCGGTATAGCGCAGCAATCCAGATAATAAGGAACAGACCACCATTCACTGGATTGCGTCACTGCACTCGCACTGACAATGGTGTTGAATTGCTTGGCACTGCATCTCCTTTGTCATTGCGAGTAAGCGTAGCGCGCGTGGCAATCCAGTAAATCAACCCCCACACCAATAAATTTAAATTCCTTGAAACTTCGCGTGGGGTGCGATATAATTTACACGCATTGGGAAACCGGTGTAGGGTATCAAAGCCCTTTACATCCGTCGTGAAAATGACGTTAAACTCCGACCGTTGGTTGGAGGGTGATGAATATATTGAATAAATCACACTATTGATGTAATAGCTTTGAACCTCCAACCACCCAAATGTTTTGGGTGGTGTTTTTTTAACACAAGGAGATGAAAACTATGGCAAAATTATTAATCGATGCCAATTATTATGGCAATATCATGCGCCACGCGCGCCAACATTTGAAAATCAGTGTGGCCGACGCGGCAAAATTACTGAAAATGAACAAGAAAGATTATCAGAAATGTGAACGTGGGCGCGACCTGTTTGCCGAAGGGACGCTGCGCCGTTTCTTTCACGGGGCGTTTGCACTGCTGGTGATAAAACGCAGCCGCGATAATTTATAATGCCATCCCCCGGAATGGGGGATTTTATTACTGGATTGCTTCGCCGATGGCTCGCAATGACAATGGGGATAAAAAAATCCCCCATGCGGGGGATTTTTATAATTCAACCCGGCCATTGGTGGCGATTAAATCCGCCCCCATATCCAGTGTGCCGCCCGATTCGGCCAGAATCAATTCGCCCGCGGCGATTTCTGCATAATCCAACGGGTCGGATACAAATGCGTCCAATTTACCCGCCGCAACCCATGCCAAATCCAATGCCGGGCATCCCGTTTGGCGTACATTGCCGGCGGCAATGGGGCGGGGCGATGCCGTGTTGACGGCGACGGTCAAATCGTCCGGGTTCGACAAATTGGAAACACGAATCTTGGCCGAATGAAATGCCGAAAACGCATATGCGCCCGCGCCGCGTTCGGCATAATACAGACGTTCATCAATCGGGGAATAAACCAATGCGATTTTTGTTTCATCGTTCGACCGCAATGCCAATGAAATTGCAAAATGCGGGTTGGCGCGCACAAAGTTCGACGCCCCCGACAATGCCAATACGAATTCATCGCGGCCGTCCCCATCACGTGTTACGTTCGGGGTCAACAATCCCGCCGCGGGACGCACCAGCAACAGGTCGTTTAAAATACTTTCTTCGATGCGGTTTGCGGCCTTGGCCACGAAATCACGCGCCCCACGCAGGGATTGCTGTAAATTTTCCACTTCGCCAAAATCGCGGCGCAGACCGGACGCAGTCCGCTGCAATGCCGCAAACATTTTGTTTAATTCTGACGAACCCTTTATCAACAATTCCATGCGCGTATCCCCCCGTCCGACCGATGATAATTTAGAAGTTAAAGCCGGCGAATTTGGATTTGAATTCCGCTGCGCGCTGACCCTTGTCCCCGGCGTTGTTACGCTGGCCGGTCCATGCGGAATGGTTCAGGTTGTCTGTCGACAGAACCAGGTCTTTTTTGACCGAAGAATACATTTTTACAGTTTTGCCATCCGTCATGGTGACATTAATTTCATGATATTCGGGATGAATGCCTTGTTTCATAACTTTACCCTTTTATTATTTTTTAGCCCGCGAATTATACCCTTAATTTTCAGGAAATCAAGCATTATTAAAGGGTCGCCCCGCGTCCCCCATGTATTAATACCGGCCGATACAGCCCAAATATGAATTGCCCGTCGATTCCAGTACGTTGATAAACTGGGACTGGTTCCGGCCCGAAAACAGCGCCAGTATCGTTCCCGCGTCCGTCGCCAACATGTCCGCAACCGTCGCAATCCCGGAATTCATTTTCTTGAAAAATCCGCTGGCCGGATAGATTTCCGCCGCCAATAATTGCATTCCGCCGCGGCAACGCGCCCGGTCTTCGTGGCGTATTACCATTAATTGGCATTCGGGGGATATAATCACCTTGTCCGTGACAACCGCGCCCGCGCCCAATAATTCACCCCACCAACCGGTCGATTCACAAAATACCGGGTAATACACCGTCGCATCGGGGTTGGCCGAAAACAGGCCCGCCAAATCCAAATCGTCGGTGATAATTTCCGGCATCATGCCACATGCGCTGTTTATCGTTTTACGCGCCAACTGATAATCGGCGTCGTCCTTTGTCTTGCGCGGCCAATAAAGAATCGGAAACGTTTTCATCAATGTGAATTATATCAGAATCGGATGATACAAAAAAGTGGGGGCCGTTAAATAAAGCACTTGATTTTTTATTTTTTTATCGCCCCGTACCATTTTTTCAGGTTTTTCCACAATGTGTCCAGGTTCTGTTTGGTCTTTTCATATGTGGTCTGGGATATTTCTATGTTGAACAAAGTCCGTACCAGCGCGGGAATCATCGACATAAACATCGCAATAAACAGCCCCATCAGCACAATTGTAATCAAACTGTCGTTGCGCATCATCAGACCGTCCATCAAAATCGTCGAATCGCCCGTGGCAATCGCCGCCGCCAATGCCGATGCCCCGGACCAGCTGCCGAATACGGAATTTAAAAACATGATTGAAAATGTCAGAAATACCCCGACCAGTGCAATGCCCACCGTGGCGCGCACCACGTCGTTGATGATGGCCTGAATCGATTTGCCGCCCCCGCCGGGGATAATCGACCAGCCCCCAAACAACCACCCCAGTAAAAACAGCGGCAACATAATCAAATCCATCGACAGGGTGATAAACACGTCCAGAAAATACAGCGGTATCGGCAATAATGCAAAAAAGAACAGCGTCATAATCAACAGGCCGGCGAACAATATGGGCAGATTCGGGAAAATCGGCACGTTCCACATGATTTTGTGCATGTATTTTTCGTTAAACGCCATGTTTAACATGGTCCATCCCACCGTCATGCCCAATCCGGTCATTTGATGGACGTTGGCCAATTCGCACGCCAGATTATGGCGCAGACGCGGTGAAAATGCACCACGCGCCGCCGATTGGGAATCCACCGTCACCGGGTCGGCGATGGCGGTTGCCACAACGCATTCGGCAAATTTATCGTTGCCGGCGACAATCCGGTTCAGCGACAGGCCCACGTTAAAAATGGGTTCAATGGCCACCTGGGTGATTAAGCGGGGCAGCGGAAACGCCAACAATGATATGACAAAGGTCAGCTTAATCAAATGTTTGCCGAAATTCGTGCTGATGGTCCATGGGTCGTCCACCCGCGCATTGATATATCCCGACACCAATTGCCATGCAAACCAGATTGCCGTCAATACGGCGGTAAACGGGATAATCACGGTTCCAATGGCGTGGTATGCCCGCGGCAGCAAATTGGACATGGTGGCCATGATGTCGGAAAACATCTGGCATGTCCAGCATGTGGAAAAGAAATTCATCGCATCGGCCATATTGACCGGCGCGGTCGTGCGGTAAATGGAAAATCCGGCAATAACCCCCAGGCCCGCTATCCCGCCGACGACCAGTGGCGCCACCGCCCCCGCCCCAAACGGCAGAAAGGATAAAAACACAATCCAAAACTTTTTTAACCGGGTCATTGCCATTTAAGTATATCATATTTTGTCCCAAATGTGATATAATTGAAATCAATAAAGATAAATGCGGGGGAATGAGTCTGGTTGCATCGCGGTTTTGTCACAGATTTGCCGGGGCGGCGTTGGTCGCGCTGGGGGGGATTATTGTTGCCGCGCCGGCCCATGCCGCATGGGGAATTGTTGATGCACTGAATTTGGCACCGTTTGTGCCGATGGTGTTGGACGCGTTGATGGCGGTCGCAACGGGGGCGTATGATTTCTTTGTGGGCGGCGGCCGCGGGATTATCTATGTCTTAATCTGGGGATTTTTGGGGCTGACGATGGGGCTGTATCTGGTCAAGATGTATTTCCCAAAAGATTGGCTGGGATTCTTTGGTTTTTCGGGCGGCGGTGAAATGTGGGATGGCAAGGCCACCGGCACATCCATCGCGGAAAATATGTTTAAGCCCGCCCTGCGCGCCATTATCGCGGCGACCATTTTGTTGCAGATTAAACCGGTCTATGTCACCGAATGGGTGGTGAATCCGTTCCTGCAATTGGGGGCGATATATACCGAACAAATCAGCAATGCCGTGGCCGCACCGGGCGCGCCCGCCCCGCGTATCGAATGTCCGCCCGATGTCATCGCCCAGGGATGGATCAGTGCGGAAAGCTGTGCGTTTCTGGTCCAGCCGGTATCCGACCTGTCCCATGCCAACAACCAGGTGATTAAACAGGGATTTGATTTCGTTAATCGCGGATTGCGCGGGTTGTTGACACTGATACCGCATGGGGGCGAAGATTTTCTGAATTTAATTACGGGAATTTTACTGATAACGACATTCGTCGGGTGTAATTTGTTTATGGCACTGTTGATTATCCAGGGCATATTTAATTTCGGCATGGCGTTGATATTGTACCCGTTCCAGGTCTTGGTATGGGTGGTCAAACCCAAAAATCCCGATAAATGGTTCGATATATGGCCGGCATTTTCCGGAATTGTCAAGGCGTTACAGCAATTGGTCGTCACCATGATTGCCTGTGCGTTTATTTTGTGCGTTAATATCGCGGTTATCCGCGCGTTGTTCCAATGGAATTCGTCGGTGTTTGTGGTTGCGGCCGGTGGCGCCGCCACATCCAATGTCCCCCAGGTGGCAAACGGCACCATGGGATTTGGCCCGCATTCGATTTTATGGTTGTCGGCGATATTGACGTTCTATTTAATGGTCCAGATTTTTGAACGCACGCGCGCCCAATTGAAAAAATATACGTCCGGCATGGACGGCTTGTATAACCAGGTCACCAAAGACACCAAAACCATATGGCGCGGCGCCGGTGACTGGGGCAAGAAAATCGGCCAGGCCGCCGGGTGGATTAAAAAGAAATGAATACGTGGGTCAATCCTTTGGTCGATGGCGCGGTGCAGTGTTGGGGCTGCCCGGTGTTTGACCGCCTGTTCCAGGTGGTGTCCATGGCCGCGGCCGGGGTGTATCGCCAATTTGCATTCTTTTGCATGATTGTGTTTTGCGTGCTGTTTGCGTTCTTTGCATTGAATGCCGTATGGCAGAATATCAAGGGCGGTATGCCCGACCCGTGGTATAAAAAATCGGTCCAGCCGGTGATTATCAGTTCGTTGTTCGCGCTGACGTTTTTGGCAATGGGGGTGATGTTGCCCCGATTCGTCACAACAGTGACGTTCGAACCGGTGGCGGATATTGCATTGACGTATACGCAAAGCGTCGTGCAAATGAACACCGATACCATTAATGAAAAAGTGACATATCAACCCATGCCGATGTCGGATGCCGGATTTTATCGGCCCCAATTGCGCGATACCATCATATTGCTGATGAAAACCACGATTACACAATTCCAGGCCTATATCAAACTGGGTATCGCGGTTATGGACAGTGCGTTTACATGGCGCGCCATCCTGGGGGTGGGGGCATTGCTGAAACACATCATCATATTCTTTATGGGATTGTATTTGGTGTATGGGTTCTTTAAATTATTCGTGCGATTTTGCTTTTATTTTGCCGATATTATTGTGGCGATGACGTTCTTTGCGTTTTTCTTTCCGTTGTCGCTGGTGCTGTTTGTGTTCCGGGGTGACGGCGTGCCGGGATGGATGAAAAATCTGGGGAAAAATGTCGGGGTCGGCCAGTTCAAGAAGGTTATTAATGCCATTGTCGCCCTGGCGGCGGGGGTGTTGACGTATACGGTTGTGATGGTGATTATCGCCAAATTCTTTACCGCGCATGGCGGGGATGTGGGCGAATTGATGCATCTGATTACGAACGGCGATGTGTTCGCGGCAGATTTGTCCGACGATAATTTGGCGGCATTGACACTGATGGGGTGCGTGGTGTTGGTCTATGTCGTGAATTTCATCACAGGTCTGGGCGGCCAGGTGACCAAGATGGTTCTGGACACGTTCAATGTCGGGGTCGAAAACAAATTAAGCGAAGAATTGGCAACCAATGCGGAAAATTTGACCAAGGTCGTTGTCGATACCGTTAAAAAAGTGGGCAAAACCATTGCCGACGGTGGGGAAAAAGCGGACAAGAAATAAATGCTGAAAGCGAAACTGATTATGATTGCCGTGCGTTTGATTATGGGGGCCATTGCGCTGGGGGTGGGGATATGGTATCTGTCTGCATCCATTGGCGGGGCCAGTCTGACGTACACCAGCATGTCCGGATTTTTAACCGCCATCGGGGCCGGTGGCGGGGATATTGCCACGGTTAACGGATGTTTTCTGTGCGGTTATATCCAGCAATTGTTTGCCGCCATCGGTATGGCGGCCCAGCAGTTTTGGACCGTGATGGTGGACAATCTGTGGATTGTTATGGCCATTGGATTTGGTGTTTTTCTGTTTATCCACACGGCGAAATATTTGTATGACGCCGCCGCCCAGACGGCCAGTGCGGATGGCAAAGAAAAGAAACTGGATTTTCAGCCCTGGTTTGACAAGGTCTGGAAACAAGGCGCCCGTGTCATGATTGTGGGGGCGTTGATGGGCGCATTGGGGATGGGCGGGACGACCGCATTGCGCACTGTGACCAATATTACGGTGACACCGGTTTTGCTGGTGGGGGCCGAATTATCCATGGCCGCGTCCGGTGTCAATGACAGCGCCCAGTGCGGCGCACCGATTACCACCGACGATGTGTTGAACCCGGTGCTGAAACCGTTTATGTGCGTGATGGGCAATTTAAATGCCGTGATGCTGGCGGGGGCGGCGGGCGGATTTGCCATGATGAATTATGCGTGGCTGGGGATGGGCGGCGGCGCATTTACGTGGTTGGCGGGATTGGCGCTGATTATATTGTTTTTGATTATCGGATTCGATTTGTTTTTCCAGGTCTTGTCCGTGGTGTTCAAATTGGTGTTTATCATTATCTTTTTGCCATTGCTGTTGGCGGCGTCCGCATTCGAAGGCGTCTGGTCCATGGCCGACGGTCTGGTCAAAGGGGCGATTAACATGTTGGTCAAATCGGCCGTGCGCATTGTGGCCATTACGTTAAAAGTATTAATTTTATACGCAACGATTTCATATGCCGCCGATGCATCGTTCCCCGGTCCGGTTGACGGGTACAGTGCGATTTTACCGCCCATGATGGGCGCGCGTCCGGCGGCGACCGATGCCCAGACTTTGTCCGTTATGAATGTATTTAAAACGTGTGAACAGGTGGGGCTGGCCGATGGGGAAATGGATGCGGACAAATTCCGGAATTGCTTTACCGCCCAGCGTGCGGCGGTGGAACGCAGATATCCCGGCGCGTTCGATTTTATGGGAAACGGATGGGAATTTCTGATGCTGATGTTCGGGCTGTTCTTCCTGTATTATTATGTCATCAGTCCGAAAATTGACGGTATCCTGGGCAAAGATGGGGCGGAAAGTTTCGATTTTGGGGGCTGGATGAAGCAGTTGGGGCGGCGCGTTTGGGATACGCCGAAAATGCTGTTTGAAAAAATTGCCGCGGCCGCGGGGGGTAAAAAATAATGCGTGGATGGATGCGGAAATTTTTATCGGCACTGGGGATGGTTCTGGTATTGGGGGCGGGGGCGCATGGCGTAACCGCCAATGTGCCGACCGGCGATGTGGGCGATTATGGCGCGTGGACCACGCCGCATAACTTGGAAATGTTCCAAATCGGCATGACACACGACATGACCCAGTTCCAAGACGGCTTTCAAAAAAATGTGTTGGTCAAAGATTATGTCCCGGTCGAAGCCAAGGTTGGATTGGCATTTATGGGGGCAATGTCGCTGATTGGGGATGTGCTGGAAAATTCACTGGTGCGGTTTGTGGTGATTTTTCTGATTGTGGCGTACGCGTTTTGGGTCATGTTCGAAGCATACCAGATGATGCGTGACGGCCAAAATGTGCAAAAACTGTGGTCGGACATCTTGAAAAAGGGCGTCTTGATTTCCATCTGGATTTTAATCCTGGAACAGGGGCCCGGGCAACTGTTTATGTGGATTATGGGACCGGTTGTCAGCATCGGTACATATCTGTCGGATTTGATTTTAAATGCAGTGTCGGGGGCATCGGGGGCGGCATTGCCCGATACGTGTGCGGCGATACATAAATATGTGGCGTCGTCCGCGCCGACAAACATGTTGATGGGGGCGTCGTCCGCCGCGGATTTGTTGTGTGTGCCGACGCGTCTGTCCGGGTTTTTCTATACCGCGGTTGCGGCCGGGTGGAAATGGATGGTGGCCGGAATCGGGCACAGTGCATTCACATTTGTGGTCGGTGCGACATTTGTTGTGATTTTCATATATAATATTTGGAAATTCGCGCTGATGGCGTTGGGGGTTATTGCGGATTTATTCTTGGCGGTGTTGTTGTTGCCGTTTACCGCGATTGCCGAAACAATCGGAAAAACCACGTACAAAGGCATTGCCGGTGACATATTTAACGGTTTTCTGGCCCTGTTTAATGCGGAAAGTTTGGACAAGCAGATTCAGCGTTTTATTAATGCGGCCATATTCTTTGTATCGTTGTCGGCGGTGGTCGCACTGTGTGCGGCATTGTTGTCGGGGGTGGTGGATTCCAATCTGGCGGCGGCGGTGCCGACGTTGGAAAACGACGGGTTCTTTGTAACGTTATTGGTTGGGGTTTTGGTCGCGTATCTGGCGTCCAAGGCCGCCCAGTTCGCCAAAGATATCGGCGGCAGTATTAACGACAGCTTTGGCCAACAGGTCGGCAAAGACGCCGCCGCCCTGTGGTCGAAAACATCGGCGACCGCACAAAAATGGTGGAAAATCATCCGGAAAAAATAAGCATGCCGCACTTGCGTTCATGAAATATTTATCCCATACTATGACATCATGAAATTTAAAAAATTCTTACGCATTTTGTTAAACATTATTTTCTGGTGCTTTACCGCCGGTATCGCGGCGTTGGCGGCACTGGTGCTGATATACGGCAATGATTTGCCGGATTACAAGAAATTGGCGACATATGCCCCGCCGGTGGCAACGCGTCTGTATGCGTCGGACGGGTCGTTGCTGATTGAATATGCCGAAGAACGACGGGTCTTTATCGATTTCGTCGATATGCCGCCCCAACTGGTGAACGCCTTCGTTGCCGCCGAAGATCAAAATTTCTGGACGCATCCCGGTATCGATGTCCAGGGTATCACCCGCGCGGCGGTTGGAAATGCGGCGCGTCTGGTGGGATTTAATGTCGGTTTTTCCGGCGCATCGACCATTACACAACAGGTGGCCAAGAATTTCTTTTTGACGTCGGAACGCACCCTGTCGCGCAAGATAAAGGAAGCAATTCTGGCATTGAAACTGGAACGTGCGTTTTCCAAGCAACATATTATGACGCTGTATCTGAATCAGATTTTCCTGGGGGCGCGTGCCTATGGCGTGGGGTCGGCGGCACTGATGTATTTTAATAAGCCGGTATCGGAATTAACACTGGCGGAATGTGCGTTTCTGGCATCCCTGCCCAAGGCACCCAATAACCGGGACAAAGCGGTCGAACGCCGTAATTACGTCTTGCGCCGCATGGTGGTCGAAGGTTTTATTACCCAGGCCCAAGCAGATGCCGCCGCCGCCGAAGAATTGAATATCAACAGCGGATTTACCGCCCAGATGGAAGATGATTTCCAATACTTTGCCGAAGATGTGCGCCGTCAATTGTTGGGGCGCATCGGGCGTGAAACACTGTATAACGGGGGATTGTACATCAAAACAACCATCGTCCCGGAATATCAGCGCGCGGCCAGCGCGGCGTTGAACCGGGCGCTGGATGCCTATAACCAGGGACGCCAGGAAAAGTTACAGGGCGCCATTATCGCCATGAATCCGCATACGGGGCGTATTTTGGCCATGGCGGGCGGCCGGTCGTTTTCAGACAGTTCGTTTAACCGCGCAACCCAGGCCATGCGTCAAATTGGATCGACCATCAAACCGTTTGTGTATCTGGCGGCATTGGAACGCGGCATCAGCCCCCAGGCCATTTTACAGGATACCCCCATCGTCGGATGGCGCGAAAACAATACACTGTGGAAACCGGAAAATTACGATAAAAAATTCCTGGGTGATGTGCCGTTGCGTCTGGCGCTGGAAACATCGCGCAATGTCCCCAGTGTGCGGTTGGTGGAACAAATCGGTGCGCGTGACGCCATCGAAGTGGCCCAGCGGTTCGGCGTATACCCGCCAGATTTAAAAAATGTGAATTTATCCATGGCGTTGGGGTCGGGTGAAACCACACTGGAAAAATTGGTTTTGGGATATTCGGCATTTGTCAACGGTGGCCATGTTGTTCAGCCCAAACTGGTCGATTATGTCGAAGACAGATACGGACGTGTCATTGATGGCGCGGCACCGGAATTGGTTGAATGGAACGACGAATTATTGCCGCCGGCGGTGGTGGCGTCGTCGGAACCGTTGTCCGATGCGCAAAGCCTGTATCAAATGGTGTCCATTTTACAGGGGGCGGTGGAACGCGGTACCGGGAAACAGGCGCGCGTGTCCGGTCACACCATCGCCGGCAAGACCGGAACCACCAACGATGTCAAAGACGTATGGTTCGTCGGTTTTTCCAAGGATTTGATTGCGGGTGTTTATCTGGGCTATGACACGCCGCGTCCGTTGGGGCGTGGCGCCGGCAGTCACATGGCCGCCCGCGTGTTTGCCGAATTTATGACCGCGGCGTTGGCCGGGACACCCAATCAGCCGTTTGCCGTTCCGGACGGGTTGACATTTATGCGGGTTAACCGCCGCAGTGGCGTTGCCGCCAAAGATGACCCAACCGGCACCATTATTTTGGAAGCGTTTAAAACCGGTCAATCCCCCAATCCCGCCCCGAAACCGGGTCATACGGCCGGTGGCGCGGTTGTCGGCGGAATATTTTAATGTGAAATTAATATGCGCATTGTGATATAATGGCCCCCAAAGGGGGGCTTTTATTATGTTGAAAATTGTTATGTCTGTTTTAATGCTGGCGACGGTGGCGGCGTGTGAAAAAACGGTGGACGATGTCTTGGTCCGGCAATGCGGCGGGTATCGGGTGGAAATGACATTTGCCGACGATGGCGATACGATGAACGCCAACATCAACGGGGATGCGTTGACGTTGCAACGTGTTACCGCGGCGTCCGGCGCGAAATACCAGGGTGTATTGAACGATATCACCGTCACATTATGGGGCAAAGGCGAAGAATGGTCCATGTTTTTAAATGACGAAGAATCATTTGTCTGTGACGCGAAATAACATTTATTTTGCCATATCTTTGTGATAAAATAGTCAGCATAGAAAGGGGATTTTTATGCTGACTGATTTTTTATTACGTCATGGATACAGTTTTTTTGCCAGTGGTTGGATGCAATTCGCCGCGGCGTTTGGGTTGGCGTTTCTGATGATGCTGGGGTTTGGGCGGCCGTTTATCCGTGCAATGCACGCATGGCAGAAAAAGGGACAACCCATCAGTGAAAACGTCCCCGAATCGCATCGGAAAAAGGCCGGCACCCCAACCATGGGCGGTATATTGGTTTTGTTGGCCATTGTTATTCCGGGCGTGTTGTTTATGCCGCCGGCCAATCCGACGGGCTGGATTGCACTGATTGCGCTGGTGTTGTTTGGGGCCATCGGGTTCGCCGATGATTACAAGAAAGTGACGTCCCAATCCAAAAAGGCCGCAAACGGGTTGTCGCCGATGACGCGTCTGATACTGGAAGGGGTGTGCGTCATCGCATTGGCGTATATGATTAACCGCACGATGCCGCCATATATTCCGGAATGGTCGTTGGCGTTGCCGTTTGGGATTATTTTGCCACTGGGCGTGTTCTATTTCGTGTTTGCGTACTTTGTTATCTGTGGGTCGGCCAATGCCACCAATATCACGGACGGGTTGGACGGGATGTTGGCCAAATTGTATCTGCCGGTGCTGGTGGTTTTGGTGGTGGCACTGTATGGGGCCACGCGTATCGGATTTATGGATACCGTTATGTTTTTACCCACGGCCAGCGGGCTGTACGCGGTTCTGGGGGCGGCATTTGGCGCAGTGTTGGGATTTTTGTGGTATAATTCCCGCCCGGCATCCATTTTTATGGGGGATGTGGGGTCGTTGGCGTTGGGCGGTTTTATGGGAACGGTTGCAATGCTGTTGAAATCCGAAATTATCATGGGCATCGCCGCGGGGATGATGGTGTTGATTTTATTGTCGTCGTTTGCCCAGACCGTATGTTTTAAAATCACACGTCGTGTGACGGGGACGGGGCGTCGTATCTTTTTGCGGGCGCCATTGCATCACCATTTCGAAGAATTGGGATGGACCGAATCCAAGATTGTTGAACGGTTCTTTATCATGTCCATTCTGTTTTCGGGATTGGCGTTGGTGTTGTTAAAATTCGCCTGATGAATGGTGGGTTGGCATATGTTAAAAAGAACAGAAGAAAGCAAACTGACCAGCTGGTATTTTGAAATAGACCGCCGCCTGATGTGGTGTTTGGTGGGGCTGATTTTTATCGGCATGTGGGCGATGGTGTCCGCGGGCAGTGTGGCCGCCGAACGTATCGGGATGCCATGGCATTTCTTTATTTTGAAAGCATTACCGTTTTATGGCATCGGGTTGGTGACATTGTTCGTGGCCAGTGCCCTGAACAAAAAATGGGTGTTGCGTCTGTCGGGGCTGGATGTGGCGGTGTGTTTGTTGCTGCTGTTGGTGACGCTGGTCGCGCCCGCCGCGGTCAAGGGCAGTAACCGCTGGGTCGATTTGGGATTTGTCAGCGTGATGCCGTCGGACGTAATGAAACCCGGATTTATTATGATAACCGCGTGGTTCTTGGCCACGATGAAAGAAAAGTTCGCCGGCAACATTTTCTTTAACAAAGAAGCATGGCGTTTTCGGTGGCTCAGCTGGTGGCCGTATCTGGCCGTGTTCGTGCCGGCGTTTTTGATTATTTTGACCCACCCGGATTTGGGGACGTCGATGTTGTATTTTTTGGTCTTGTCATCGATGCTGTTTATGGCGGGATTGCCGCTGGTGATTATTCCGGTCTTAATCGGGTGTGTGGCGGTGGTCGGAACATTCGCGTTCTTTACCATGTCGCACGTGCATAACCGTATCATGTCATTTTTTACCGGTACCGGTGATGATTATCAAATACGCCAATCCATCCAATCCATTCAACATGGCGGATTACTGGGCAGTGGGGATGACGCGTTTGTAAAGCAATCTTTGCCGGACGCGCATACGGACTTTGTTTTTTCCGCCATCGCCGAAGACAGTGGCGCCATCGTCGCGTGCGCATTGCTGTGCGCGTTGCTGTATGTGTTAAAGCGGCTGTTTACAAACGCGTTGCAATCGCGTGACCCGTTTGTGTTCTATGCCGCCAGTGGCGCGGCCGCGCTGTTCGGAACCCAGGTCTGTATCAATATGATGTCGGCGCTGCATTTGTTCGCGCCCAAGGGAATGACGTTGCCGTTCATTTCATACGGGGGCAGTTCGTTTGTATCGTTTTGTTTGCTGTTCGGCATGATATTGGCCGTCATTCGCGAAGATAAATGGAAATAATTTATACCAAGGGTGGGTAACAATGAAAATATGGATTGCAACAGGTGGTACCGGTGGACATGTGTTTCCGGCGTTAAGTGTGGCCGATGAATTGGCCCGGCGTGGTCATCGCATTACGATTTCGTGTGACGGACGCGTGCGCCGCATGGTTGCCGCCGGGCGGCCCGCCGGGGCGCGTATGGCGCATGTATGGGCGTCGGGTGTTGGCGCAAAAAGCAAGTTAAAGCAGATGTATGCCCTGGGGAAAATCGGGGTGTCGGCGGCCGCATTGGCGTTGCGTTTTATGGTGTCCCGTCCCGACCGGGTGGTGGCGTTTGGCGGATATGCGTCGGTGCCGGCGATATTTGCCGCGCATTTGTGGCGGGTGCCGACATTGCTGCATGAACAAAATGCGGCGATTGGGCGGGCCAATAAATTTGCGATGCGCTGGGTTCGTACGTTGATGACCAGTTTTCCCGATGTCGCGGGCATTCCGACGGGGGCGCATGCACGTGTGGTGTATACCGGATTGCCGGTGCGACGTGAATTCTTGAACGCGGCGGGGGCGCCGTTGCCGGGGGCGGGACGTTTACTGGTCACAGGCGGGTCGTTGGGGGCCCAGATTTTGGATGACGTTGTTCCCACCGCGATGGCGGCGATAAAGAACAAGAAGATTTTCATTACCCATCAAACGCGTCCGGAAAATGTCGCGCGTCTGCAAAAATTTTATGCAGATAATAAGATTAAGGCCAACGTATTGTCGTTTATTCACGATATGGCCGGCGCTGTTATCGGGGCGGATTTGGTTATCGGTCGCAGTGGCGCCAGCACGGTTGTCGAATTGGAAACGGTTGGTCGTGGGGCGATATTGGTGCCGTTG
Organism: Alphaproteobacteria bacterium; assembly: GCA_029059055.1. GTDB lineage: Bacteria > Pseudomonadota > Alphaproteobacteria > Rs-D84 > Rs-D84 > Enterousia. The sequence continues at coordinate 25,532 of JAIDWS010000013.1, forward strand.
GGGATTAATCCCGACCAGGCCGCCAACGCCGCCGCGTTTGCCAAGCTGGGCGGGGGATTCGCCGTGGAACAGGCCAAATTTACCCCCAAATGGTTAACGGCCACATTGACGGAATTATTTGATAATCCGTCACGTCTGGCAAAAATGGCGCAAAAGGCATGTGTGGCCAATAACGCCGTCCAGTTAATTGCGGATGAAATAACAAAATAATTTCAGACTGATTTTTCCACTTGCGCGCGATTCGTCATTTGTTCTATGATAGGACAGAAGGAAAGGAATTATGCGACTGGTCACAGCTTCTGTTTTATCGATGCTTGCATGCGTGCCGGCGTTGGCGGACGCACGTTTGCCGGTGGTCAACATCGCGGCGGGTGCGGTTTCTGCGCGTGCGGCGTTTGGTGAATCGGTCGCCCCAAAATCTGAAACGGTTACCGTGGCCCCGTTAAAGCGGGTCGCCGCGGCAACCGAATCAACATCAAAAACGGCCCCCGCGGAAAAACAGAAAACAGTTGTTGCCCGTGCAGCCAAACAGACGAAGCCGACCACATCGGTCCAGCCGGTGGCATCTGAACGGGCGTCCGTGGATAATGGGGCGCAAATTGCCCTGAATAACGCCATGGATGTTTTGTCGCCCCGTCGCCCCAGTGCCGATTTGTGGGCCAAAATGGACAGCCCGTTGCGTCTGCCCCAGCCCCAGGAATTTTCCGTTATTCGTTCGGATAGTGCATTGCCCGAAGAAAGCCTGGATGGCGCACCGGTACAGGTGGCCGCCGCCCGTCCGCAACCGGCCGCGCCGGTAAAATCGGATATGGTCCCGGTATCGGCGAATGCGCGCAGTGGCGCGTTGGATGCCGAAATTGCCAAATTGGTTGAATTACAGAAAAAGGCAGACGAAAGTGTTCGTCGCGCGCCCGTGGCCCCGCGTGTTGCGGCGGCCCCCGTCGCAGATGCCGCACCGGCCCCGGTTCGCGTTGCAAAAACGGTGACGGCCCGCCCGGCGGTCAAATCCGCCCCGCGTGTGGTGGATGAAAAATCTGATGATGACATCACCATCAGCCGTATGGTCGTTCCCATGGAATCGGATGTCGTTGTTCGCCAGGTCGCCCCACAGGATGCCGCGCCCCGCGTGGCCGCCGTTCGTGACGATTTGTCGAAAATGTCGCCGTCCGAATTGAAAAAGGCGTTCAAGAAAACATATCTGTCGGAAAACAAGCATTTGTCGACGTTCCAGATTGATGACCGATTTGATGTCGCCAGCGATTTGACCAGCGATGTCGAAGGTTTTACCGCCAAACGTGATTTGTCCGAAACCGGTGGTGTGCGTCCGTTGGAAATCAAAATCAGATTCCGCGGGGATGATTCGTCGCTGTCGCGGGAAAATTACAATTTGTTGTCTGAATATGCCTCTATCGTGGTCAGCAATCCCAAACGCGCCATCCAGGTGTCCATCCCGGAACGCGTGACACGTGATATGGATGACCGTAAATTGGCCGCGCGCCGTTTGGCAATCGTAGAACAGGTTTTGCGGGATACCGGTGTGTCCGAACAACGGATTATGCCCGTGTTGGCCCAACGTGACGAAGATGCATATGTCTTGCGCATTATTTCCAGTGACCAGTTTGAAACACTGACCCAGAAAAAGCGCGATATGTTCGGCGATACGGTTGGTAAAAAAACGTATAAAAGCATGACCTGGTAAAATGCCGGGTCTTTTTTGTTGTATGTCTAAAATCTTTGATTTTCTGTTCCCGCCCGTTTGCCCGATTTGTCGGGCGCCGGTGTCCGAACACGGGACAATGTGTTTTGATTGTTGGTTATGCTTTAACTGGATTAGCAATCCGAAATGTCATATCTGTGGTTATCCGTTTCCGGCGGATTTGGATTTGGGACCGCGGCCGCTGTGCCCGGTATGCGCCAGTGGGCGTAACGAATTGGATTGGTTGCGTTCGGCATGTGTTTATGATGATGTATCGCGGGCAATTATGTTGCCGTTCAAACATGCGGGCCGGATTAAATATCAGAAAATTATGTCCCGCGCAATGATTGGGGCATTGGATGGAATTCCGGGAAATGTGGATATTGTGATGCCGGTGCCATTGGCATGGCGTCGTTTGTTCAAACGCGGATATAACCAGGCCGCATTACTGGCACGTCCGATTGCGAAAATTCTGGGTGCGCGGATGGACACGGCCAGTGTTCGCAGAAAATATCGTCCGGACATGGGCCACATGAATGCCGCGCGTCGTGCAGAAAACATTCACGGTGTATTTCGTGTCACGCATCCGGAACGTATTCGGGGTCGGGTGATTTTATTGGTTGATGATGTCATGACCACCGGTGCAACATTTCGCGAATTGCGCCGCGTGTTGATGGCGGCGGGTGCATCTGCGGTCTATGGTGTTACATTCTGTCGTGTGGTGCGCGCGATTTAGTGCTGCTTGGCATTACGCAAAAATGCCGCAATGCGCAAATTGACCACTTTGTCAAATGGATGGTTCGGTTTTTTGCATCCGGCCCGCGCCAGGGCCGCGGCATAAATGGTGTACATATCGTGCGCCCATCCCGCCATTGATGCGTACCGACGCTGCATCATGTCGCGGTTCAAAAATCGTTGGGCGGCGCGAATGCCGCATGTCACGGGATTGTATGTCGACAAATATGGCCGCAACAGGCGCAAATCGTCAATCCCCATCGAATTGAATTGGGGGGTAACGGTCCATTTGTTGGCCAATTCCAGTGTGTTTTCATCAATGATTTTGATGGATGTCGGTCGCAGTTGGATATACAGCGCGTCATCCGGACAAACGTGCATCCGTAAACAAATTGTATGCTTTTCGGGGGAATAATACTGAATAATGCTGTGATTAATCGCGGCAATCAAATGCCATTTTAAATCAGCGTTCATCGGTGTTGCTTTTTTCATACACAAAATTCCTGTGGCTTTTATTCGTGATGTATAAAATAGCACCTGGTTCATTTTTGTCAAGGCTTTGCTGGCCTGGGGGTACAAGAATCTTGAATTTTGATTTTATTCTGATACGATTTAGGGGATAAAATACAGGCAAATATAATGAACTTTAAATTTTTACCCGTAATGGGGGTTGCGTTGATGTCAAATGTCGCGATTGCGGCGGTGCCGTTGACGGGACTGTATCAAACAATTGATGATACCACGAACCAGCCAAAATCTGTTGTTATGCTGTATGAATATGCACGTGGCGATGATGTGGCGTTGGGGGGGCGGATTGTCGCGCTGTATGATGCGGCGGGTGCCGTTGCCGAAACCGTCGCCCACCCGGTCAAAATTGCCGACCGTGTCGCCGGGGCCCCGACGTTTGTGGGATTGGATATTATACGGGATATGAAATGGGATGCGGATGACAATCGGTTTTCCGACGGTAAAATCATGGATCCCCAATCGGGCAAGGTTTATTCGTCCGTCATCTGGCAAGATGCGCCGGGGACACTGAACGTGCGGGGAAAAATCGGGCCGTTTGGCCGGACGCAAATCTGGCGTGCGGTGGATGCGGCCACATTGCCAACGGAATTACAGAATTTAAATACAAAAAATTGGACGCCGTCCACGGGGAAATAAAAAATGAACATTGAACTTGGAAAAAATATCAACGCGCGTGAAATCGAAACCCGGATTCAGGAATTTTGGGATAAAAATCATTTCTGGGAAAACGATGTCAAATCGGACAAGCCACCGTTTTGCATCATGATGCCGCCGCCCAATGTTACGGGTAATTTACATATGGGACATGCGTTGGACAATGTTTTGACCGATATTGTTTGCCGGTATAAACGTATGGATGGCTATGATGTGTTGTGGCAACCGGGAACCGACCACGCGTCCATCGCGATGCAGTTGATGGTGGAACGCGATTTGTCCAAGCGTGGCATCAATCCCCGCACCATGACCAAGGATGAATTGCTGGACGCTGCGTGGGCGTACAAGGCCGACAAAGGCGGCCAGATTGTTGGTCAGTTGCATACACTGGGGGCGACGCCCGCCTGGTCGCGCCAGCGTTTTACCATGGATGACGGGCTGTCACGTGCGGTCATTCGGATGTTCGTCAAGATGTACAATGACGGTTTGATTTACCGGGCGCGCCGTTTGGTCAATTGGTGCCCAAAGCAACAGACATCCATTTCGGATTTGGAAGTTGATGTCCGTGATGAAAAAGGAAAGTTTTATTATTTCAATTACCCGTTAAAAGATGGCGGCGTGATTGAAATTGCGACCACGCGTCCGGAAACGCTGTTCGGGGACCAGGCGATTGCCGTCCATCCCGATAATGAAAAATTAAAACATTTAATTGGCCGGACCGCTGTTATCCCGTTGACCGATATTGAAATCCCGGTTATTGCGGATGTGCATGCCGACCCGGACAAAGGGACCGGCGCCGTGAAAATTACCCCCGCCCATGACAAAGACGACTGGGCCGTGGGCCAGCGTCACAATCTGGATGCGGTATGCGTTTTAACCAACGATGCCAAAATGGCCGATATCGCCGTGGTGCCGGAAAAATACCGCGGCATGGACCGATTTGCCGCGCGTGCGGAAATTATTTCCGATATTGATGCGGCGGGACTGTTGATAAAAATCGAAGACAAGATTATCCCAACCCCGTATTCTGAACGTGGGGGCGTGGTTGTTGAATATATGGTGCGTGACGAATGGTTTGTGGATGCAAAAAAATTGGCCGCACCCGCCATTGCCGCCGTTGAATCCGGCAAAATCAAATTCATGCCCGAACACCGGTACAATCTGTTTATGGCATGGATGAAAGACATTCATGAATGGTCAATTTCGCGCCAGCTGTGGTGGGGGCATCAGATTCCGGCATGGTATGATGCCGATGGCAACATCTATGTCGCCGAAAGCGAAGAAGACGCCGTCAAACAATCGGGTGGCAAAACATTGACGCGGGAAACATCGTGTTTGGATACATGGTTTTCATCCGGTATGTGGCCGTTTTCGACACTGGGGTGGCCGGAAAAAACACCGGAATTGGATAAATATTACCCGACGGATTTGCTGTATACGGGGCCGGATATCATCTTTTTCTGGGTGGCGCGCATGGTCATGATGGGCATGTATGTCATGGGGGATGTGCCGTTCCGCACGGTGAATTTCCACGGTCTGGTTCGTGACGCCCGGGGACAGAAAATGTCCAAGACCAAAGGCAACGGTACAGATCCGTTGACCACAATTGAAAAATTCGGGGCCGATGCGTTGCGTTACTGGATTGCGACCGCGCCGATTGGGACCGACATTCGTTACAGTGATGACGAAGTCAAACGTGGGTCAAAATTGCTGACGAAACTGTGGAATGCGTCCAAATATGTGCTGATGAATTTGGCGGACTTTGATCCCGCGACCGCTGCGCCGGTGGCGGTTGCCGACCGATTTATCGAAGACCGATGGGTATTGGCCGAATTAAACCGGGCGGTGGCCGATGTGCGTCGGAATCTGGATAAATACGATAATTATAATTCCCGCGCGGCGATTGATACGTTCTTTTACGATATCTTTTGCGACCAGTATCTGGAATTTATCAAAGACCGATTCTGGTCACCGGAAAAATACAGTGCCGAATCCAAACTGTCGGCCCAGTGGACTTTGTACACTGTGTTGCGTGCGATTTTGGGGTTGTATGCGCCGTTTATCCCATTCGTCACCGAAGAATTATGGCAGAAAATCTATCGCCCATTCGAAGGGGGCCAGACACTGCATCTGACGTCATATCCGCGCGTGATGGCCGAATATGATACGGATGTGGCCGATATGCAAATCGCGCTGGACATTTTGAAATCTGTACGCGGGTTGCGCACCGAACGCAAGGTGGGCAACGGCGCCAAACTGGAACGCCTGACCATTCCGGCGGGGGTGCCGGCGGCGTTGCATGGGCTGATTAAATCTGCGGCGCGCGCCATGGATATCCAGACCGGTGATGCAATCGACTTTGTCGTTGCGCCCAATGTTGGGGGGTAATTAAAATGGCCGAAAAATTGACGCGGACACATGCCTTGCGGACGTACCAGTGCGACCGATATGGGCATGTGCGACCGCTGATTTTGATGAATGAATTACAGGCATTGGCCGACGACCACGCAGAAATGCTGGGCTGTGGGCGGTCGTATTGTATGGCGCATGATGTCGCGTGGGTCGTGACGCATTATTACGTCGATATTATCGAAATGCCCAATGAATCCGAAGAATTGACTTTTACCACGTGGCCATCTGTCCAGGATGCGTTGCGGGCAACACGTGATTTTGAAATCCGTGGGGCGGATGGGCGATTGATGGTGCGTGCCACGTCACAGTGGATTTTGATTGATATGGCCCGCCGCCGGCCGTTAAAGCTGGGGGATTATTTACCGCACTGGGATGTGGTGACGGCGCGCGCGTGGGACCGCACGTTTGAACGCCATCCGGATTTTGTTGCGGAAAAATCCCACGTGATGAAATGCCGGTATGATGACGTGGATGTGAATCAGCATATTAACAACGCGGTTTATGCGGTCTGGGCAACGGAAAGCGTCGGATTCGCGTTCCGTAATCAGCATCAGTTACAGCGTATCGAATTGAATTTCAAGAAAGAAATCCGTCCCGACCAGCCCCAGGTAACCATTGATGTTGCCATGGATGAAATGGTCAGCCGGCATAAAATTTTGACCGATGGCATTGAACATGCGACGGTCGTGTGTTACTGGAAACCGAACGAATAAAATACCCGTCCATGGACGGGTATTTTTTGTGCAACTTTTGGCTTTCCAGGCGGGCATTTTTATGGTAAAATCACAGGGACGAGAGAATATGAAATCCATAACCAGATTTTTATTGTTGGCCATGACGCTGGTGCCGTGTACACCCGCGATTGCGGCGGTGTCCACCACCGCGGGCAGTAATTTAACCGCATTCAACGGCAATATCGGGGCCATGAATAACAACGCATGGAACCAGATGATGAACACGCGGGGCACTGCGCCTGCGACCGCGGATTTTGGAAATTGCAATTCGGTGATTTTGCGCTGTGCCCAGCCAAAGTGTGCCACCGGCGGTTGCACAACAATGGAAATCGCGGCGCCCATCGTGTCGGGATGCGTGATGTCGAACGACGCGTGCAAGCAGTATGGTGATGATTTAATTCAATATATTTCGGCGCAATTGGTGGCCAATTCCACGGCCAAGGCCAATGCCCAGGCGGCGGCCGCCCAAAATGCCGCGGCCCAGGCCGCCGCCCAGCAAAGCGCCCAGCAATTACAACAGATGCAGGCCCAGATGCAACAGATGCAATCTGAAATGGCGTCGGCCAACGCGGCCGCCACCGCCCAGTTACAGGCCGCACTGGAAGAACAGAAACAATTAACCGCCCAGGCAATTGCCGATGCGGCCGCCGCCCAGTCGGCCGCCGCCAATGCTGCGACGGTGGCATCGGTGGCAAATGCGACGGTGTCTGAAAACGGTTTAAGTGATGCCCAAATGAACGCGGCGTCGGGTGGCGTATCGGCGGACATATTGGCGCGTGAACAAATTGCCGGCCAGATTATGACCAGTTTGGACAACGCCGCCGTATCGATGAAAGAATTAAAGGCCACGATGGAAAACGCGTTTCAGTACGCCGGGTGCGATAACCGTGGGAATAACTGTACCGGTCCAAAACGCGTCAAGATGTTCAAGCAAAAGGCACTGAATTTCTTTGACCCGTATGAAAACGTTCTGGACGAAGTGTATGACGCACTGATTATGGCCCAGTCGGTCGGGGTGGATATCACCGATATTTACATGATGTTGAACGGCACATGTAACGCATGGGCAAAATATCTGTGCAGTGATGGCCAGGTAATGCATTACACCAACACCAATTGCCAGGATGGTCGTTCTGTTGCGACGGGCAATATCCGTGGCGGGGCGCGTTGCGCCGTCGGCCAGGTTGTGCCGATGTCGGACGGCGGGTGCCAATTGATTCAAATGTTGACCAGTGATGACGAAGTTCAACAAAACTGGCTGTATCCGGAACAAAATGTCGATTCCAATGGCAATGTCCGCAGCGAAGTGCGCGTCGGTTGCGCATCCGAAGCATTGGATAATTCCATGCTGTTCCGCGGGCGCAAGAAACAGGCCACAATTGATATTGAAACCCTGCAACGCATTATCGAACAAGACGCCCCGTCGACATATGGTTCATCCCGTTTGCGTACGTCGACCCATCCGACGCCCGACGGTGTGAAGTTCTGTGCGGTGAATCCGGAAAGTCTGCAAGAATTACAGAAATCGGTCAGTTTGAAACAATTGCCGAAAAAGGTGTGTGTGACGGACAAAACACTGGTGTCGGATTGGGAAAATAATGGGCCTGTTGCCGTTGCAGATGCATCAACCGCATCGGGGACGTCGTCGACCAGTGTGGCTGGTGGATTGGCTATCTTGGATTGCAGCAGTTCGATGTGGGCCAACAGCAATGAATGCAAATGCCGCAATTCGGGCGGCACATGGTGGGGTGGGTGTGTTTGCCCGCAACATTATAAATTGGTTAACAATCAATGCGAATTTGCGTATGGCACATCGAATTTCAAATTATCGGAATATGTTTCCCCGTTACAGCAAAATACGGTTACCCCATTGGGGAATAATGATTGGGATTTGACGGGATGTGGGCGCCGCAACGGCACATGGCGTGACAATAAATGTTGGTGTGGGGGCACGGAAATGGGCCCGCTGTACACTTGCACGACCGATACTCTGGGACGCCAGAAAGCAGTGATGACGATGATTCAATGAAATTAACAGAACACAAAATCTTTTCCGGAATGAAAACATGTGCGGTGGCGGTGGTGGTTTGTGCGGCCATGGTGGTGCCGGCGTATGCTGCTGATAACGGGTGCAGCACCGATGATAATGACCGTATCACGGCTGAATTGGCGCTGTGCACAACGCATGTGTATAACATCGGTCTGGACCAGAATCCCGAAAGTGACGCGGATAAACAATTAATGCGTGATGTCGTGGCGTTGAAAACAACCGTCATGACCCAGCAGATGTACAAACAATACGAATATTTGGATGCGACCCTGCGTCGGTTTCGCACCCAATTGGAAAAGGCGATTTTGACAACCAAGTTACAGGCCGCCGGTGCCACCGATGACAATGGCGGGTCGTCCGGGTCATATCGTTCCGGGGACCGCAATGTGGTGTTAAGCGGGGCGGAAAACTGCCTGTTGAAAACCAGTACAACCGCCGGTCTGCAATGTCTGCAAAACAATATCCGTATTGTGTTGAATGCGGTGGCGGGCGGCAATATTGGTGATGCCAAACGTCAATTGGACAAAGATTTGGGCTTTGCCGTGTCGTATGGTGCGATTGGCGGGTCGGCCGGCAAATATACCACGATTGCGGGCGGTGCATTGACGTCATGCAATAATGTTGCGACAAATCGGGATGCGGTGAATGCATGCGCATATGATTTGAATATCCAGGTAATGCGTAAAATCGAAGATGATCAGAATAAACAGCGCACCACCCAAACAAAGCCATAATTATCCCGCATCCGCGGGATTTTTTGTTTGTGCCCCCGCATTCATCCCCGTTGTCATTGCGAGGCAGCATTGCGACCGCGGCAATCCAGGAATAATAAGGAATAGTTCATGATTTGACTGGATTGCTTCGTTACACTCGCAATGACAGGGGGGGAATTTCCAGGCACTGCGTCCCCTTTGGCGTTGCGGGGCGCCGGTATGGCGCGCCGGGTTGCCGGGCGGATTTGATTTTATGCTTTGATTTTGATTTTGTTCGGCGTATAATCGGCGCATGTTTACGTTTTTACGTTCCCTGTTTATGCCGGCGGGAACAGAAACATCGGCCGGCGCATTGGCGGAAAAATTTGGTCTGGAATTGCGGGGCGATGCAAATACCCCGGTGCGGGGCGTTGCGCCCATCGCGGATGCACGGCCCGGGCAATTGGCGTTCTATTCAACCGAACAGAACAGTGCCGCGTTTAAAATTTTGCCGATTGATGTATTGAAAAACACCCGCGCCAGCGTTATCTTGCTGCAACCGGAACAGGTGGCAAACGCCCCGGCGGGTGCAACATTACTGATAACGGACAGCCCGCGCGGCAACATTGTGAAAATTCTGGGCGAAATTTATCGCGAACCACCGCGTTTTGGTGTGTCCCCGAATGCGGTTGTGGAACGCGGTGTGTTTTTCCGTAAAAAATCGACTGTTTATATCGGGCAATTCGCGACCGTTGAACGTGGCGCGGTGATTGAACCCAATGTCAAGATTTATCCCGGTGCATACATCGGCCGCAATGTGACGATTGGTGCCGGAACCATTGTGCACAGTGGCGCCCATATTGAAAACGCCACAATCGGGGCGGATTGCGTCATTAACGCCGGCGCCGTTATTGGCAAGGATGGTTTCGGTTACACCCGCCAGAATGGCCATAATGTATTTATCCCGCATACGGGGCGCGTGGTTCTGGGGGACCGCGTATCTGTTGGTGCGAACACGTGCATTGACCGCGGGGCGATGACGGATACGCGCATTGGTGACGGGACCAAGATTGATAATTTATGCCAAATCGCACATGGTGTTGTGATTGGGGCGGAATGCTTTTTGGCGTCTGGATGCGGCCTGGCGGGGGGAACGGTTGTGGGCGACCGCGCATTATTGGGCGGCCACGTCGGCATTGCCAACGGCGTTCATATTGGCGACGATGCCGAAGTTGGGGCCAACAGCGGGGTTTTCCGTGATGTGCCCGCCGGCCAGCGTCATATGGGATATCCGGCCGGTCCGGGGATTGAATTTATGCGCCACTATGCATGGGTGCGCAAACACAGTAAACAATAAACCACAGGGGGTACAACATGATGGTAGATGCAGCAGGTATCGAAAAAATTATTCCGCATCGCGGTGATATGCGTTTGATTGACGAAATTCGTGAATACAACGAAACCAGCGGTGTTGGGATTCACTATGTCCGTGACAACGAATTTTGGTGTGCGGGTCATTTCCCGGGTAAACCGATTATGCCGGGCGTATTACAGGTCGAAGCATTGGCCCAAACGGCATGCTTTATCGCGTTGACCAATCTGGGGATTACCGATGGCAGCACGCTGGGGTATTTCACCACGATGGAAAAGATTAAATTTTCACATATGGTCATGCCGGGCGACGTATTGGAATTGCATGTTGAATTGCTGATGTCCAAGATGCGCCTGTACAAATTCCACGGCATCGCCATGGTCAGCGGGAAAAAGGTGGCAGAGGCAACCTTTACCGCCATCATGGATACCAAGGATAAGTAAAAACAAATCCCGCCCCGGCGGGATTTTTTGTTTGTGCATGCGCCGGATTTTTTACTGGATTGCCGCGGTCGCGATGCTCCCTCGCAATGACAAAGGAGATATAGTTCCTGGAAATTAAACACCCCTGTCATTGCGAGCAAGCGTCAGCGCCGCGTGGCAATCCAGAAAAGTGGAAATGTTCATTATTTACTGGATTGCGTCACTGCGTTCGCAATGACAATGGTGTTGAATTGCTTGGCACTGCATCTCCTTTGTCATTGCGGGGCGCCGGTATGGCGTGGCAATCCAGAAAAGTGGAAATGTTCATTATTTACTGGATTGCGTCACTGCACTCGCAATGACAATGGTGTTGAATTGCTTGGCACTGCATCTCCTTTGTCATTGCGAGCAAGCGTCAGCGCCGCGTGGCAATCCAGTCAATTAATCCCCACACCAATAAATTTAAATTCCTTGAACATTCGCGTATGATGCGATATACTGGATTCGCATTGGGAAACCGGTGTAGGCTTCAAAACCTTTTCACATCGTCGGAATCGACGTAAAACTCCAACTCAATTGGTTGGGGGGCTGCGAATATATTGAATAAGCAGCGCTATCCATGTGAATAGTTTTGAACCTCCAACCACCCGAATGTTTTGGGTGGTGTTTTTTATGACTTAAAAGGAGTTAAAACTATGGCAAGAGTCTTAATCGATGCAAATTATTATGGCAGCATTATGCGCGACGCGCGTCGTCATTTAAAAATCAGCAGTGTTGACGCCGCCGCATTATTGCGTATGAAACACGCCGATTACGTTAAATGCGAACGTGGTCGGGATTTGTTTAATGAATCCATTATGCGCCGTTTCTTTCACGGGGCATTTGCGATGTTGGTGATAAAGCGCGGCCGGAATAATTTATAACATTGTCCCCCGAATGGGGGATATTTTGTTAGGCTGAACACTTACTATTTCCCTGTCATTGCGAGCAAGGCGGTACACCACCGCGTGGCAATCCAGATAATAAGGAACAGACCACTATTCACTGGATTGCTTCGTTGCACTCGCAATGACAACGGGGATAAAAAAATCCCCCGGTGGGGGATTTTTTATGGGCATTGTGCCAATTGGTTCAATACATTTTTCACATCGTTGTTAACCGATACGGTTATCTGGCGTTGCAGACCATCGGTGTATGTATAATTGAACTTGGATTCCGCAAACTGTGGGGCGGCACGCCATGCTTCTTCGAATGGGGCCAGCATTGCCGCAAACCATTGGCGCCCGCGGCACAGGCACCCGTTTCGCACGTCGGCCGCAACCGCCGCCGTCGCCGTGTTGGGATATTTGGTGTCAAATTCTGCGTCGGTTGTCATTAAACACCGCGCCCCCAGGTTATAGAAATTCGCATCGTCCGACATAAACTTGTAAATCAGACCATCGGTCGCACCCGCATTTTTCAATGCGTACACCATGCCATCTGTGCAGCATGCCTGGGCCGATTTCATCAACATTTTATACCGGTCCAGCAATGGCGCCGCCACCGGTTCGTTCGCGGTGATGGTCGGGTTGCACTTGGCCTGGATGATAAATGCGTCGACGTTGGTTGCACGAATCTTTTTACTGCGCGGGGCAACGGTTTCGCGAACCATCGGTTTGCGCCGCCAGATTTCGCATTCGTGGGGCTTTTCAAACGGACAGCCGTCCGGATTTTCAATCACCGCCAGATTTTCTGTCACCGTTACGTTAAACGCATCGCGTACCGCACAGCCCATGTCTTGGGCCTGGTACTTTTCCGGATTGTTCAGCCATAAATCACTACTCGGGCGGCGGGGGGCCAACAACGCTTCGACCTGTTGCGATGCACTGCAATCGCCGTCGTCGGTTTCCGGCACATCTTCGGCAACATACCGAATGTCCATTTCGTCGTACCAATCGCTGAAATCTTTGTCACGGTAATGGGAAATCGAATCGTCCCAAATCGGCACGCCGGTCCGCCAATCAACGGTTTTATCATACTTGCGTTGCCGGAATGTGCCATGCACACCGTCCCATGGCGTCCCCAGGGCGTCCCGACTGACGGGGACAACGGCAATGGGGCGCGGGGTTACGGGCGCAACCATCTGGTACATAACCGGCGCAGGCTGAACCGCAACCGCCGGCATTGCAATGGCCGGTGTTTCCGCAACCGCGTATTCGGCGATAAATCCGTATCCACCGCCCAAATCGGTCGGTTCCCGAACCACGCCCAGGTTAATCGGTTCAATATTGCATCCATCGCCGGTACAATCCGACGCATGGGCGGCGACGGCCCCACATAAACACAGCAAGGTCGCCAAAACAGATATTTTCGATTTCATAATACGAATCATATCATAAAAAAGCCCGGATTGAAAAGACAAAATTGCGTTTTGGGCGCCCTGAATCCGAATCGAATGGGATTTTTTGCCGGGGCAATATATGGCTGTGACACATACGCGCGCGCACGCGTATATATATTTACGCTTATGCGGGCATATGGGCGGGGCGGTCCGATTCGTGATGATTGGGGAACCGATTCTGTGTCGTGGGGGCAAAAATGGGGGTACAGAATCGGTTTTTTGCCCATCCCGAATCGAAAAAAAGGATTTTTACCCCAAAAAAAGAAAAAAAATTAAAAAAAATTTATGGTCAAAAAATCCCAGAAATCCGGCCTTTTTCCTATTGACTTGGGGGTAAAATGAAATTTTTTTGAAATTATTTTTCACAAACCGCTTGACTTTTGAAAGGTTTGAGCACATACTATGCAGGCTTTCAAGTTGAGAACAAAACAAAAAAAGCTCTCAACCCCTGAAATTCTGCGGTTTACGGAACGACCAATATGAATAGGGTTCCTGTTAAATCTGCAAACATTGTGAATAAAAGCAGCTCATCAAAATTCAAGAAGGGATGTGCAGACAGTTGAATTTGGAAATATCCAAACTTTGACTAAGTCAAATGTGCATATCCTAGACAGGTAGTAGGTTTACATATTAAACCTCGTTAAAAACTTGTCTTGCGAATAATTATATGTAAAGACGAACTGATTATTATAGTCAGCTTTGTTTAATGCACAGGGCTTAAACACCAAGTTTTTTAGAACTTGAGAGTTTGATCCTGGCTCAGAACGAACGCTGGCGGCAGGTCTTAGGCATGCAAGTCGAACGGGTGAAGCAGAGCTTGCTCTGTGGATCTAGTGGCGCACGAGTGAGTAACGCGTGGGAAACTGCCCATCACTGGGGAATAACGTTTGGAAACGAACGCTAATACCGCATACGCCGGAAACGGGAAAGATTTATCGGTGATGGATGTGCCCGCGTTGGATTAGCTTGTTGGTGGGGTAACGGCCTACCAAGGCGATGATCCATAGCTGGTCTGAGAGGACGATCAGCCACGCTGGAACTGAGACACGGTCCAGACTCCTACGGGAGGCAGCAGCTAAGAATATTGGGCAATGGAGGAAACTCTGACCCAGCCATGCCGCGTGAATGAAGAAGGCCTTCGGGTTGTAAAGTTCTTTTAGTCGTGAAGATGATGACAGTAGCGACAGAAAAAGCACCGGCTAACTTCGTGCCAGCAGCCGCGGTAATACGAAGGGTGCAAGCGTTGTTCGGATTTACTGGGCGTAAAGCGTCCGTAGGTGGTTTGTTAAGTCAGGGGTGAAATCCCGGGGCCCAACCCCGGAACTGCCTTTGATACTGGCAAGCTGGAGCATGATAGAGGAAGATGGAATATCTGGTGTAGGGGTGAAATCCGTAGATATCAGATGGAACACCAATGGCGAAGGCAGTCTTCTGGATCATTGCTGACACTGAGGGACGAAAGCGTGGGTAGCAAACAGAATTAGATACTCTGGTAGTCCACGCCCTAAACGATGCATGCTTGTTGTTGGTTCCCTTCGGGGTATCAGTGACGTAGCTAACGCGTTAAGCATGCCGCCTGGGGAGTACGATCGCAAGATTAAAACTTAAAGGAATTGACGGGGACCCGCACAAGCGGTGGAGTATGTTGTTTAATTCGATGCTACGCGAGAAACCTTACCGACCCTTGACATCTTGGTCGCGACTTCCAGAGATGGTTGTCTTCAATTCGGTTGGACCAAAGACAGATGCTGCATGGCTGTCGTCAGCTCGTGTCGTGAGATGTTAGGTTAAGTCCTGCAACGAGCGCAACCCACGCCCTATGTTGCCAGCGGGTAATGCCGGGAACTCTTAGGGGACTGCCCGCGTCAAGCGGGAGGAAGGTGTGGATGACGTCAAGTCATCATGGTTCTTACGGGTCGGGCTACAAACGTACTACAATGGCGCCAACAATGGGTCGCAATGCCGCAAGGCAAAGCCAATCCTTAAAAGGCGTCTCAGTTCAGATTGTCCTCTGCAACTCGAGGGCATGAAGCTGGAATCGCTAGTAATCGCTGATCAGAATGCAGCGGTGAATACGTTCCCGGGTCTTGTACACACCGCCTGTCAAACCATGAGAGTCGATTTCACCCGAAGTCGGTAGTTTAACGCAAGAGAACGCCGCCTACGGTGGGGTTGGTGATTGGGGTTAAGTCATAACAAGGTAGCAGTACCGGAAGGTGCGGCTGGATCACCTCCTTTATAGAGAATACCGTTTCCACGAAAACGGTCAAATCCGAATGCGACTGTCTGAACATCTCTTTTTGATATGGGTATAAATCTGCTGGGTCAGTAGTTCAGTTGGTTAGAATGCCGCTCTGATACAGCGGAGGTCGAAGATTCGAGTTCTTCCTGACCCACCACTTACTTTGATGGGGTTAGAATCAAAAACATTCTTATGTTTTTGATTCCAAATATTCCAATGAATATTCTCTGGAATCTGCTTTTATAGCAATACATTGTTAATCGGTTTTTATGTCGCAAATCAAGAAATTGATTTGTTGAACATCGTAATAATCTCAAAAATCTTTCTAAAAGAGTAATCACGAAAGTGATAATTCAATTAAGAAAACAAGAATCAACTAAAGCTTAGAAAAACTCATTCAAGTTCTTTTTGAATATGTGCGAAGACTTTCTCTTCAAGCATAAGATAAAAAGTAACAAAGGGTGTTTAGTGGATGCCTTGGCAATCAGAGGCGATGAAGGACGTGAAAGACTGCGATAAGTCCGGGTGAGCCGTCAATATGCTTTGACCCCGGAATGTCCGAATGGGGAAACCCAATCCTTTATGGATTATCTTTGACTGAATACATAGGTCAAAGAAGCAAACGCGGAGAAGTGAAACATCTCAGTACCCGCAGGAAAAGAAAGCAACAGCGATTCCCTTAGTAGTGGCGAGCGAAACGGGACCAGCCCAGTAGCCGAGATTTTAGCTAGCAAAATGTGATGGAAAGCACAACAATAATAGGTGATAGTCCTGTATGCGAAAGCTAGTTTCTTGGTTCAAGAGTAGAGCCGGACACGTGAAATCCGGTTTGAATACGGGGGGACCTTCCCCCAAGGCTAAATACTCCTGATTGACCGATAGTGAACAAGTACCGTGAGGGAAAGGTGAAAAGAACCCCGAAGGGGGAGTGAAATAGACACTGAAACTGAATACCTACAAGCTGTCAGAGCCGGTTTTCCGGTGATGGCGTACCTTTTGTATAATGAGCCAACGAGTTATTATTGCATGCAAGCCTAAGCCGTTAGGTGTAAGCGAAGGGAAACCGAGTCTGAATAGGGCGAATTGAGTATGCAGTAATAGACCCGAAGCGGGGTGATCTAGGTATGGGCAGGCTGAAGGCGGCGTAACAGTCGCTGGAGGGCCGAACGCACCAATATGGCAACATTGGGCGATGACCTGTGTCTAGGGGTGAAAAGCCAATCGAACCCCGTTATAGCTGGTTCTCCGCGAAAACTATTGAGGTAGTGTCTCATGTGTTCGTTGTTGGGGGTAAAGCACTGAAATGGCTAGGGGGAGTAAAATCTTACCAACCCATATCAAACTCTGAATACCAACAAATAAATAGCATGGGAAACAGTCCATCGGTGCTAAGGTCGGTGGACGAGAGGGCAACAGCCCAGACCGCCAACTAAGGTCCCCAAATAATGATTAAGTGGGAAAGTGAGTCGGAATTCCAAAACAACCAGGATGTTGGCTTGGAAGCAGCCATCGTTTAAAGAAAGCGTAATAGCTCACTGGTCTATTAGAATTTCGGCAACGAAAATGTAACGGGGCTAAAATCATTTACCGAAGTTGCGGGTGGCACGTAAGTGTCGCGGTAGCGGAGCATTCTGTAAGTCTGTGAAGCCGAAGGCGCGAGCCACGGTGGAGATATCAGAAGCGCGAATGTTGGCATGAGTAGCAGCTAATCAAGGTGAGAAACCTTGACGCCGTAAGAGCAAGGGTTCCTATCCAATGTTAATCAGGGTAGGGTGAGTCGACCCCTAAGGCGAGGCCGAAAGGCGTAGTCGATGGGAACACGGTTAATATTCCGTGACCTGCTGGAGAGTGACGGATTGCGTAAATTGTATCGCCTTATTGGATTGGTGGTGCAGTGAAGCAGTTCCAGGAAATAGCCCCAGCGTATAGATCGTACCCAGAACCAACACAGGTGCTCGAGTCGAGTAGACTAAGGCGGTTGAGAGAACTATGTTGAAGGAACTAGGCAAAATGCATCCGTAACTTCGGGATAAGGATGACCTGTTTCAAGGCAACTTTAATCAGGTGACACAAACCAGGTGGGGGCGACTGTTTACTTAAAACCCAGGTCTCTGCTAAATCGTATAAGATGACGTATAGGGACTGACGCCTGCCCAGTGCTGGAAGGTTAAGCTGAGGTGTGCAAGCACTGATGTGAAGCCCCAGTAAACGGCGGCCGTAACTCTAACGGTCCTAAGGTAGCGAAATTCCTTGTCGGGTAAGTTCCGACCCGCATGAATGGCGTAACGATCTCCACACTGTCTCCAACATAGACTCAGCGAAATTGAATTCTCGGTGAAAATGCCGGGTACCCGCAGCTAGACGGAAAGACCCTATGAAGCTTTACTGCAGTTTCGTACTGGCACTAGGATACATTTGCGTAGGATAGGTGGGACGCTTTGAAGTGCGGATTTTGGTTCGCATGGAGCGGTTGGTGAAATACCACCCTGATGTGTTTTAGTGTCTAACCCGCGTTCTTGAACCAGGGCGGGGGACAGTGCGTGATGGGCAGTTTGACTGGGGTGGTCGCCTCCCAAATCGTACCGGAGGCGCGCGAAGGTTTGCTCAGGCTGGTCGGAAATCAGCCGGTGAGTGCAATGGCAAAAGCAAGCCTGACTGCAAGGAGGACACTCCGAGCAGAGACGAAAGTCGGTCATAGTGACCCGGTGGCCCCGCATGGAAGGGCCATCGCACACGGATAAAAGCTACTCTAGGGATAACAGGCTGATGCTACCCAAGCGTCCATAGCGACGGTAGTGTTTGGCACCTCGATGTCGACTCATCGCATCCTGGGGCTGGAGCAGGTCCCAAGGGTATGGCTGTTCGCCATTTAAAGCGGTACGTGAGTTGGGTTAATAACGTCGTGAGACAGTTAGGTCCCTATCTACTGTGGGCGTTGGATATTTGAGCGAACTTGACCTTAGTACGAGAGGACCGGGTCGAACGAATCTCTGGTGTACCTGTTGTCGCGCCAGCGGCACCGCAGGGTAGCTATGTTCGGAACAGATAACCGCTGAAAGCATCTAAGCGGGAAGCTGGTCGCAAGATAAGATATCCCCATGAGTTCAGTTCTAGACTAGGACATTGATAGGCTGTGTGTGTAAGCCCTGTGAGGGGTTTAGCTTAACAGTACTAATCGAACCATTGACTTTTTATCTTATCGTTTGACTTTTGTCAGACGAATGCTTGAAGAGAACGTTGACATTGATTCTTGAATCATGTATTATGATGTTCGCTGGATTTATTCTGGTGATTATTGAGCGGGAGCCACCCTCTGTTCCATCCCGAACCAGACAGGGAAACCCCGTATCGCCGATGGTACTTTGGCTTAAGCCACGGAAGAGTAGGTCGTCGCCAGAATAAATCCAGTTTTCGATATAAAAACCAATTATCAATCACCGCCCCATGTGGGCGGTTTTTTTATTTATCATTGACCGTAAACTTGTTATAATAATTTATATTAAAAC
>JAIDWS010000014.1:0-11364 GCA_029059055.1 Alphaproteobacteria bacterium
GAATAGTTTTTCAAATTTGCACTGCAACTGCATCGGCCCTGGTTATCGTCCAGAACGTTACAGAAATTATCCATACATGCGGTGTATTGCGCACGGCAATATTCGGTCAATTCCGCCAATTGATCCATGTCCGCCGTCGTCGGGGCGTGCGCCGTGCGCGCGATTGTGCCACTGCGTGAAACAACGGTTCGCATATTCGTCGGACGTGACGTGACCGAACGTGCGGGGGCGGATTGGGCTGCTGGGGTTCGTGTCGAATTTATGCGTACGGCATTGGTGCGTGACGGGCGTGGCACCGCATACGTTGGTCCGACACATAAAACCACAGCAATCAGAAATACGATATACGGCATCTGCAACCTTGTTGTTTATAAGAAATAACCGCCACGAGAAATGGCGGTCGGGCATTTTCAAGGTCATAGAATGAATGACTCTGTGGCTTTTGGTTATCCTGTTGTATAACCACAGATACCCGACCAAATCGGCCAGGCAATAACGGTGCGAAACGCACCCCATGCAAATGGATAACGATGCCATCGCACCGCATTCTATGGGTCTTGAAAACCCGAACCCAATTCCCATTGGATTCACTGAATATGATATCAGGAATTTTCATCCATGTAAACATTATAAATGTGCGCCGGGGATGGTGATATTTTGCTTGCCCTGAATTTTGTGTTTTTGCTAAGATTTCGGTAAGAGATGAAGAAGATTCTGCTTTTTGCGCTGATTTCTGCGGGCTGGGTGACGTATGGTCACGCGGCGGTTCGTGATGGTACAACCACCACACGCGGCGCAACGCAACAGCGGGTCGCAACCACCACAACAAAATCGGATTCTGTGACCGGGCGGGCGACTGCGGCGCGTACGGCCACATCAACCCCCACCACACGTGGTGGCAATTCAACCACGAATACGGTCACACCGCGGTCGACCACATCAACCGCCACGCGCGCCACATCGGCACGTGCGGCCACCACGGTTGTCGCGGGGCAATCACGTGTGCCGGCCACAACCGCGCGGACGGGGGCGGCAATTTCACGTGGGAATTATTCGCCGGTTACCGCTGTGCGCGGGACCAGTGCGCGCGCCGCCACCGACCAAACCATGGCCATTACGGAAACACGCACCGGCACCGCGTACGAACAATGCAAAAACGCATATTTCACATGTATGGACCAGTTTTGTAAATTAAAGAATGATGATTACCGCCGTTGTTCGTGCAGCAATCGCGTCTTTGATTTGACCGATGCCCGCGAAACCCTGCAAAGTGCCGGGGATAAATTGACGGTATTCACCGAAAATCTGGATGTTGTCGGCATGACCGCCGCCCAGGCTGCCGCCATGCGCACCGCATCCGAAGGGGAAAATGCATTGACATCGGATACGTCCGCGTCCAAGGCCCTGTTACAGGCCATCATGAATTCCATTCGCGGCGAAGACAGCACCGTCGGTGGCAAATATTCTGATTTGAACAGTATCAATTTATCATTTGATACGACGAACGCATTTGGATTGACGGATGCGGGTGCGGCGATTGCGGCATATAACGGGACCAATTTATATAACGCCGTATACCCCCAGTGTCGCGAAGCCGTTCGGGCCGATTGCAATGATGCGTCGTTACAGCGTGCAATTACGGCGTATCTGATGGCGGTGGAACAGGATTGCAACACGGTCCAGACCGCAATTGAAACGCGCCAGAAACAGGTCAAAGCCGCCGTCCGCGAAGGCAGTGCGATGTTGGACCTGGCGCGGGTTGAAAATCGCCAGAAACACAATTCGGATGATGTGACGACGTGTTTGAACAATGTCGAAGCCGCCGTGTTAAGCGAAGAAGTCTGTGGTGCGGGATATCATCGTTGCCTGGACAACGGGGAATTTATTGACATCAGCACCGGCGCCCCCATTGCCGGCGTGGTAAAGTTTTATGAATTGGAAAACTTGCTGGTCTTTACCCAGGGCGTAGATGCCGCCGACCAAAAATTGGCCAAGATTCCGAACAACCGCACATTTGTTCAGAATTTTGAAAATCGTGTAAAAAAATTCGCCCAGCCGGCATTGGACAAGTGCGTAGAACAGGCGGACTTTGTCTGGGACGAATATCTGGATAAAGCGATGTTGGACATCTATTACGCGCAAAAGTCCAAGGTTGCAGAAATCAAACAGGGATGCTTTGATTTCGTATCGGCATGCTATGTCAATGGGGATACGGCCTTGACCGCGGCGATGAAAGAATTGACGGGGGATGCCGGCATCGTTTTACAGCCGGACAAGGTGACCCTGAATGCCGAAGTTTGCCGCGATTATGTCCAATCGTGCGACAACATGTTTGATAACAAAATTGTCGAAGATTACATCAACAACCGCAATGATACGGATACGCTGACGGCGTGCCGCGCGGTGGTAAAGCAATGCTTTGATAAATTTGGCGGCACGGGATATGAAAATTTCTATTACCCGTACAGTGGATTGTTCCAAAGCGGCCGGGCCCCCGATTGGTTCACATTGTATGACGAAACCAATGGTAATGACGCCCGTGCCAATTGCCAAGATGACGGTACGAATTGCGAATATGTGTCCCAGTGCGCCCAGCAATTGGCCAAAATTGAATCGTGCAAGAAAAAAGAAACCGTTGAAAAGGCCTTTGGCGGGTTGGATTATGTTTCGGTTGTGTTTAATAAGAATGATGGCCAATGGCAAGTGTCCAACGGGTCAAGTGCGGTTAACAAATATGGTATTGTTGATGAACGGTCCGGGTTGTCGTTCAATGAACGGTATCTGCGGTCGACGGGCGTCGCCACCGAAGTGTATTATCAGATTGTCGACACATTGACCACCCAATGCACCAATGTCCAGGGCCGCTTTGTCGAAGCGCAGTTTGTCAAGACCAACCTGTACGATTCCCAGAATTACTGTATATCGAAATTTTCCACAAAATCGGGCGAACCATATGCCAAATTGGTGGGGCCATACGGTATCAGTGATGGTGAAAACATGTGTCCGCGTGATTATGCTTTGGATGTGGATACCCAATCGTGGGGGGCATGTTTGTGCTGGGAAAATGGGGCGCGGCGCAGCAAATGGGGCCAAAGTGTCAAATGCGTTGCCGCATTGCCGGTGGCATCCAAAACCGAAAAGGATGAACAAACCCAGAAAGATGTAACCGTATACGCCAATGACGCCAATTGCATGACCAAGGAAGCGACCGGCAACAAATGGTCTGATTGGGCCACGGTAATCCCCAGCATGGATTCCAAAACCAAAAAGCCCATATCCGCGGACAGTTGGTGTACCCAGACATTACTGTCAAATGGGGGGGATAACAACCCGTCGAACCAGGTATGCCCAATCAGTGGCACGACCCCCGCATTAACCAATTTGGGACAGTGTATTTTGAATGGGGCTGAAATTTCCGATTTACCCGAAGGAATGGATAAATAACCCATCCCGCCCTGTGGCGGGATTTTTTGTTTGTGCATGCGCGCACATTATTTACTGGATTGCCGCGGTCGCGATGCTCCCTCGCAATGACAAAGGAGATATAGTTCCTGGAAATTAAACACCCTTGTCATTGCGAGCCACGTCAGTGGCGCGGCAATCCGGTTATAAAAAATCCATGCCGGACGCAACGGCATGACGGTGGCGGAAATCCGGGGAAAATGCCATAAAAAAAACACCGCTAAAATAAACGGTCGTTTGTTTTAGTGGTATTTTTTATCTTTGATATTTTCACTATATCACGTTTTTCGGGACATCGTCAATTGGAAAGATTGCCTAATCCAAACGACCGGTTGGTGCCGGCAGATGAACAGGTAAAAAATGAAATTAATTTGGTTGGGGGTGGCCGCGGGTGCGGTTATGGTGACGTCATCGGTATTTGCCATGACAAAATGTGTCAAATTAACATCCAGTATGACATGTTCCCAGGTGGATACGCCAACGTATCAGTCCAATTGGATGTCTGATTGCGCCGGAACCCGGATTCACGGCGTTGCATTCTGTGGCAATCAAAACAGCAATCTGGGGGATAAAACCGACGCCGTCGGCACCGGTTTGACCAGTGATGATAACAGATATTGCTGGTGTAAAATGGTCAGTCCGGCTGTGTCGTCGTGGGTGTTTGCTTTTATTTTTGGCAGTGCGGGCGATTGCAGTGTGAAATGCGCGTATTATTGTGCGCACAATGCGGCAACGCATGCCGTGTTTGTGGCGGCGCTGTTTTCGGGGTTGGGGGATTAATAATGAAATGTGTCTGGGGGTTGATGGGGATGTTCTGGATGGTGGGGGCGGCGATGGCGGCGGAACCGATAACCACGTGTCCACCGGGATATGTTGGCATTATTGAATCCGATATGATTATTTCCGATGGCGCATGTCCGGCCGGGTATTCCAGTGCCGGCGACGCCGACAGTTGTTTGCTGGCATCGCCCGGCGGGTCATGCATTATGTTTGTGCCGGCCGATATCCCATACAGTGATGTAAATGGAACCTGGGTCTTTGAACAGGCGTGTCTGTTGTCATAGAGAGTCCAGATTGCCATAACCAAAATCCCCCGTCCGGGGGATTTTGGTTATGCGTGTGATGCCATTGCCCGGCGCACATGGTCGGCAATCAATGCGGATGCGTTTGCATCACGGCGCCATAATTTATCCGCCGTGGCCAAATCTGCAATCATGTCGCGCCGCCGCGCCGGCAATGACAATTGCCGTACGCATTCCAGAATATTTTCACCCGTTGCCGCCGGCCCCAGTAATTCCGGATATACGCATTTATTTAATAAAATATTGACCAATGATACCCATTTGACCCGGATAACCTGGCGAACCAACCACATTGTTATCGGGTTCATTTTGTAAATGACGATGGTCGGGATGTGCAATATGGCCAATTCCGCTGATACGGTCCCACTGGCCACGATGGCGATATATGTTTTTGCATAAATGTCGTAACGACGGTCGGACGGTACCAATTCGGGGGTTATGGGCCATTTTTTGACTGCGTCACGGACATAATCCACCGTTGTTTCCACGGTTGGAATGACGAATTTATAATCCCGATATCCGCATGAAACCAACATATCCACCGCATCGCGGAATACGGGCATTAATTTTTTAACCTCTGACATGCGGCTGCCGGGGACCAGCGTGATGATTTTTTCATCGGTTTTACGCGCCGCGGCCCGCTGATATTTTTCCATGCCGTCCGCAATTGGATGACCAACGGCCACCGTATCCAGGCCGTATTTGGTAAAAAACGGCCGTTCAAAATCGAAAAATGCGTATAATTTATCAAATGTGGCCGCATATTTTTTTGCGCGCCGCGGGCGCCATGCCCAAACCTGGGGGGCGACAACATGATGGAATTTCAATCCGTTCGCAATCAATTCACGGCCGGCGGGTGATTTACGCAGGGCCTTGATAACGCCGCGGGCAAACCCGGGGGCGTCGATTGTTAATACGATGTCGGGCCGCTGGGCAATGACGGCGTCCGCCGTTTGGCGAATGCGCGCGGTTAATGTTTTCGCCTGGGCGACAACTTCGGCCACGCCCATAACGGCAATGTCCGAAATCGGAAACAGTGGGCGCAATCCGGCGGCCGCCATGTTTTCACCGCCAACCCCGACAAATTCCACGTCCCCCATTTCGCGCATAATTTTTGCGCCCAAAACGTCACCGGAAACTTCGCCCGCAATGATAAAGATTTTTTGCTTCATGACCGACCGATTATTCCGCAGCGTTGCTGGTGCCGATACCACGTTTGGACCGGTTTTCAATAAAGTCAATCGCATCCATCGCGTATTTGTTGTTTTTGACTTCTTTGCGTACCTTGGCCAGGCGTTCTGCCGCGGTTCCTTCGGTGCCGCGGAATACAGCCGAATAAACACTGTGGATGGCGTGCATATCTTCGTTTGTGAAACCATGGCGCATTAAACCGACGCGGTTAATGGTGCGGTATACGGCGCGCGGCCCTTCGTAAATGGCGTATGGCAAAACGTCGTTGCCCACGCCCGACATCCCGCCGATAAATGCGTTACGGCCAATGCGTGCAAACTGTAAAACGGCAACGCCGCCCGATAAAATGGCATTGTCTTCGATTTCAACGTGGCCGGCAACCTGGACCAGGTTTGACATGACGACACCGTTGCCAACCTTGCAATCATGGCCGACGTGCGCGTTTACCATAATCTGGCAATCGTCGCCGATAACTGTCCCGTCGGACGCCGGGGTTCCCGAATGAATGGTCACGTATTCGCGAATGCGGCAACGCTTGCCAATGCGCAGACCGGTCATGGCGGCTTCGTCCTGCCATTTTAAATCCTGGCTCATCACGCCCAAAACGGCAAACGGGTAAACAATGGAATCGTCGCCGATGGATGTTTTTCCATCAATAACAACGTTGGACACCAATTCGACGCGGTCCCCCAGAACAACGTTCGGGCCGATAATGCAGAATGGTCCAATTTTGCAATCGGCGCCCAAAACGGCGCCTTCGTGTATAATCGCGGTTGGATGTATCATTTTGTGGCTCACTTTATGGTACTGTCAGATTAATATCGCCCCAATAATACAACACAACCGCGATGATTGGTATTAAATAAATATAACGAATTATAACAAGAACCGGCCGTCATTCCATACCTGGGGGCGGGTAGCGCGCGGCCAGATTAAAATCCCCAGGGCCGAAATCACCGGCATCACGGTCAATACGCCGAATGTCATCAGTGTAATTGCCCACATCTGTTCGCCCAGTTTTTCCGGGATGCGCGTCGCGTGCCATACCGACATCGCGAACAAGATAAACAGTGCCGCCAACAATCCGGTGAACACCGGCACGGATTCTGTCAGCGCGAACAACACCAATGCAAAACATGTGACAAAGCGCATCATCCACTTTAATTTGACAAAGGCACTGTGATGAATACGGCCGCGCGACGGGATATATCGTATGGCCAATGTCGCCATGGCCGCCGCCCCGGTTATGACCAACCATCCCAGATGGACCACCGTCAGATTGCCCAATTGGCCAAATCGGAAATATTCCGGTTGCATCAACATGGCGATTGTCACCACCACCATGGCCATAATGGCAATAAATGTCGGTGCGATATCACGGCGCATCATGCGTCCGGTGATAAATCCGCATACAAAAGCCGCACCCTGCATCAATGCGCCCCACCATGTCGGCCATCCGGATAATGCCACCGCCGCAATAATGGCCAATGCCGCCGCCACGGTCCAAATTTTTTGCCAGCGGGGATTTTTCGTCCAACCGATGCGGGGGATTTTTACATCGGCCAATTGACGCGTAACGGTTGCGGTTAACACGAAAATCAATGTCGCCACGACATAGGGCAGGGTGGACGCCGCATCGCGCAGTACCCCGTAATTGCCGCCCATCACCACCAGCCACACTAACATCATTCCCATCGCCAGACTGGCAAACCGCGCGTTTGTTTTGGTGGTATTCCACCCCAGGCGGGCCATAATCGCATCGCGCCCCAACCAAACCAGTCCCAACAGCGGTAACATCAATACGCCGGTCCAAAAGAACGCCGGTGCCGCCAGGGCTGCATTATTAAAACTGCTGATTGCGCTTTGTACAACAATCGTATCATTAAACATCTGTCTTGCCTTTTGATTTTGATGAATTATTATATAGCCATGGCGCAAAAACAAGATATTTTTACCCTGGTGGGGGGACGGGTCCGGATACAACGCGGTCGGTATAATCCGACGTCTGATGCCGTTTGGTTGGCGGCATGGGCGGCGGGGCCGGCGAAAACGGTTCTGGACGTGGGAATTGGCACAGGCGGGGTGGCACTGTGTCTGATGGCGCATAATCCGGGCGTCCGCGTCACAGGAATTGATGTGTCGCCCGACATGTTGGCCGAATGTGCGGGGAACGCGGCACTGAATGGGCGTGATATTGAATTAATTAATGCGGACATTTTGACGTGGAAAACGGATAAAACGTTCGATTTGGTGGTCACCAATCCCCCGTATTTCAAGGGAACCCCCGCCCATCACAACGCCCATCATAATGTGGATTTGGGCGCGTGGACGCGTGCCTGTGTCAAACGGGTGCGTCCGATGGGGACGTTTTGCACGATTGTCGATGCCGCGGTGGCGGATGAAATTATCTGTGCATTGCGCGGGGTGTGCGGGGACATCACGGTTTTCCCGCTGTTTGGGGCGCGCCGCGTGGCGGAACGGGCGTTAATCCGGGCAAAATTGGGCGCGCGGACGGGCATGTCCATATATTCCGGGCTGTCGATGAATTTTGAACCGGTGTTGCGTGACGGCTTGACTATTGACGCGGCATTGGCTACACTTGTATCCAAATGTTAAACTTTATAACCCGATATTTTTCATCCCTGTGGTCGTTGATAACATCGCCGGTGCGTGCCATATGGCGCGTTATCGTTCGGATTTTTCCACCCCGGGAATTTACCGTCATGGATACCCCGCGCGGGAACGTGTACACATATGAACAAAGCAGTTTTTGGCGATTTACCAAGTTTTGTGGTAAACTGGGGCTGATAATCTGGGCCACATGGTCGACCTATGTCTTTGTATATCACCGCCCATTGCTGCAAAAGCGTACCCAGCAATTGGAAGAAGCGCGCACGTCCCACACCCGCCAGATGAGTGATTTAATGACGTACTTGAAAAAGTACAATGAATTGACGCGCAGCTTGAACCTGATTGATGACAAGGTTTTAAATGCAAAAAAACTGACGGATGCAGAAAAGAAATCATTAATGGACCAACGCTTAAAGACGTGGGGGGAATTGGATTTCTTGCAAAACCGTCTGACGGAAATGTTCACGAACGAAGATTATACGCCCGAATATCAAAAATTGTCTGAATTGTCGGCGGAATTTGAATTGACCCGCGCGGAAAACGAAGAATTGAAAAAGCGTAATCAACAGGTCACCGCCGCCATGTTCGAAATCGCCGATGCCGATGCCCAGATTGTCGATATGGTGACTCAGCTGACCGCGGATAAAACCGACGAATTACGCAAAAATATCAAAAGAATCAATTCTGCGATTGCGCCGCTGGGGCTGGGGGAAAGCAAATTGGTCGCCAGTGCCAACAAATACGCCAACCCGATTGTCGGTGCCGCGTTCAGCCCGTTGGATATTGATAAAGAATTGGATCCGAAATATCAAAAATTGGCCGATGGATTGGAACTGTGGCATGGATTGGCGCGATTGAATACGGTTTTGCCGATTGGGGCGCCGGTGGCCAAGATGCGCATTACATCCAATTACGGTATGCGCAACGACCCATTTGATGGCAAGCCAAAGCGTCACCGCGGAATTGATTTCGCCGGAAAAATCGGAACGGAATTGTTTGCCGTGGCCCCGGGGCGTGTGGTGTCTGCGGGTGAACGCGTCGGATACGGCACCACTGTCGAGGTTGATCATGGCCTGGGATTTTCCACATTATATGCCCATTTGTCCCAGATAACGGTATCGCGTGGCGATTGGGTGCGTCCCGGCACGGTTGTGGGATTGGGCGGGTCGTCCGGCCGGTCAACGGGACCACATTTACACTATGAAATCAGATACAAGGGTGTGCCATTCGACCCAACAAAATTTGTAAAGGAATAAGGAAAGATGCAAGCATTTACAAACGCACATGAAAAACGGTCCCCGACGGTTATCGGCGCGGGATGCAAATTGACGGGCGATATCAAGACCGACCATACCGTTCAAATTCACGGCGAAGTATTGGGGTCGATTGTGGCGGATACGGTTGTTATTGGCCGTGGTGGGCGCGTGGTTGGAAAAATTACTGCGACAAATCTGTTTCTGCATGGCAGTCTGGATGGGCCGGCAACGGTCAGCACCGCCAACGTGTTCAGCAATGCCCAAATGGTCGGGACATTGTCGTATCATACGTTGAACATTACCGGAAATACGGGATTGGAATGCAAACTGGCAAAGCGAAAGGATAAATAACAATGAATAAAAATGTGTCCAAGGTTTATTTGGCGTCCGACCACCGCGGTGCGGGGTTGAAATTGTATTTGATTGAAATGTTGACCGCCGCCGGGTACAGCGTGGTTAATCTGGGGGTGGATGACCCGAATACAATGGTTGATTATCCCGATGTGGCGAAAAATTTGGCCGATGCCATGGCCGACGATGCGCGGTCGCGTGGTATTTTAATATGTGGCACGGGCGCGGGGGTTATGATTGCGGCCAACCGGTTCAAGCATATTCGTGCGTCGCGCTGTGACCGCCCAGACCAGGCCCGTGACGACCGTTTTCATGACGATATCAATGTTTTGGCATTGGCGGCGGACGACATTGATATTGAAATGGCGTTCATCTGTGCCCAGACATTTCTGGACAGTCCGTTTGATAATATCGAACGTCGAATTCGCCGGATTGAAAAAATATCATAAAGAAACGCCCCGTCCGGGGCGTTTTATTTACGGCCGGGTAATTGACCCGGCGGGCGTGCCGATTTCAACATCTGTTAAGCGGTTGCTGTAATAACAATCCTGGACAAATTCAAAATGGCCGCTGTTGTCATCATATTCGCATGATGTTGTCCCCGTGGATGTGGTTGCGGGTAAATAACATGATGTGATGCCGCTTTGGCTGGTATCGGACGCAACGTCGCATGTGCTGCGCAATGAACTGCCGGGGCATGCCACGCATTCGCCATTGTCGTTATATGTTCCACTTTCGCACAGGATGGGCAAAATTATCAAATCTTCGACGCATTTTTTTAGGGCGGAATCCCAGTGATATCCCTCTGTACATACTTCGCCCCGGCAACATGATGTGTCATAATAACACGTTCCCATACAGGCACTTTGTGTGCCATACGTACAGCAATAACAATCGGCACACGCTGGCATCGCATTGACCGCCATGGCATTCGTACAAATCAGTGCCGAACACAAACCGACGATTGTTTTAGGCATAAAGTCATAGAAAAAAGGGGCAGAAAATGGGGGTTTTTAATTTTAATAATATGTACAAGACAATCGTCCCTTTGGATTAGGCATATCAAAATCCGACCCAACGCCAATGATTATAACGCATTGCGGATTTTTGTTCAAGTATGAATTCATATTGATATCCCAAAAGAAAATAATCTGTTTTCGGGCTTGCATTTCATCGCGGGGTTCTGTATAATATCCATCGCAACCACGCGGAGCGTTGGCAGAGTGGTAATGCAGCAGATTGCTAATCTGTGACCGAGATTTTTTGGTCCATAGGTTCGAGTCCTATACGCTCCGCCATTTTTTTTATCCCGGTGGGGATAAAAAAAGTGGTGGCAATATGTACGAGAACCGCATAGGTTCGATACGGAGCAGGTTTGGCAAGCCGTGCGC
>JAIDWS010000014.1:11464-41162 GCA_029059055.1 Alphaproteobacteria bacterium
GCCAAAACGTCGCGAGTGGAGAGGGGTATCCCCACCGCGGGCGATGCACGCGGCAGGGGGAGTCCAGTCCTATACGCTCCGCCATTTTTTTATCCCAACGGGGATAAAAAAAGTGGTGGCAATATGTACGAGAACCGCATAGGTTCGATACGGAGCAGGTTTGGCAAGCCGTGCGCAGCCAAAACGTCGCGAGTGGAGAGGGGTATCCCCACCGCGGGCGATGCACGCGGCAGGGGGAGTCCAGTCCTATACGCGCCCCATTTTTTATCCCAACGGGGATATTGGCAATAAAATCATGGCCCGTTTGTGGGCTTTTTTAATACAAAAAATCGCCCAAACGGGCGATTTGTTTATTCGGCCAATGAACCCACCGACATCGTAATGCGGCGAATGCCACTGCTGATGGATTTTTCTTTGTTAATCTTGGCCTTTTTAATGTCGCCCGTGTGATAAACGTGCGTCCCACCACACAGTTCACAGGACACATCGCCCGCCGTGATAACCCGGACGGTGTCACCGTATTTTTCACCAAATAACGCCATGGCGCCTTTTTCTTTGGCCGCATCCAGCGACATTTCGGCGTGTTCAACCGGCATGTTGTCTGCAATCCATTTGTTGACCAGGTCTTCGACAGCCTGTTTTTCGTCCGCCGTCATGGCCCGTCCGAATGAAAAGTCAAATCGAACCGAATCCGGCGAAACCTTGGACCCGCGCTGTTGAACGTCTTCGTTTAAAACCATGCGCAATGCCGCCTGTAACAGATGGGTCGCGGTATGTGCGCGCGTGGTCTGTTCGCGCATTTTGGCGTCAATCGCCGGACGGACAATATCGCCCACCGCCAGGTCCGCCGCCAGTGTGCCTTTGTGAATGACAACGTTGTCAACGCGGCCCGCTTCGGCAATGTTCATGATGGTGGTGCCGTCCCGGGTTAATGTCCCGCTGTCGCCGACCTGGCCGCCCTGGGTGCCGTAAAATGGGGTTTTGTCCAATGCCACTTCGACTTCGTCGCCGGCGGATGCACTCTGAACGAATTCGCCGCCCCGCAAAATCGACAGTACGCGCGATTCCATATTGTCGGTCGGGGCGTATTTGGCGCTGTCATCGGTTGCGGTTAATTCTGTCTGTGATTCCCACAGGGTACGCGTGCCCTTGGTATTGGCGCGGGACCGTTCTTTTTGTTCGGTCATGGCGCGTTCAAAGCCCGCTGTGTCCACATCCATGCCGCGGTCGCGCAAAATCATCTGGGTCAAATCCAGCGGGAATCCATATGTGTCAAACAATTTGAATGCCACGTCGCCCGGCAAAGTTTTGTCGTGCAATTTCGGCAATTCGCCATCCAACAATTTCATCCCGTTTTGCAACATGTCGGCAAATGCGTTTTCTTCGTTGCGGATGATTTCGACAACACGTGATTCTTCGCGGGCCAATTCCGGATACGCCGCGCCCATTTCGGTAATCAGTGCCGGATACAATTTCGACAACAGCGGGCCCCGATGCCCCAGCATCTGGCCATGGCGCATTGCGCGGCGCAAGATGCGGCGAATGACGTACCCACGGTCGGTATTGGACGGAATAACGCCGTCGGCAATTGCAAAGCCGACCGCCCGCAGATGGTCTGTGATAACCTTGAACGAAGCGGTGTTGTCGGCGGTCTTTTTAACGCCGGCGACATCTTCGACCGCCCGCATCAGGTTCACAAACAAATCCGTATCGTAATTGTCACGGACGCCCTGCATCATTGCGGCCCAGCGTTCCAGTCCGCCGCCGGTATCCACATTTTGTTTCGGCAATGGCGTCAGATTTCCGTTGGCATCGCGGTCAAACTGCATAAATACGTCGTTCCAGATTTCGACCCAGCGGTCATCTTCGTTTTCAATGTCGACCCCAAAATCATAAAACATTTCCGTACACGGACCGCACGGACCGGTGTCGCCCGCCGACCACCAGTTGTCTTTGTCACCCAGACGGATGGCTTCTTTGCCGGCGATTTTGCGCCACAATTCGGTGGATTCTTCGTCCGACACGTGGGTTGTTACGCGAATTTTTTCCGGGTCCAGATTTAAAACCCGGGTCAACAATTCCCACGATTGTTCGATGGCACCGGCCTTGAAATAATCGCCGAACGACCAGTTGCCCAACATTTCAAAGAACGTATGATGACGGCCGTCAAATCCGACTTCGTCCAGGTCATTGTGTTTCCCACCGGCGCGAATACATTTCTGGACATCGGCCACGCGGGGGGCGAATGGGGCTTCGGTTCCCTGCAAGATACCCTTCCACGGGACCATGCCGGCGACGGTGAACAATAATGTCGGGTCGTTCGGGACCAGCGATGCCGACGGCACAATTTTATGACCGCGCGATTCAAAATAATCCAAGAAAACCTGTCTGATGTCGTTGTATTTCATAATTAAAATTCCTTTTTTCGGCGCAATTGTAGAAATATTGTCCGCCGGTTTCAATCATATATTTGCATTGATGTGATTTTTTTTATAACCCGGGGTCGATTTTGGCGATAACGGCCGCCCATGCGGTCGCATACCGACACAGGGCATTTTCCAGTCGCGCGGCCGCGTGCGCCGCCGGGAAACGCAACCGTCCGTATTTCCGGGCGGCCGTATCCACATTGGTCCCGACATAGTTCACGCGGTCCATATAAATGGGCGCGGCGGCGGGATTTTGATGCCGGGCGTATGCCGCGACCGCCTGCCACAGGGCGGCATCATCGGGCGCCCGGTAATCCAGACTGTCGTCAATTCGGCGGAACGCATCAATGGCACCGGCAATTAATTCGCCCACCGCGCACATCAGTTTTGTTCGCACCAACGTTCCCGCCATACCGATGTGGGGGCGGTGTAAAATAACGTCTTCGTCATCAGGGACCAGGGCGCATGGATTATTCATCGCCCGCAACACATCAATCAGACGGCCGCGAATTTCAATCATATTTTGCAACACGGCAAAGTTATGTTCTGCGACGGTTGGGATATCAATGTTGGTCAGTATGTCGTCATCATCGCAAAAGACCATCCATTCATGCCCCAGGCGTAATTTTTGAATCGTCGCCAATATATTCAATCGCGCCCGCATTGGTCCGACATTTTCGGTTGCATTAATAATATGCACGCGCCCGCGAAATCCCAACCGGCGGATGTCGCGACGGCGAATGCGCACCGCGGGATTATCGTTATGCAGCACCAAAAACACGCGCCGCCCGAACCGTGCCAATCCCGGCACCGAAATGCGCAGGAATTCTGTATTAAAAGTGGTTAATCCAACAATGATATGATTTTTACGATAAAACATATTATAAAGTATACACCCACAATGACCAACATTGCAATGGGTTAGTTTTTTATGATATAATATTATCATTGTAATGAAAAAAGGTATATAAATGAAGCCGATGATGTTGTTTTCAATTGTCCTGTTGACGGCGATTGTGTTGGCGTCTTCGTTTGGGTTGCAGATTATGCCGGTAACGCCGACGGTATTGCCGGACGATGCGGCGGGGATGGCGTTGTTTGTATGCCCGACGGACAGTTCGACGTGGACCATGGTTGCGACGGCGTTACGCCCGATGGTTCGGTTTATCAGCATGGCGTTTTTCTTTGGTTTTATGATGTTGTTGTTCAGCTGGGGCTGGGCGTTGTACCAGAATTTGTTAAAAGATTCTTTTAAACAGGACGCATTTCAAAAGCCGTGGGCATTGACCAAGTTTATGTTCTGGGCGGGGATGATAGTTTTGCTGTTGGTGGCGACGCCCAATCATTATCGCGCGGTGCATGTTGTGGGGGCATCCGGCGAATGGGTTTTGTGTGATGACGGGATGCCGGGCGCCATACCAGTATGGGCCAATAATGTCAAGTCTTAAAATGTAATTGGACGAATGTCAAAATATGCTCTTGACATAAAGCGCGGAATTCTCTACGATTCGGACAAGCAGGACGGGCAATGTCCCTGGGATTGGGGGCTGCGTCGGGATGGACCGGAAAAAGGTCAATAAAACCGGGCGTGACAGATACCAGCGACATTGCCTATGGTCTGCCGGACAACCTTAGAAACTCACGAAAGGAGAAACATTATGAACAAACAAGAATTAATCGAAGCAATTGCAAACGAAGTTGACGTTACAAAAGCAACTGCGGCCGGTTGTTTGGATGCCTTTATCAACACTGTTACAAAAGTTCTGAAAAAGAAGGGCGAAGTTCGCTTGGTCGGTTTTGGTACATTCACAACCGCAAAACGCAAAGCGACCACAGGCCGCAATCCGCAGACAGGTGCCGCGATTAAGATTCCGGCGTCCACCCAGCCGAAGTTCAAGCCGGGTAAAGCGTTGAAAGATGCGTTGAACTAAACCAGGATTCTGGTTACACAGGGACGCCCCGATTGGGGCGTCTTTTTTTGTTGGTGTCGGTAAATGAACTTGCAATGCCCCACGCCAACCGATATAATCATCAATGATGACAGGTATTCTGTCATTGGGGTGTCGAAACCCGTTATTGTGTCGTCCGTGGCGGGACGTTAAACACGTACTCCAATCATTATTTGGTTGGGGGGCTGTGATATATCTAAATAAACAGCACTATTACACAATATAGTTTCGAACCTCCAACCGCCTGTGTTTTGTGGCGGTTTTTTCATTCGCTGAAAACCAAGGGAGGATTGGAATGAATATAAAAATGGTTGCACCGGCGGTCGTGGCAATGGCGTTGGGTGCGCGCATGGCGCCGGCGGCAGATATTTGTCGGGAATTTGCCGTGACCGAACGTGAAATGAATGAATATATCGCGTCGGCGGCCGGCCGCGCCGCAGAAAAGCAATGTAACGCATGCGGTTCCGGTTTCGGTGTTGTCGGATATATCGACGGGTATGGAAATTATGGATATCATTATGATTGTGGAAAATCGGTGTCAACCACTGCAAATTTTACCATCGCACGCCAAGAATTGTCTGCGCCCGGATGTGGGGGGCCGTTTTAACATATAACGATTGTGTGCCAAAACCGTCGGTGGGTGGCAATGACGATTATTGCGATAACGATTTTTATTGGGATGATGCCGGCGCGTGCGTTTCGTGTCCGGTGCCGTCCAATTATTCGTATTGGATTGATACCGACCGCGATGATGTCGGGGGATTGTCCCAAACCATTGGTGGGGGTGTATGTGGATATGGCACACGGGATACCGACAGCACCGGTGTCACATCATGTGTAATTGCGGGCGAACCGGAATGTTCATATTGTGATGTATCGGGATGCTTTGTATTAACCAATGATTGCCCATATGAAATGTAAAAATATACAAAACGCTTGATTTTTGTCCGAAAACACTATAAAGTGGGCATCGCTGGGTAATCAGAACTGATTAAACAACGGTGCTTTTTGGTCCCGTTCGCGATAAGGAATCTGTTAAAAAAATCCGGCACCATAAAAAAACCAAAAGGATAAAATTATGGCAAGAGCAGGTGCGAAACGCAGCACACGTAAATTGAAAATCAGCCGCCGCCTGGGTGTGAACCTGTGGGGTCAGGCGAAATCCCCGATTAACAAGCGCAAGTACAAGCCCGGTCAGCATGGGCCGACATCGCGTGGGGGCAATTCGTCCGATTACGCAAAACAGATGCGCGCCAAACAAACCCTGAAAGGGTATTATGGCAACGTCGGCGAAAAGAAATTCCGTTCTTATTATTTGGAAGCCGCCAATATGAAGGGCGACACACCGGATAACTTGATTGGTTTGCTGGAACGCCGTTTGGACGCGGT
The DNA here is from genome assembly GCA_029059055.1 of Alphaproteobacteria bacterium. Classification (GTDB taxonomy): domain Bacteria; phylum Pseudomonadota; class Alphaproteobacteria; order Rs-D84; family Rs-D84; genus Enterousia. The sequence goes on from JAIDWS010000014.1 coordinate 17,229, forward strand.
TGTATATCGTTCCAAATTGGCCCCGACGGTCTTTTCCGCGCGCCAGTTGGTCAGCCACGGTCACATTTATGTTAATGACAAACGCGTAAAAATCGCGTCTTATCAGGTAAAGCCGGGCGACGTCATCACCGTCAGCGAAAAGGCAAAACAGATGCCGTTGGTCGTATTGGCGTTGGAATCTGCGGAACGCAATTTCCCGGATTACATCAATGTCGACAGTGCGAATTTCGTCGCGACATTCGTTCGTGTTCCGGCGTTCGAAGACGTGCCGTATCCGGTACAGATGTCCCCGGAATTGGTCGTCGAATTCTATTCTCGTTAATAGGTTCCCAAAATCCCCGCCCCGGCGGGGATTTTTTTGTGACGGGGTACATTATTTACTGGATTGCGTCACTGCGTTCGCAATGACAACGGTGTTTAATTGCTTGGCACTGCATCTCCTTTGTCATTGCGAGTAAGCGTAGCGCGCGTGGCAATCCAGATAATAAGGAACAGACCACTATTCACTGGATTGCGTCACTGCGTTCGCAATGACAATGGTGTTGAATTGCTTGGCACTGCATCTCCTTTGTCATTGCGAGTAAGCGTAGCGCGCGTGGCAATCCAGAAAAGTGGAAATGTTCATTATTTACTGGATTGCTTCGTTGCACTCGCAATGACAATGGTGTTGAATTGCTTGGCACTGCATCTCCTTTGTCATTGCGAGCAAGCGTCAGCGCCGCGTGGCAATCCAGTCAATTAATCCCCACACCAATAAATTTAAATCCCTTGAACATTCGCGCGGAATGCGATATACTGGATTTGCATTGGGAAACCGGTGTAGGCTTAGAAACCTGATAGCACTGTCAGTGATGACATAAAAAAATCTCCAACTCAATCGGTTGGGGGGCTGTGAATATATTGAATAAACAGCGCTATTGTGCTAATAGTTTCTAACCTCCAACCACCCGAATGTTTTGGGTGGTGTTTTTTTAATGAAACAATGGAGTTAAAACTATGACAAGAGTCTTAATCGATGCCAATTATTATGGCAGTATTATGCGCGATGCGCGCCGTCACTTAAAAATCAGCAGTGTTGACGCCGCGGCGTTATTGCGCATGAAACACGCCGATTATGTTAAATGCGAACGTGGTCGGGATTTGTTCAATGAATCCATCATGCGTCGCTTTTTCCACGGGGCGTTCGCGATGTTGGTGATAAAGCGCGGCCGGAATAATTTATAACCCGCGCCCATTTCCCGGGACGCATTCCACACCACCGGCCGGGCCGGTGGTTTTTTTGTCCATTTAATCGTTGGTGTAATAACATGCCGCGGTAAATTCGCCGGTGCCGCTGGCATCTGAAAATATGGTCGATGTGGGGATATAACATGTTGTTATGGTTTGGTTGTTCCATGTGTCGGATGTGACGGTTGCCGCGCCGTTGGTGGTATCCGCCGGGCAATCCGTACACAGCAGCCCCGAACCATATTGTCCCGCCGCACAGCCCGTCGGCAGAATGGTCGGACCGCATACGGCGGCGCTGTAACATGGGTCGCAACATTCGTTGCATCGTTGTTGACACGGTCCCGATGTTCCATCGGCGTATTGTAAATTACACTGCATACATGCCACCGGCGCGGACGCCACAGATGCCCCGGGCGCCATCCCCAGTATGACAATAAAAAATTTCCACTTCATGATTCAATCTCCTGATACTTGAAACGAAAAACCACCAAATACTTGGTGGCCAGGAGGTTGAGAACAATTAGCAAGAATTGTGTCGCGTATTTGTAATATTCCGCGAACCCTCCTGACCAAGAATCAGGAGCCTGTTTTTCGTCGCAACATGAAAACCGCACACTGCACACAATGTGTGTTTTGAATTTCGACGCTTGCTATCGGGTTCTCACACCCCATCAGTGGAACGCCCACTGACGCTGTTGATTATATAACGCGCGGGCAATAAATACAAACGAAAAATCCCCCAATATCACAAAAGGATTTTTTTATCAATTGACTTCGCCATACTAATGCGTCATACTGGGGACATGGCTTTATTTAATTACAATATTTACTGTTGTTGTTGTCGCTAATCTTTCTGGGGCGGCGGTTTTTCGCCAAAAAAATCATATTTTCACAATGTATACAAAGGCTTGATTATGACAATCAGATTGTTTAATACCATGTCCAGAAAACTGGAAGAATTTAAACCACTGCAACCCGGCAAGGTCGGATTTTATTCGTGCGGCCCAACTGTTTATCACTATGCGCATATCGGCAATCTGCGCACAATGATTCATAACGATATTTTAAAGCGTATGTTCTTGGAAAACGGGTTTGATGTACATCATGTGATGAATATCACCGATGTGGGTCATTTGACCAATGACGATGACGACACCGGCGAAGATAAAATGGAAAAGGGCGCCGCCCGCGATAACAAATCTGTTTGGGATATTGCCAAGTTTTACAAGGATGAATTCTTGCGCGATTATGACGATTTGAATATCATGCGGCCCACCGACATGCCGCATGCCACGGATTATATTGCGGAACAAATCGAATTGGTGCAAAAATTGGAAAAATTGGGATATACGTATGAAATTCCGGGGGATGGGATTTATTACGACACGTCCAAATTCGCGGCGTATGGGGCGCTGACGGGTGGGGCGTTGTCGGGCAATCGTGCGGGCGCGCGTGTCGAATTTAATTCGGAAAAACGCAATCCGACGGATTTTGCGCTGTGGAAATTTTCGCCCGTGGGCGTGCGTCGCCAAATGGAATGGGACAGCCCCTGGGGCGTGGGATTCCCGGGGTGGCACGCAGAATGCAGTGCCATGGGGATGAAATTATTGGGCGACCATTTTGATATTCATACCGGTGGCGAAGATTTATCGCGCGTGCATCATGCCAATGAAATTGCGCAATCCGAACCGATTACGGGTGCGCCATGGGTGCGGTATTGGGTTCATTTCAGTTTCTTGGTCGACAAAAGCGGCGAAAAAATGAGCAAGTCTTCCGGGGAATTCTTGGGCTTGGAATCTGTGCGTCGGCGCGGATATGACCCGATGGCATACCGTTATATGATTTTGCTGGGGCATTTCCAGACCCAGTTGGCATTTTCTTGGGATGCGATGGATGCGGCGGCGGCCGGGTATAAAAATATCGTGCGCCGCGTTGCGGATTTGATGGCCGACGCCCCGGGCGGACAACGGTCTGATGATGCGTACAACGCGTGGCATGACCGTATCTTGGCCGCTGTGTCGGATAACATGAAAACGGCCGAAGCATTGGTCGCCGTCCAAGAATTATTACGGGCCACCGATGTCAATGCGGCGACAAAAATCGCACTGTTTGAATTTATTGACCGTCTGTTGGGGTTGCAATTTATCGACCGGGCAAACCGGTTGCGGGCACTGGAAAACGTTGCGGCGCCATCCGAAATCCAGGAATTGGCCGCCCGGCGTGCCACGGCCAAGGCCGACCGTGATTGGGCGACGGCCGACAATCTGCGGGCGGAAATTGACGCGGCGGGCTGGACCGTGGTGGATACGCGCGACGGGTGGAAGCTGGTGAAAAAGGCGGAATAATTATTTCGTCACCATCCCCGCCCGAACCGGCGGGGATAATTTCTGTAAAAAAAGGCTTGAATACAGGCCCATTTTGGGGTATATTGCCCCCAGCAAGAAGAGGAATATTCATGAATTATCCGTATATGCCAAAATCCACCGCACTTTGGTTGATTGAAAACACAGCACTGTCTTTTGAACAAATTGCCGATTTCTGCGGAATGCACGAATTGGAAGTGAAAAATATCGCCGATGCCGAAACGTACAAGATTCAGGGTCTGAACCCCATCTTGAACGGCCAGGTAACACGCGAAGATATCGAACGCTGCGAAGCGGACCCGGACGCGCGTTTGACACTGCGCGAAACCATTGTCGCCGCACAAAAGGCACAGAATAAAAAGGGCATCGGATATACGCCGAAACTGCATCGCCAGAACCGTTTGGGCGGCATTTTGTGGATTTTGAAAAATTATCCGGAATTGTCCGATGGCCAGGTGGCCCGTCTGATGCGCAGTACAAATCCGACCGTCGCGTCCGTGCGTAACAAAACACATAAATCTTATTCGTTGATTCAGATTCAAAGCCCCGTTGTATTGGGCTTGGTGTCGGAATCTGCCCTGCACGAAGCGGTGGCCAAGGCTAAAAAATAAGTACCAAATTATCTAACACTGCAAAGGTTTTTTGATGGCGAAAAAACTGGATGATGCAACGCGGCTGTTAATAGAATCGTTGCCGGAAAACTTACAAAAACTTGCGACTTCTGCGGTCGAAGTGGGGTATTTGTCCCAAATGGATTTCAATGCCGCAACCGAAGCGGACGAAGTCCCCGCCGAAGAACAGGACGAAGTTCTGGATTTCTTTCAACAGGATTTGGGCCTGGAATTTCTGGAATCGGATTCGTATCCCCAGGATTTAGACCGGTATTACGATGACGGTGATGATGAACCGCGCGATAAAACCCGCAATCTGTTGAACGCGGACGCAGAACAGGTTGATGTCAACGACGACGATTACGAACATTTTGCCAAGCAATTGGAACGCAGCCAGACCGGCAGTTTGGTCTTGGGCGTCCAGGATTCCGTTCAATCATATTTGAAACAAATCGGCACGGTGCAATTGTTGACCGCCGCCGGCGAAGTCGCCATCGCCCAACGTATCGAAGCCGCATCCCGTTTGATGGTGTATGGCCTGTGCGAAAGCCCCATGACAATCCAGGCGATGTTGGATTGGTATCAGCAATTGCTGAATGATGATATTCGTTTGCGCTATATCGTGAATCTGGAAGTGATGTATTCCAGCGAAGCCGAACAGAAATCTTTGGCGGCATTGTCCGAAGCGTTAAAGTCCAAGGGCGTTGAACATGTCGACGAATTGGATGACGAAGATTTGGATGATTTGGAAGAATCCACCGTCGAAGATGACGAAGAAGACGAAGATGATGCCGACAGCGAAGATGGTGTCAAAAAAGAAGATACCCCGCGCGGCACGTCGGGCGTTCCCATCCCCGTGATGGAAGAAGCCTTGATGCCGATGGTCATGGATTTATTTACCAAGATTAAGCGCATCTTTAACAGCATGCAGAAATTACAGGCCCAGCGTCTGGACAACCTGTTGACGTCATCCAAACCCGACGAAGCATTGGAAAAGAAATATACCAAATTGCGTCTGGAATTGTTTGAACACGTCAGCAAAATCCGCCTGAATGACGACCGCAATGCGGAAATCTTGGAACAATTGACCAAGCGTGACCAATTGTTGATGGGGCTGGAAGGCAAACTGTTGCGTCTGGCACTGTCGGCCAAGGTAAAGCGCGAAGATTTTCTGGCCGAATATACCGGTAACGAATTAAACCGCAACTGGGTAAAAAAACTGGCCAAGCATAAAAATCCGGTTTGGGCGAACTTTGCGAAAAAACACGAAAAAGATATCTTGAAAATCCAAGAAGATATCACCGCCATCGCCATGGAAACAGGCCAACCGACCAGTGAATATAAAAAGGTTGTTGAATTGGTTCGCCGTGGCCAAACAGAAGCGGCCCGCGCCAAACGCGAAATGATAGAAGCCAACCTGCGTCTGGTTATCAAATTCGCGAAAAAACACAGCAACCGTGGCCTGGGGTTGGATTTTTCGGATTTGGTCCAGGATGGTAACATCGGATTGATGAAGGCTGTTGATAAATTTGATTATCGTTTGGGAAATAAATTTTCAACATATGCAACCAACTGGATTCAACAGGGTATTTCGCGCAGTATCGCCGACCAGGCCCGCACAATCCGCATCCCGGTTCATATGATTGACAATATTCACAAGATTCAGCGTGCGTCGCGTCAGTTTATGCACAAATACGGACGCCAGCCGACCGCCGAAGAATTGTCGAAAATTATCTATTTGCCGGTGGACAAGATTCACAAGGCGATGAAGGTCAATCTGAAACCGATTTCACTGGAAGCGCCCGTCGGCACCGACGAAGAAAGCAGCCGTATCGAAATCATTGCGGACGAAACGGCGAAAAATCCGTTCACATCCGCCGCGCAAAAGAATCTGCGCAAGATTGTGACCCAGATTCTGTCGGAATTGGACCCCAAAGAAGAAACCGTTCTGCGCCAGCGTTTCGGGATGAGCACCAATAAAACCAGCACCCTGGAAGAGGTCGGCGAATATATCGGGGTGACCCGTGAACGTATCCGCCAGATTGAACAAAAGGCGCTGAATAAACTGAAACATCCAACCCGCGCGCGCAAACTGCGCAGCTTCTTGGAAGATTAATCGACGGCACCCCATTTGGGGTGCCGTTTCATAGCCCCAGGATTCATCATGAAAAACACATTACTGTTTTGTACCGGATTGTCGGGCAGTGGCAAATCGTATTTTGTGCGCAATACATTGCCGGCCGGATTGTTCCATACGTTAAAATCCGCCACCACACGTCCCATGCGTGACGGTGAATCAGATGGCCGCGAATATTATTTTCGGGATGAATCTTATTTCGATAATACGCCCATGGCAACGCGGTTGTGGGTGAATGCGGCATTCTGGAAACCGGGGATGCCAAAATGGCTGTATGGGGTGCCGGAATTCGAAATCTATGATAATCTGGGGAAAAATATGGTCTATGACGTGATTCAGCCCCGATATGCCCGCGATATGATTGATTGGTTCAATGCCCGGGGATTGGGGCGGCATTATAATTTTCGGGTGGCGTATTTCTTGGCGCCGGAAAATAATTTTGATATCGCCGCACGTCGTGCCAGCATGCCCAATGATATGGATGTGCGTACCACCAACACATGCAACCCGGTGGACTTTTTAAATGCCGGATTGGAAATCGATTATTTAATGCGACCCGTCGCCGGACAAATCAGTCCCAAACTGATGCGCCATATCGCTGCGTTACAGCGGACGCGGTAATCTGTATTATCCATCTGTCACAATCGGGGCGTATTTTGATATGCCCCATATTTTTTATATAAAAAACAACGCATTGGGATTTTTTGCATTGACGTTTTTGGTTTAAATTATAAGAATAAAAACCTAAATCACATAAACGGAGAGACAATAAACATGCGTTGGATTGCCAGACTGGGGACGGTCATACCCACGGTCTGCATTATGCAATCAGCCGCAGCGGGTGTTGATACTTTGACAGGTGCGCCGGATGTCAAAGATTCTTTTTATTCTGTAACACACGCCGTGGTTGATAATAATGCGGGCTACTCAACTAATTCAGTGTACGTGGAAAATGACGCGTTCTTGTTCGGTGATGTATATGTCCCCGATGGAACGCATCTGTATGTCCGCAACAGCGGGGTGGTCGACGGGACATTTTATCTGGGTGATGGCGCCCAAATTACCCAGGTTATTCGAAACGAATCGGATATCACATATCTGGATATTGATGCCGGGTTTACGGTGTTGGTTACGGGTGACGCAGGGTTGGAATTTTCCGATATCTTGCGCGTGGGGTATTTCGCAGACCGCGTCATTTTAAATAATACATCCATTACTTTGTCACATCCCGCCGCCGGACCCAGTCTGTGGCGTCGCCGTGGCCCGCAAATCCAATTGGTTGGCACAGTCACCGTTCGCATTGATGATGTTATGGCAAACGATGGGGCGATGTTGCTGGGGAATGTTGATGGTGACGGGGCGGTCTTGGTTCAATCGGGCGCATTGCATCCGATGTATGCGGCCCAGACATATCGCGCATCGGGAAATATTTATATGCGTGTGGTGCGTGAAACAGATTATCGAAAATTCTTGGACGGTGATATCGGGGTGTATATCAATGAATATCGCGCCGTATATCCAGATGACCCGATGGTCACGGCCCTGGACGGTGCCACCAATATGACGCAACTGCATAAATTGATGGCGGATTGTGCGCGGATTAATCCGTTGGTTTTAATGCGTCCGGTGCGGCGTTTGGGATTGATGGCAATGGACGATGTGGATGCCCCGGGGCCGTCCGGTATATCTGTTGCGGCGCGCCCGTTTTGGGTATTGTCCGGGGATGGGGATATGGGCGGCACCAATGTATCTGTGCGCTTTCGTCGCCCCGATATGTTCGCGATTGCCAATTTGTATGCCGGGACATTGAATTATTCCGATTATTTAAACGATTTTTCCGGCATCGTATTCGGCGGCAATATGCGGGCGCATATGGATTTAGACACGTTTTTTGTCGATATCGCAGGCGGCGTGGGTGGCGGTATTTTTGACATCAATGATGTGTGGTCCGGTCATTCGGTGGTTGATGAACCGTTTGGTGTGGCGGCGCATGGTCGCGCAGATGCCGGCATGCGTTTCAACATCGGTAATGCGGCGTACATATCGCCATTTGTCGGAATGGGAATCGACCATGCGTGGATTCTGGACAGTTCGGATGGTGAAATGTTTGTGCGCACAGGTTCCGAATTCGGCATCGGATATGAATTGGATGGGTTGTGGTATGATTATGGTATGCGGGCGATTGTGGACACGACCGGGGCAATCATGGCCGGGGTTCGCGTGGGTGCGTGGTCCAAATGGGATAATGCCGGCGGGGATTTGGGTGTGATGATACGCCATGACGACATTGCGACATCATGGCAAATCAGTGCCACCGCCCGCGTTGGATTTTAATCCCAACATCAACATATCCGTTTGCATTTGCCGTCCATCCGGTATACAATAATATCTGTTATGGAACCCAGGAGTCATTAATGTGGACAGCCATTGCCATTGCGGCGGTTTTATTGTTGTATTTTGTATCGGTTTATAATGGTCTGGTGGCGCGCCGGACCCAGGCCCGCGAAGCATGGGCGACCATTGATACCCAGTTAAAGCGTCGATATGATTTGATTCCGAATTTGGTGGAAACGGTTCGTGGCGCGGCCAAGCATGAACGTGAAACATTGGATGCGGTAATTTCGGCCCGCAATGCGGCGATGTCTGCGACGGGTGCGGATAAATCCGCGGCGGAAAACCAATTGACCGGCGCATTGAAAAGCATCTTTGCATTATCGGAAAGTTACCCGACATTGCGTGCAAATGAAAACTTTCTGGAATTGCAGCGTGAAATCACGGATACCGAAACCAAGATTCAGGCCGCACGTCAATTTTACAATACAGTGGTGATGGGGCTGAACACCCAGATTGAACAATTCCCGTCCAGCATTGTGGCCCGTATGTTCGGGTTTGTGCCGGAACGCTTTTTTGAAATCGACGCATCACAACGTGTCGCCCCCCAGGTTCGATTTGAATAAAACAAAATCCCCGCATTTGCGGGGATTTTTATTTGCAGGGTGGGGTTAACGTCCCTTTAAAATGCGGGATTTGTTTTTGTCCCATTCGCGACGTTTGATGGTTTCGCGTTTATCAACCTTGTTCTTGCCATATCCGACCCCCAATAATACCTTTAACCGGCCGCGACTGTTAAAATATAATTTCAGGGGGACAATGGTTGTGCCTTTTTCCTGTAATTTCCCAATCAGACGGTTCATCTGGGCGCGGTGCAACAATAACTGGCGCGGGCGGCGTTCGTCGAAATTAACATATCGGGCCGCCGTCGGCAATTTCTGGATTTCAATCCCCGCCAGATACAGGTTGTCCCCACGACGCTGGGCAAATCCGTCCACAATCGTCACCAGCCCGTACCGGATGGATTTAATTTCCGCCCCCGTCAGGGATATTCCCGCTTCGATTGTGTCTTCGATGGCGTAATTAAACCGCGCTTTGCGGTTTTCGGAAACTTGACCTGATTTTATTATTTGACGTGGCATTTTGGATACAAATTTGTTGTGTTGGTTTTCAGTATACCGGCCAATTCATCCAATTGCAAATTTTTGATGTCGGCCAAAACGCGCGCGGTTTCCACCACCATCGCGGATTCACATGTTTTGCCGCGGTACGGCACAGGTGCACAGTATGGCGCATCGGTTTCAATTACAATCCGGTCGGTTGGAATTTTTGCAAACGTGTCGCGGATATCGCCGGCATTTTTAAATGTTAAAATACCCGATGCAGAAAAGAAAAATCCCCGGTCCAACATTGTCTGGGCCAAATCCCATGATCCGGTAAAGCAATGCATGACGCCGCGCACGTCGCCGGTTAAGATGGCGATGGTATCCGCGTCTGCGTCCCGTGTATGAATGGCCACCGGTAAATTGGCCCGTCGGGCAATATCCAGTTGTTGTTCAAACATGCGAATCTGGGCATTGCGGGTGTCGGCCCCATAATGATAATCCAGACCGATTTCGCCGATGCCCACCACGCGCGGATGCCCCAGTATGTCATCGGTCAACGCCGCCGCCGGGTTGTCGGTCAAATTTTCCGGATGAATGCCGACCGTGCAATAAATATTATCGTGTGTCGTCGCCAATTCAACCGCCGGTTTGATGTCGGATGCGTCGGCGCATGCGCAAATCATTGTCGACACATTTGCCGCCGCGCTGTGCGTCAATACGTCGCCCAGATTATCGATGGGGCGGCCGTTATCAATTAAATGACAATGCGTATCTATAAACATTTTTTGATTTCGTTGATGATTTTGAAAATCCCGATTTCGGGTTCCAAATAAATCTTGTTAATATCGGCAATGGCCAACGCCGCCGTTGGGTATAAATCCGCCAGGCCGAAATACGCAATCGCGTCCAGCAAAATGCCATGCAGTGCCGCGTCCGGGGCGATTTTTTTTGCAATGGCCATGATATCGGCACTGTTACAGCGCGGGTTTTCCAGGCGCGCAATTAAATCCGCATAAACAGCGTCGCCACCGGATTTCTTTAAATTCGCAATTTTGCCAAAGCTGCCGTTGGCCAGTTTTAATGTGGCGGTACTGATGTCTTCGCCCGGCAAGAATTTGGTGCATAATTCACGCAACTGGGCCACGGTCAACGGATGCAATTTTTCCACCCGGGCGCGCGAACGAACCGTCGGCAACACATTGGCCAATTGATGCACGACCAATAAAAACAGTGTTTTGGCCGGTGGTTCTTCTAATAATTTCAAAATGGCGTTTGATGCGGCGGTATTTAATTCATCCACAGAATCAATTAAAATCACACGCCAATCGCCCGACATAGATGACATTTGCATCTTTTCAATCATGGCGCGGACGGTGTATACGGAAATGACTTTGCCGTCGGATTTTATTTTGCCGTCTTTGTCGATATTGCGGGCCTGGTCAATGATAAAGAAATCCCCGACATTGCCGTACACCATTTTGGCAATTTTGTATGCCAACGTAGATTTGCCAATCCCGCGCGGCCCCGACAACATCCATACCGGATGAATGGCGTGGGTGTCACGTGCGGCCCATGCGTCCATAAATGTGCGCAGTGTATCCGCATGTCCGACCAATGTGTCGTTGTCCATCGGGTTTGGAAAATCAAAAGCCGGCGCTTTCTTTGGTGCCATTTATCTGCCCCCGAAAATAACCTTGATATTCTGAATAATGCGGCCGACAAATTGGACTTTGCGGACGCGGTCCATCGCAATCAGCGGTGTGCGCGCGACAATTCGGCCATCGACTTCGGCAATTAATTCGCCGATAACGTCACCGGCACGAATGGGGGCCGGAATCGGGTCGTCATACCGCGCCAGTAAACGAATGTTGGCACCGGCCTGGGATTTTGGCAAAGTTATCGCAAATGTCCGGTCCACCGTGGCCACGACGAATGGCTGGCGGCCGTACCATACGGGAATCTTGGCAATTTTGTCGCCCGCCCGGTAAAAGACCCGGTTGGTGGTGTTGGCATATCCGTATTCCAACAGCTTTTTCATTTCGGCCGCCAGCGCATCGTGTCCTTTGACCTGTAAACCGTTGATAACCCCGACCAGACGGCGGCCGCCAATAACACTGCTGGCAACCATGCCGTATCCGCCGTCGGCGGTGTGGCCGGTCTTTAACCCGTCGGCGCCCGGCATGGTAAAGACCAATTTATTATAATTCATTGTGTGCGTGCGGCCCCAATCACGGCACCAATCTGATTTGTGTTCGTTGAATTCAAATCGCTTGGTCGCGAACATCGGATAAATGTCCGGATAATCCGCAATGATGTGTGTCGCCAGGGTTGCCAATTCACGACTGGTCATTAAATTGTTCGGGTTGGGCAATCCCGATGCGTTGCCAAATGTCGATTGGGGCATGCCGATGGCGCGGGCTTTGGCCTGCATCATGGCGGTAAATGCCGCTTCGGATCCGGCCAATTTTTCCGCCACCACAACCGATGCGTCGCCCCCCGACAAGACGATTAATCCCAAAATCAAATCGCGCACCGTAATCGTCTGGCCCGCGACCAGGCAAATTTTACTGGCCGGGTACCACGTCGGGTTGTTGTAGTCCGCATTTTCACTGACCGGTAAGCGGTCGTCCATGGTCAAACGCCCCGCCACAATTTCATCAAATAATACCGCCAGTGTCATCAATTTAATCATCGACGACGGCGGCATCAATGTATCTGCATTTTTGGCCACGATTTCGGTGCCGGAATCATAATCAATTAAAAACGCCGATTTGGCCCGGGTGGAAAAATCCGCGTGGGCCGCCGTCGCAAACAGGGTGATAAACAGTGTAAATAATTTCTTTTTCATGATGAAATTATCCTAGCAATTAAGACGCGGTGTGGCAAACAGATTTTTTACAAAATTTCCCCGACGAACATGTCGCCGTCAATGGCGACGATTTTCACGTCGCAAATCGTGCGCGGTGCGATTTTGTCGCCTGAAATACGTACGGCGATATCGTGCGGGTCGCGGGCAATATTGTTTTCTTCGACCAAGACGCGGGTGGTGTCCCCAATGCGGGCCCGCATATGATTGGCGCGATGTTGCGCCGCCGCGTCCGATATGATTTTGACACGCCGACGGGATATGGCCCGGTCAACCTGGTGCGGCATGGTGGCCGCCGGGGTATTGGGGCGGGGGGAAAATGGAAATGCGTGAATCTTAATCGGCCGGGTTGCCGCGACCAGACGCATCGTTTCATCAAATAATTCGTCTGTTTCGCCCGGGAATCCACATATAATGTCCCAGCTGAACGTGACGCCCGGGGCGTCTGTCATCATGCGGCGGACCGTTTCTGCGCCATGTCGGCGGCCCATCGCACGTAATACCGAATCAGACCCCGATTGCATCGACAAATGTATATGTGGCATCATGCGTGGGTCGTGCTGTATCATTTGAATGATTTTGATAATTTCCGGTGATGCCGGGTCCATGGACGACAGGCGTAAGCGCTGGATTTCCGGAACGTCCCGCAACAGGGCCGTACACACGTCCGATATCAACATCCCGTCCCGTGCGTATGATGCAATGTCGACCCCCGTCAATACGATTTCATAAAATCCGTTGGCGACCGCCGTACATGCGTCGGATAAGATATCGGCATAATCAAAAGATTGGGCCGGTCCCCGCAACAGGCGTGTTACGCAATACGCACATTGATGGTTGCATCCGTTTTGTACCTGGATAAATTGTTTGGATAATTGTGGGCCGCAGCGGTCAAATCGTGCCACGCGTGGCGTTGTGTGGTGGCATGGCGCCCCGGCCAGCGCGTCCAGATACGCCCCCAATCGCATTTTGTCGCGGTTATGGACAACGACGGCATTTGGAATTTGTGTGAACAGTCCCGGATTCCGTGTTGCGGCGCATCCGGTGACAAAAATGGGTGCGTCTGGGTTTTCGCGGGATAATTTCCGGATGGTTTGGGCGGATTGGCGTTCGGCTTCGTGCGTGACCGCACACGTGTTGACAACAATGGCCGCATCCACCGCCGGCGCCAGCATAGATTGAATCTTTTCCGATTCCAACGCGTTCAATCGACACCCAAAAGATAAAGTTTTTATATTTTCTGCTTGCATTTTAGCCATCCATAAGGCATTATAACGTGGTTTCAGGTGATTTCAACAAAGGAATTTATGATGGCCCGTACAACGAATTCAGATACTTTACCATTTGTAGAAAGCCGTTATGAGCTGGGAATGCTGGCATCGCAACGCGTTCGTGATTTGAATGGTGGTGCGGAATCTGTGGTTGAAAAAAGTCGTGATAAATTGACGGTTGTGGCCCTGCGCGAAATTGCCAGTGGGAAATTGGATGTGAACGCGGTTCGCCATGAATTTGTGCAGTCTTATAAAGACACGCCTGCGATGGGTTCCGATGAAGCATCCCTGGAAATCAATTCCGAAGATCCGTTGTTGCGTGAAATTGATGCGGAATTGGAAAATGCGTTGGTCGAAGAACCGGCCACCCCGGCAGAAGTGGAAGAAATCGCCGAAGTTGACGCCGAATAAGGGAATATACAGATACGGAGACGTCGCATAGTTGGTCTAGTGCGCTACATTGGAAATGTAGTATACCGGCAACGGTATCAAGGGTTCGAATCCCTTCGTCTCCGCCAGGATAATAAAATGCCCCCTTTGTGGGGCATTTTATTATCCCGTCAGAAGCGTGGACGAAACATTCGCAACGCCAGTTGCAGGGTTCGGGGCGTCAGTTGGCGAAAACAAGTCAGTTTAATGACGAAGTTTGAGCCTTACGTAGCGAAAGGGGCCCGCCGCGCCAGCGGTGGGAATATACAATCCCTTCGTCTCCGCCAGGAATTAAAATCTTAAAACCACCCGCATGGGTGGTTTTTGATTTTAACAGGCGGGACGAAGGGATGCGTGCGAACCGACAGCGTCGGTGCAGCACGAATACGAGAACGAACAATATTACAAAAATCCAAAAAACGGATGTTGTTAATCAGAGTTTTTTGTGATTTTTGTTATTGTTTGTCGAGGGGGGAATTCGTCTCCGCCAGGAATTCACCCGCCGTTATGGCGGGTTTTATATTGATTTTTATGGCGCTTTGTGGTATAATATTATCAACGAATCCGGGCGACATGTGTCGCCGTTTTTTTATTGCCCCGCCCCCGCGGGGCGGTAAATTAAAAGAACCCGAAGGTGGTTATACTGATGGTAAAAACCAGGTTCGTGATGAGCCGACAAATATGGGAATTAAACAAAGTACGCTGGATAATTATGCCAAACAACATCCAGAAAAAGATTTGCCCACAGATGTAAAATATTTAGAGCCCCGGCAAGCCAAAGAAATTTATAAGGAGGTATATTGGGATAAAACGGATATCCCAGACATAGAAAATAACCGAGTGCGAGATGCGGTCTTTGATATGAATGTAATGGGTGGAGCGGGCAGAGTTGTTCAGAGAGCTTTGAATAATTTTAGTAATGCCAGGCTTGCGGTAGACGGTAAAATTGGTCCAAAAACCGTCGATGCTTTAAATTCTATTCCGGAAGACAAAATTTCAGATTTTATGAAAGAACTAAAAGAAAAACGCATAGAATATTTACAACAAACTGCGAACTGGTCAACAGCCAAGGGCGGATGGACGAAACGTACAAACAACTATTAAATATCGTTTCCTTCGAAATGCCACCGGCCTGACACATAGTCATCAATATATTCAGGAATATCTTGTATGGGGGTGCACTTGGCTTGCATCCCTAAGTTCTTCCCGTTGACATAAACATAGGCGATATCAATAGAAGTGCCATCTATTAAAATCTGGTACAAGGTTTTGTTTGTTGGTTTGTAATATACTGACTGTATTTCTACGTTGTTTATGTTTTTGGTTACAGGTTCTTTGTCCATACATGGTGCACAGAAATCAATATAAGATTTCGCATTTTTCAGCAAGTGATACGCATTGTCTGCAACATCTTTTGGAACTAATGCACATTGGTCAGCTTTAGCTAAATGCGATGAAAACATAGTCACTAGAAAACAGAAAAATATTTTTTTCATGATATGAATTTTATCTAGTTTATCTCACTTAGTCAAATGCATTTACGAAAAACAATAGACAAGATTTAATTGGTTATGTAATGAGTGTTCTTGCCGGGCCCATATGCAGTATTATCAGTTTATACGTTTGCATGTTTTGGTCAAATATATTTACGGGCATTTACATAAAAATAAACCGCGCCGGGGTTGGTCGGATTTGTCATGACCAGTGTCGGGTTAAATCCAACGCGTTTGGCGGATGTGCCGGCCTTGTCCACGACGACGCCCAAACCAACGTATGGGGTAATTTCTGCTGCAACGGCGCCGGTGGTTGTTGTGGCCGCCAATGTGATAATCCCAAGTATTTTTTTCATGTTTTGTCTCCTTTCTGACGATAAGAAAGTTATCCTGCCGCCGGGACAAAAAGTCAAATGTTTTCGTTCGCGGCGCGATTTATGGATGGTTATGCACCTATACCAGATTTAAATGCCGGGCCAGGCGGTGTGTGCGGCTTTCGCGGACGGCCGCCCGAATGGGGTTGCGCCCGATGGCGGATTTTATCGCGCGGTGAATCCGGTCGTATTCGGCGCTGTATTCCGGCGCGTGGCCAATAAATTCCAATACGCGCAGTAATGAATAATTGTCGTCCCAAACAAATGTACGGTATTTGTATCCCGGACCGCCCAGTTTCCGCAGACGCTGGGGGGATTCACATAGCCATTGTAATTCCTGGTAATTATGCTTGGATACCGCCAATTGAAAATCAATCAACACCAAACGGCCGTCCACCCACAAAAAATTGGCCGGTCTGATATCACGATGGACAACATCGGATTCTTGCAGGGCCAAAAATATTTGATACAAATCCCGCATGGCGGCACATCGCATGGCGGGGGTTGGTGCGCCCTTGGTCATCATGGTTTCCAATGATGGGGCGCGGACAAATTCACTGATGAAAAACTGGTAATCGGCGTAATCGTTATAATACAACGGTTTCATTACATGGCGCGGTGCGATTTCATACAGGGCCCGTCCCATTTTAAATTCGTTTTCATATAACCCCGCATGATTGCCCGTTTTGATAAATACGTCGCGGCCATCCGATGTGGTCGCGGTCAAAAATCCATTATACGCATGGGCCACAATCAGATGTATATTGGTCATACCATATTTGCGTTCCAAAAGGCGCGCCAGGCCCGTTATCTGGGCGTTTCCGACCGTCGGTGGTGGTGGAGTAGGATCGCTGGCGAAAATTGCGTCTTCGACCGGTGTGGGGCTGCGTTTGTGGCGTTTGGAAAATGGTAATTTTGAAAATATCATGGTGCCCAGGTTATCAAAATATTCCTAGTTATACAATATAAATATTAAAAAAATTAATAAATTTATAAAAGCCATTGCCATCGACCCGTCAAATGCGATATAGTGACATACAACAATGTACAGTGGGCGGGACCGGTGAATTTGAAATTTTCTGTTGATGGACGGGAATTGCATGTCGATATTTCGGGCGACTGGGTGGGGGTATACCCGGATATGGCCGCGTTGGATGATAAAATTCAAAAGCATAAAATCAAAAGCATTGTGATATCCGGCGCGGGCGTCGGGGCGTGGGATTCGGCGTTGCTGGTTTTTCTGGCACGGGTGACGCGGACGGGAAATGCCGCGGGCGCGTCATGTCGATTGGTTCGTATGCCCGCCGGGGTGGCGCGATTGATGGAATTGGTTAACCGCAAATCCGTTGCGCCCAATGACAATGGGGGACGGTTATCGTTCTTGGAACGATTGGGGGATATGGGTGTGCGCGGATGGAACGCTGTGCGGCGCGGGCTGGGCTTTATCGGGGCGGCGGGCGCATCGGTCGGCCGGTGGGTGCGTGGTCGCGCGGTGGTGCGCCGGGTTGATTGGTTGTTCGCATTCGAAGATGTGGGCCCGCGCGCCATATTAATCGTTTCGCTAATCAGTTTCTTAATCGGGTTGATTTTGGCCTTTGTCGGGGCCGCCCAATTGAAATTATTCGGCGCCCAGGTTTATGTGGCCAGTTTGGTGGCCATTGCATCCATTCGCATTATGGGGGCCATGATGACCGGGATTATCATGGCGGGACGTACCGGTGCGGCATATGCCGCGACAATCGGCACCATGCAAACCAACGAAGAATTGGACGCATTACAGACCATGGGGATTAATCGAACGGATTTCTTGGTATTGCCACGGGTGGTGGCGTTGGTGATTTGTATGCCGATATTAACGCTGTTGGCGGATGTTATGGCGGTGTTGGGTGGTGCGGCCGTCGGCGTCGGGATGTTTCATATTCCGGTGATGGAATATTGGAATTATACATTGATGGCACTGGATATGCAGAATTTTTCTGTGGGGATTTTCCATGGTATTGTATACGGGGCGATTATCGCGCTGTGCGGGTGTTATTACGGGATGAATTGTGGCCGCAATGCCAATTCGGTCGGTGTGGCGGCAACGCGCGCCGTGGTGGCATCCATCGTGTGGATGGTGGTCGCCACCGGCATCATCACATTTTTGTTCGAGGTTCTGGGGATATGACATCACATACGCGTCCATTTATCCGTGTTTCTGATTTGACCGTTGGGTATGACGGCCATGCGTTGTTGCGTGATATTTCGTTTGATGTGCGGCGCGGTGACATTTTTGTCATCATGGGTGGCAGTGGTTGCGGGAAAAGCACCCTGATGCGGGCCATGACGGGTCTGGTGCGGCCCATGTCGGGAACGATTGACATTGATGGGACGGATATCTGGGCGGCGGATGCCGATGCCCGTCGACAAATTTGCCAGCATATGGGTGTATTGTTCCAGGGTGGCGCGTTGTTCAGTTCAATGACCGTCGGGGAAAACGTGGCATTGCCATTGCGTACATACACCGATTACAGTGATTCAATTATTCGCGATATTGTCGCGACCAAATTGGCATTGGTGGGGTTGGCCGGGTTCCAGGACTTTTACCCATCGGAACTTAGTGGCGGTATGAAAAAGCGGGCCGGTCTGGCGCGGGCATTGGCATTGGATGCGCAAATCGTGTTCTTTGACGAACCGTCGGCCGGTTTGGACCCGGTGTCATCACGCCAACTGGACGATTTGATTTTGGAAATAAATCATCATTTGGGAACAACGATTGTTATCGTATCGCATGAATTGGAATCTATTTTTGCGGTGGGAACAAATTCGATATTCCTGGATGGGACAACACATGGTATTATCGCACGGGGCAATCCACGGGATTTATTACGCAATCCGCCAAATGATACCGTACGGCACTTTTTAACCAGGGGAAAGCAATAACATGAAAAAACAACCGAACAAGAAAACCATTGGGGCATTTATTTTGGCGGGAATCATCGCGTTCTTGGTCATTATTGCGATTGCATTGGGATTGGGGCTGCGTGGTGGGGCGCGGAATATGTATGTCATGTATTTCCATGAATCGATTAAGGGATTGTCGGTTGGTGCGCCGGTGGTGCTGAACGGGGTCGAAGTGGGCAAAGTCGCCAAAATCGAAATCGTTCCCAATCCCGATACGTATGAATTTACAATCCCGGTCTATATCACGTTTAACGACATTTCGCGCATCGTGCCGTTGTCAATTGACCAGGCCGATTGGTCGGAAAAAGAAATTATTACCCGTATGATTGAACGGGGATTGCACGGACGGTTGGTGAACCAGAACCTGTTGACGGGGCAATTGATGATTGAATTGGATGTGCGCCCCGCCAAGACCAAGATGACATTCGGCCCGGCGTCGGAAATTCCTGAAATCCCGACGGCGTTATCGTCGCTGGGGGAAATATCCGCCAACGTCCAAGATATTCCCGTCCGCGAAGTGGTGGAAAATTTGAATCAAACACTGTTGGAATTAAAAGATGTCATCAGTCCCGCGGCCAAGGTCAGCAATGATTTATCTAAAAAATCCGCCGCCACGCTGAACAATTTTAACCAGGCTGTCCAAGACATCAGCCGTGCGGCGAATGCCATTCGGAACTTG
The DNA here is from genome assembly GCA_029059055.1 of Alphaproteobacteria bacterium. Taxonomy (GTDB): domain Bacteria; phylum Pseudomonadota; class Alphaproteobacteria; order Rs-D84; family Rs-D84; genus Enterousia. The sequence goes on from JAIDWS010000014.1 coordinate 37,059, forward strand.
GCGGATTATCTGGAACAGCATCCCGAAGCTTTAATCAAAGGAAAATAAGATGAAAAAATATGTCGGTTTATTGTTGGCGGGTCTTTTGGCGGCGTGCGCTGGGCGCAGTCCGGAATCTTCGTTTTACACATTGGCGGGGGTGGGCGATGTGACGCCGGTGTCACAAATGACCGGAACCGTTGACGTGGCGCGTGTACGAATCCCGGAATATATTGACCGGCCCCAAATCGTGACGATGTCGGGGGTTAATGTTCATCTGGCCCAGGATAACCGCTGGGCCGAAGGCTTGGCCCCCATGATTCAACGTAAACTGATTCACAACATCGGTGCGTATTTACCGCGCGCCACGGTCAAAGATGCGAATTTTGCCGCACCGGCCGGTGATGCGGATGCCGCGTCCGCCCCGCATACCGTTCGGTACAGCGAACCCGCCGGTGCGGATTACACCGAATATGTCGGCGCCGTCAGCCGCATGGTGGACCGGTTGTCGCGTGATATCGCCAAAGATATCGCCGCGTTGAAATAGGGGCCCCTGTGTGATATAATGGGATTGTTATGAAAAAATATCTGTTATCTGTAATTGCTTTGGGATTGGCCGGGTGCCAATCTGATGCCCCGGATGTGCAATATTATCCGGATGATGTTGAAGAAACTGGCTATGTCGCCGCGCCGCCGATGGCGGCGGGTCAAACGTGGGGCGCCAATGATGATTTTGCATATCTGGTGCCGGATAATCAACCAAACGGGTTGATTCTGGAAACGGCGCACCATATTATTCAAATCGAACCGGTGGCCAATGAAAAGTATGCCTATGTCGTGTGGAACGGTCCGAAATCGATGGCGGACACGCCCGATTTAATCATTGCCAATGGACGTCGTGTTTTCGATGGTTCCGGCGGGAATAATTATTACGAATTCCAAAATGGCGACTATTTATACCGCGTGAATAATACGGTGGTCGGCACGGCCGACAGTGTGCCATACGATGTTGCGGTTTACCAAAACGATACCCGGATTTCATACGAACCCGCGGTTCGAATCGTGCAATAAAAATCCCCCGGATGGGGGATTTTCTTATGCCTGGACATGAATTTCGCATCGGTTGATACATCCGGCATTACGTCGGGCGTTGTCCAGAAATTGCACAATGTCGCGCTGGACATCGGCATAATTTAATTCCATCAGCAATTCGTGTCGTGCATCCGGATAAATCCGCAGTGATATGTGTTCCACCCCATGCCGACGATAGAAGTTATATAATCCCCGCGCCCATCGGGCATTCATACTGACCAGGTCGCGCGACCCGCTGATAATCAACATGGGGATGTCCGGGTTTGCGCGGCGACGCAACGTCATCAAATTGTGAAACAGTGAATGATAAAAACCGTATGAAAAGTTCCGGGACCGATATGGGTCGCGCGCATGTGCGGCGGCCTGGGCGCGGTCGCGGGTCAATCGTGACGGGCCGCCCGGCTTGGACCGGATTGGTGAAAAGTATTCCAGAAATCGGGCCGGTGCATCGGGGGATTTTATTTTTTCGCCCAACCATGCCGCCATATTTGCAATCCCCAACGCCACGCGTGGGTATAATGCCGACCCCGACAAACATACGCCGGAATGTGCACTGGTTTGCGAAATGACCGATTGGGTGATAAAGCTGCCATAGCTGTGACCGAACAAAAACACCGGCAGATTAAATCGTCCGCGCAGATATTTTAATATTTCCAATTCATCCATGACGGTCGCGCCAAACAAATCGTCATCACCGTCGGGTGTGCCGATGGCGGCGATGGATGTGGCACTTTTGCCGTGGGCGCGATGGTCGTCGCCAAATACGATATATCCGCGCCGGTTTAAAAATTTGGCAAATCGGTCATATCGGCGCACGTGTTCATCCATACCGTGTATGATTTGAACGACGCCAACCGGACGTGTCACCCGGTCCCACAAGACGCATGTCAATTTCTTACCGTCGGATGCAATGAATTTTAATTCTTTCATGATGGGGATTCCTTTTTTTTATTGCGATTATGACATGGCTGTCCCCATTTTTGCACAGGAAGCGCCCCCTATTGCGCGGCCGATTGGCCGGCTATGCGTCCGCTGGCCCATGCCCAGTGCAGATTGAATCCGCCCAAATCGCCCGCGATATCGATGACTTCGCCCGCCAAGAACATGCCCGGACGCAATTTGGATTCCATGGTTTTGGATGATATTTGGTCGGTGGAAACGCCGCCACGAACGATTTCGGCGGTATTCATCGGGCCACGGGTCAAATTCGTGGGGGCGATGATAAAATTATTAATGCGTTCGGCCACCATGCGCAGGTCTGCATCACGCCAATCTGCCAAATTGCGGCCATCCCCCGGGACCAGCCATTTAACAAACCGGGCGGGCAATTTCTGGGATAATACGGTGGTTATGGAACGGCGGCCATCGGTATGCTTGGCATTGCGCAGCCATTCAAATGCGGACACGCCCGGTAAAAAATCAATACGCATATCATGGTCGAAATCGTACACGGATGCGCGATATGCCGCCGGGCCACCGATACCGTTATGCGTGAACAGCAATGAATCCGTAACCGTTGCGCGCCCCATTTGTATGCGTACCGGCACAGACACCCCGGCCAGTTCGGCCGAAAACGCGTTGGTCACAATTGAAACCAGGGCGGGGCGGGGTGGTACAATTTTATGGCCGAATTTTTTTGCCATTCGGTATCCAAAATCCGAAACGCCCAGATTGGCATACGACAGGCCGCCTGTGGCGATAATAATGCGTGGGGCGGCAAAATCCCCGCGCGCGGTGCGCACGACGAACATGTCGTCACGGTATTCAATATCGTGTGCGGCGGCGTTGGTTAAAATATCCGCCCCCCGGGCATCCGCGCCCAATGCATCAATAATCGCCATTGCGCCATCGGTACAAAAATATTGGCCGGGGGATTTTTCAACGGGTGTAATATGGTGTTTTGCGGCCCAATCCAGGATATCACCGGGCGTCACCCGGTTCAAGGCGGATCGTACAAAGTCCGGATTTTCGCCAAAGTATCTGTCGCGCCCAGCCGCCAAATTGGTAAAATTGCAACGCCCACCGCCGGAAACGCGAACCTTGCGTGCGGGGACGTCCCCCATATCACAGACCAACGTGCGCCGTCCGGCCATGACCGTTTGTCCGGCCGCCGCCAACCCGGCGGCACCGCCACCAACAATGATGATATCGTAATTTTTCATACCCCATTTATATCAGGGTGGATATAAAAAATCTATGCTTATATTGTGATTATTATTGTTCCAGTTGGTCCAAAATACGGTCCAGTTTACGCAGTGAACTGTGCGCGCACCCACGACCCGACCATCCCAAGATTTCCTGGGCGGTTTTATTATCTGCGATGGATATATTGAATTTCCACCACCAGAACCCGTTAAACGGACACCAGAACGGGTTGAATTTCGGATTTTGTTCGTTGATTTGTATAATGTATCGGGCGTGACCGGTTTCCGCATTCGCCAAGATTGATTCCGCATCGTTGGATTGAATAAATGTTGGTGTGACGGTTGCCTTTTTATATCCCACAGTTACGTTATATCCCCGTTTTTCCAAATACGGTTTAATAGAGTGTTGTAATTGATATCCGCCGCGGTCAATATAGATGACTTCGTTTTTATCCAACGTGCCGGGTTTTAAGTGTACACTGTTACACGCAGCCAGGCTTGTCAATGTCATCAGCATAATAAACGGTTTCGATTTCATATACATCTCTTTTGGGTTATGTGCGGATTATATTCATATGATAGCGAAATCTGTTTCATATTCAATCAGAAAATGAAACAATCGGCCAAAATTTCAACGCTTGGCACTTTGCCCGGCATAAATTAAACCGCCGATAAACGGCGGTTGAATTTCTGGTGCACGGCCGGCGGATTCACTCGGCACCGTTGGTGCCTGCGTGTCAATCGTAACGCCGCGACTGCGCGGGGCTTGTCTTGGCGACTGTTTGTCGAACGCGGCGCGTTCAAATCGCGGGTTGCCCGGCATAAATTAAACCGCCGATAAACGGCGGTTGAATTTCTGGTGCACGGCCGGCGGATTCACTCGGCACCG
>JAIDWS010000014.1:41262-45054 GCA_029059055.1 Alphaproteobacteria bacterium
TTGGTGCCTGCGTGTCAATCGTAACGCCGCGACTGCGCGGGGCTTGTCTTGGCGACTGCTTGTCGAACGCGGCGCGTTCAAATCGCGGGTTGCCCGGCATAAATTAAACCGCCCCAAATGGGACGGTTGAATTTCTGGTGCACCCGGCGCGATTCGAACGCGCAATCCCCGCCTTCGGAGGGCGATGCTCTATCCAGTTGAGCCACGGGTGCATTTTCAACGCCATTATAAATATTTACGTGACGAATGCAAGGGGCGATTTATTTTTTCGCGCATAAAGTGGCACCAACGGCATATTTTATTATCGTTTTTTCATCTGGGCGGTCCGCCACAACAACCATTTGCCAAAGTTATTGATATTGGCCATCGCAGATATGCGGCCACGATTAATGGGTGTCAATAATGTTTTGTCGCACATATCGTACAATTCCTGAACATCCAGCCCCAGGCCCTGGTATTTTGTCGCAACGGCGCCCAATGCAAAATTACGGTTGCATATGGCGACGCTGTCCATATCCAGGAATGTAATATTGTCGAAATCATCCACCACGATGTTTTTCGGTGTGATATCCAGATGATAAACACCCATATTGCGTTCATGGCCCATATTTAATCCGCGCACGATTGGGTCGGCAATTGTCGCCAGTGTTGCGCTATTGCTGTTGCGGACATGGTACAGGGTCACCTGGTGCGCATATTTGCAGCGATACCGGGCCAGGGCGCGGGGGCTGATTTCATCCATTTTGGCAAATTCACGGATAACGCGGCCATAAATCCGCCGGATACGGGATGCGGGCATACCGTGACCGATTGCTTCGAACAATGTGGTGCCGGGGATACATGGATATGTTTCGTACCATTGGCCGCGCACATGACCGATGTGTAATTCGGGAACCGGGATATCGTGGCGGGCATACAGTTGACTGGCGCCCAAGTTTTTGGTCACCAAATCTTCGACGTTAAATTTCACCACGAATTGTTCATCCCGCGTTTCAACGAAAAAGACGTTATTCTGGGCGCCTGTGATATTGGGGCGCCGGATGCGAATAATGCCGGAATGAATCTGGTAAATACAGCGTTTATAATAATCGTGAATGTTATCAGCCATAGATATATCCTTACAAAATAATTGTCGGAAATATTTTATGTCAATTTTTGACAATGTCAAGTGATACTATCCGCGTTGCAACAATGCCAGCATAAAATCGTCCAAATCCCCATCCAGAACGGCGTCGGAATCTGTTTTTTCGACCCCGGTACGCACGTCTTTGACCAATTGATACGGGTACAGGACATAGTTACGAATTTGGCTGCCCCATTCGATTTTCTTTTGGGCGGCCTTGGCCGCATCTTCGGCTTCGGCGCGTTTCTGCATTTCCAATTCGTACAGTTTACTGCGCAGCATTTTCATCGCCATTTCGCGGTTTTGAATCTGGGACCGTTCATTTTGGCATGTGACAACCGTGTTTGTCGGCAAATGGGTGATGCGGACGGCACTGTCGGTTTTGTTAACATGTTGGCCGCCGGCACCCGACGCGCGATACGTATCAATCCGCAGGTCTTTGTCATTAATTTCAATTTCGATATTGTCGTCAATATCCGGCCACACGTCCACGGACGCAAAGCTGGTTTGGCGTTTGCCATTGGCATTGAACGGCGATATCCGGACCAAGCGATGCACCCCGATTTCGTTTTTCAGCCACCCATACGCCCGGTCGCCCGATATGCGATATGTAATGTTTTTGATGCCGGCGGTGTCGCCTTCGTGTTCTTCGATGACTTCGATTGAAAATCCGTGACGTTCGGCCCACCGGGCATACATGCGCGACATCATTTGGGCCCAATCTTGGGCTTCGGTTCCGCCGGCGCCGGCCTGGATAAACAAAAATGCGCCGCTGTTGTCGGCCGGTTCCCGGAACAGTGTGATAAATTTCGCCCGATGTGCGGCCCCCGCCAGTGTTTCAATGGCGGTGATAATTTCACCATCGTCCGGCGCCATATCATACAGTTCCACCAGATTTTTATATTCGGATTCCAGCGTCAACAATTCGTTCAGTGTTTTTTCCAATCCCGCTTTTTTTTGCAGAACCACACGCGCCGCGTCTGGGTTATCCCATAAATTCGGATTGTTTACCTGGTCGTTTAATTCAGAAATTTCCGATTGCAATTTATCGGGGTCAAAGAAACCCCCTGACGGCACCCAGGTCGTCTGCAATCTGCGCTAAGAATTCATTTGGCATAATCATGACCCGGATTGTAGCAATTTATTCGTTTAAATCAACTTTTTTATGGTGGCGGATTAAAATGAATGTTTGCCTTTGACGCGCCGATATGTTAATATTTATGATAACGAGAGGGATTTTTCATGAAGAATTTTTTGTTCGCGATTGGTGTGATTGGTGCCGTGGCGGCAACGCCGGCGGCGTTTGGCGTGTCGGCCGGTACGGTGGGGGCGGCGGACGTATCACGCGGTGTGTCGACAAATTCCGGTGTGTACAGCAATAATAACCGCGGGTACCAGGGATTGGCCAACGCATATAAAACAAATCAGCGCAACACGTATTACATGGTGAACCAACCGGACGTGGACACGGCATGCCGTGAACGGATTTACAAATGTTTGTCGGATTATTGTGGCGACGTGACCGTCGTCCCCGGCCAGCGTTCCGGCCGTTGCACATACGCATCGGAAAGCGAATTGTACAACTATGCTTTATTGTGTCTGCAAAAAGATACGTCGATTTTATTGCCGCAATATGGTGTGAATACCAAGACCGGTTCAAACGGCATGAACACCGCGGCCAGATTATGTCCGTCGTACGTACAACAAGAAGTGATGTCGTACCTGTCGATGGCGAACATGGCGGACCAGTTGAACAAATCGCATTCGGCCCTGTGTCTGCAACGCCGCCAAGAATTAGAAGCCGCCATGGCATGTCATTCGGTTGCATTGGCGTATGGCAATGAAACGTCCAGCATGTTGACATCCCAATTGACGGATTATTGCGGTGCCGGCGTCCCCGGGGGCAGTGCGGAAATGGTGACCCGTTTTGCCAGTGCGGGCAATGTCGGTGCAAATATTTGGGGTTGGGCGGAAAAAATCGTCAACCTGGATTTGAATAAAAAGGGTAACGATTGGCAATCGGCCGTTGATGCCGTATTGGCCAGTTATACCAACCGCATGAATTTGGCATGCGGCGAAGATATGCAATTGAACACAGTATCGCATTCGTCCGGCAACAGTAATCAGCCGTCCACGTTGCAAACGGCGGCGGCATTGGCCATTGGTGTGGCGTTCCCGACCACGCCGGATATGCCGATTGAAAATCCGTATGAAACATGGTCCGTCTGGCAAGACGTCAACAGCATGTCGGAAATTTACGATTGGAACACCGCCCAACAGGTGGTGCGGGCCGGTCTGTCGAATGTGGCCACCACCCAGAATGCGTTTTTGACATCCGCCCAAATGGACAGCATGCAAAAGGCATACAAACTGGGGACCAAGGTGTTCATTATCCGCGACAGCAGTCGGTGCTTTATCGTGCCGGTCGCCCAGATGACCGACCAAGAAACATCGGTCGTGGCGCAATCATTCGCCAATTGTATCAGCAAATAATCCATCCCGCCCTGTGGCGGGATTTTTTGTCGGGTGCGGGGGATTTTTTAAGACTGGGCACTTACTCTCTCTTGTCATTGCGGGGCGCCGGTATGGCGCGGCAATCCAGATAATAAGGAACAGACCACTATTCACTGGATTGCTTCGTTGCACTCGCAATGACAATGGTGTTGAAT
>JAIDWS010000015.1 GCA_029059055.1 Alphaproteobacteria bacterium
TTTGGGATGGCGGAATTAAATCCGTACCGATTTATGTATTGTTATTATAGTTCAAAAAATATATTTGTCAATATTTGTCGCCGGAAATACTGAAAAATCGTGTTGCGGGGGCGGCTTTTTTGTTCTATGGTTGTGGATGTTCATGGAAAGGATTTTAATATGCTGAAAAAATTGCTGATGGTATTGGCGTTGTGTGGGCCCATGGTGGCCGGTGCCGCGGACAAGGCAAAAGATGAACCGGTTACGCATTTAACAGATGAACAAATCTATGAAGAATTGAAAAAATTGGCCCTGGTGTTCGAAGTCGCACGGGATAATTTTGTCGAAGAAGCCGATGAAAAGAAAATGCTGGAAGGGGCCATGGCCGGGATGTTGGGGGCGTTGGACCCGCATTCGTCGTATTTGTCCGCCGATGATTTCAAAGAATTCAGTGATAAATCCCATGGGGAATTCGGGGGATTGGGGATTCAGATTACCAGTGACCGCGGCGCGGTGCGCGTAATTGCCCCCATCGACGATACGCCGGCGGAAAAGGCCGGGATTAAGGCCGGTGATTACATCACGCATATTGATGGCGACCAGGTGTTCGATTTAACATTGAACCAGGCGGTCAAGAAAATGAAAGGGCGCCCCGGGACCAAGGTTAAATTGACCGTTATTTCCGATGGCCAAGAACCCCGTACCGTTACGTTAAAGCGGGCGATTATCAAAGTAAAATCCGTTAAATACGAAGAAAAGGGCGATGACCAGAAAATCGGATACATTCGTATTTCTGATTTTGGGGCCACCACCGCCAAGGAAATCAAAGAAGCATTGACCGCGTTGGAAAAAAAGGATGTCATCGGGTACGTTCTGGATGTGCGGAACAATCCGGGCGGATATCTGACGGCGGCAATCGACGTGTCGGATGCATTCTTGGATTCGGGCGAAATTGTATCCACCCGTGGCAAGAATAAAACGGATATTGAACGCACCTTTGCCAAGCCGGGCGATTTGGCGGGCGGAAAACCGGTGGTGGTGTTAATTAATCACGGGTCGGCGTCGGCGTCGGAAATTGTGGCGGGTGCGTTACAGGATAACGGCCGCGCGTTGGTCATGGGGTCGCAATCATTCGGCAAGGGCAGTGTTCAACAGCAAAAGCCATTGGGTGACGGGACCGCGATTCATATTACAATTGCGCGTTATTATACGCCGTCGGGCCGGTCCATCCAGAACGAAGGCATCACCCCGGACGTCGAAGTTTTGCACAGCAAAGTCGAAGTCTTGGAAAAAAAGGAAAGCACGTATTCCGAAGCCTCATTTAAAAATTCGCTGAAAAACGAAGACGCAAAAAAACAGGCCAAGAAAAAATCCACCGCCGATGACGACGACGCAGCCACAGATTTGACCGATGCGGAAAAAGATGCGTTGGATTATCAATTACAGCGCGGTATGGATATGGTCCGTGCAATGGCCAAGATGCGATTGACCGCGGCGGACCGGGTGGCGGCGGTTGAACAGGAAAATGCGGAAAAATCCGCCGCAGAAAAATCCGAAAAATCGGATGACAAGAAAACGTCTGATAAAAAATAAAAAACGGGGCCGCGCCCCGTTTTCTTTATCGTGTTTTAATGCGACCGTCCGCCAGAAAGATAACGTCGCACAAACCCATTTCCAACAATTTTGCCGGCGGGATGATAACGGGATTTTTGCTAAGTACCGTTTTCTTGGTTTCGGGGTTATATGTTTCCGGGTAATAGAAATGATGACCGTCTTCGAACATGTGACGGTGGCCCGGTGTGGCCATGGTACGCACAACTTTGCCGGCCCAACTGTTCAGGCAAATCGGGGTAACCACATTTGTTTCGATAATCATATTATTCTGGCGCGCCCAATCCAGCAATTTGAAAAATCGTTCAGATTGGTTTGGGTATGCCTGTTCGTCCGGTGTCGACAGATTGACCCGGATAACCGGTTGAAAATTCGGAACATTTATCCGCATGTGCTGGGCCTGGACGATTTTTTGACCAATCATTTCTTCCATCGCGTTGTAAAAGCGATAGCGTTCCGTATAATTAATCGTGCCCGTTACATCGATGTTGTCATATTCAACATAATTCTTGTCCGTCATCGGGTTCGGGCGTTTGCGATATGCCATGTTACAGCCTTTGGTTATTTGTCTCAAACATATTATACAAAATGTTTAAATTTGTCAAGTTTTGTTTATTAAGTCTTGCCTTGGGGAAAAAATCGGGGTATTATTGGCGGTACAGAAATTTTTAAGGGAAAAGAAAATGTCTAAATTAATTGTTGACGGTAACTGGGCGGCGGCCGACGTCGCGTACAGATGCAGTGAATTTGCGGCCATTTATCCGATTACCCCCAGCAGTACTATGGGGGAATTGGCGGACGAATGGATGTTCCAGCACAAGAAAAATATCTGGGGCGCCATCCCCGGGGTTATTGAAATGCAATCCGAAGCGGGTGCCGCCGGTGCCATGCACGGCGCGTTACAGATGGGGGCGTTGGCAACCACGTTCACCGCGTCCCAGGGATTGTTATTGATGATTCCGAACATGTATAAAATTGCTGGGGAACAAACGCCGTTCGTCATGCATGTTGCGGCGCGCGCGTTGGCAACACACGCGTTGTCCATCTTTGGCGATCACAGTGACGTTATGGCCGTGCGCCAGACCGGATTTGCGCTGTTGTCCAGCCACAACGTGCAACAGGCCGCCGATATGGCCGCCATCGCGCATGCGGCGACATTGCGCGCGCGGGTGCCGTTCTTGCATTTCTTTGACGGGTTCCGCACCAGCCACGAAGAATCACGCTTGATTCGCATCGAAGATGATGTGTTGCGTAAAATGTTGCCGGATGATTTGGTCTTGGCCAATCGTAATCGCGGCATGACGCCCGATAAACCGACCATTCGTGGTACGGCCCAAAATCCCGACGTTTATTTCCAGGGCCGCGAAGCTGCCAATGAATTGTATGCCAAAACACCCGCCATTGTCCAAGAATGTATGGATTTATTCGCAGAATTGACCGGGCGCAAATATGGGTTGGTGGATTATGTCGGTGACCCGAATGCGGAAAATGTTATCGTCGTCATGGGCAGTGCATGTGACACAATCGAAGAAACTTTGCCGCATTTGCCGTCCAATGTTGGCCTGTTAAAGATTCATTTGTATCGGCCGTTCCCGGTTGACGCGTTTTTGGCCGCGTTGCCCAAAAATGTAAAGCGTATTGCGGTTCTGGACCGGACCAAGGAACCGGGTGCCATCGGCGAACCGCTGTACCAGGATGTCAAATCCATTATCGGTGACCGTGCGGCGGTGTTTGGCGGACGATATGGTTTGGGTTCCAAAGAATTCAAGCCCCGCGATGTCAAGGCGGTGGTTGAAAACCTGATGCGGGATACGCTGCATCATAATTTTACCGTTGGTATCGATGACGATTTGACCAATTTGTCCCTGAAAACGGACCCGGCGTTCGCGGTCGAAGACCCGAATTTCAAGACCGCCATTTTGTACGGTATCGGGTCGGATGGGACCGTCGGTGCGGTGAAAAATATCGTGAAAATCGTCGGGGAAAATTCCGATTTGTATCCCCAGTCTTATGCTGTATACGATTCCAAGAAATCGGGTGGGCTGACCGCGTCGCACATTCGTTTTTCCGACGCCCCGATTAAAAGCCAGTATTTGATAGAAGTCGCCGATTTCATCAGTGTGTCAAACTTTATGATTGCCCAACGTTTCGATGTGTTCCGCGGTCTGCGGGCGGGTGGGACTGTCATGATTAACACATCCATGGCCCCCGACGTGGCATTTGCCAATCTGCCGCGCGAAACCCAGGAACACTTAATCCGTATGCGGGCGAACGTCTATTTCTTGGACGCGAATCGCGCGGCGGCGGAATTGGGACTGGGTAACCGTATCAACACGTTTATCATGTTGAACTTCTTTAATTTGACGCGCGTTATCGACCCGGGTGTCGCCGCCGCGTCCGCCAAGGTGGCCATTGAAAAAACGTATAAAAAGAAAGGCATGGATGTCGTCCAGGCCAACTGGGCCGCAGTGGACAAGGCGGCAGAATATCTGTCCCAGTACACGTTGCCATCGTCTGTGTCGAATTTTGCCCCGGATTTTGTCCCGGCTATGACGGCCGACGCCCCGGCGGAAATTGCGGGAACATTGGGTGAAATGGCGGCCCAGCGTGGTGACAGTTTGCCCGTGTCGCGGTTCCGCGTGGACGGTGAATTTGGTGCCGGTCAATATCCGGTTGGCACCGCGAAATATGAAAAACGTGCGATTTCACCCATGGTTGCAACATGTGATTTGTCGAAATGTATCCAGTGCGGTAAATGTTCGATGCTGTGTCCGCATGCGGCCATTCGTATCAAGGTTATGACCCCCGCCCAGGCGGACGAAGCCCGCGCGGCCGGTATCATCGTTGTTCCGATGAAGACACCCGAACTGGGGCCGGATATGTATTTCACATTGAATATTTCACCGGCCGATTGTACGGGATGTAACATCTGTGTGAACAATTGTCCGGTTCGTGCGTTGGCGTTGGCCCCGTACGCAGATGCGGCCCAGAACCAGGCGGCCTTTGATGCGGCGGAAAAATTGTTGCCGGATATGCCGCGCGAAAAATTAAACCTGAATATTCCAAAGCATGTGGAACTGTTGCCGCATTACTTTGAATTCCCGGGGGCATGCGCGGGGTGTGGTGAAACACCGTATGTTCGCATGTTGGCGCATTTGTTTGGTGACCGCATGGTTGTGGCGAATGCGACGGGATGTTCATCGATTTATGGGGCGAATCTGCCGACAACGCCGTGGACCACCGATGCGTCGGGCCGCGGGCCGGCATGGTCAAATTCGCTGTTCGAAGATAACGCGGAATACGGTTTGGGGATGCGTTTGGCACTGAATCAAAAGCGCCAGACATTGAAATCGTTGCTGTTTGAATTGAACATTGAAAATGTCGAAGAAATCTTTGACGTGACCGACCCCGCGCATCAGCGTGAAATCGAAACGCAATTGCGCGCAAAATTGGCGGAAATTCCGGGCGAACGTGCGCGGATGGCAGAAAGTCTGATTGGCGAAATTGTGGACAAATCCGTCTGGATTGTCGGCGGTGACGGTTGGGCATATGACATCGGGTACGGCGGTTTGGACCACATTTTGCACAGTGGTGAAAATGTGAACATCTTGGTCCTGGATACAGAAGGGTATTCCAACACCGGTGGCCAGCAGTCAAAATCCACCCCGTTCGGCGCCAGCATGAAATTCGCCATCGGTGGCAAAGAACATGCGAAAAAAGACCTGGGGATGATTGCGATGATGTCGGGTGCATACGTTGCCCAGATTGCCATGGGCGCCAACCAGGCCCAGGCGATTCGTGCCATGCGCGAAGCCGAAAGTTTCAACGGACCGTCCATCATATTGGCATATGCCCCGTGTATTGCGCATGGGTTCCAATTGCAAAACGGCCCCCAGCATCAGATGCAAATGGTCCAGACCGGCGCATGGCCGCTGTACCGTTTTGACCCGCGTCTGATTGCGGATGGCAAAAACCCGCTGATGATGGATTCAAATGTGGAAAATCCGTTGCCGCTGGAAGATTTCTTGAAAACAGAAAGCCGTTTTGGCGCGGCGCGCGCGGCGAATCCGAACTTTGATCACTTGGTTGAAATGGCCAAGGCCAATAACCAATATAAAAGTGAATTAAAGAAATACATCGCCCAATTTGCCATGCGCGATGTCCCGAACAAGAAAGAAAACGGCCAGGGGTAATCCCCCGGTCGCACGCGACAGAAAAATCCCGCCATCCGGCGGGATTTTTTCGTTGCATCGCGGCCCGAATTTAAGATACACTGGCGGGTATGAGAAAAAGTTTCATATTTGCATTATTAATCGCCGTATCTGCATGTACGTTTCAAACGAAACACCGCGGATATGTATTCCCGACAACGCTGGAATCCGATGTGGCGTCCATTAAAACCGTCGCGGCACTGGAAGATAAAATCGGCAGCCCCCAGGTTAAAACCGTGTATGGTGACGAAGTCTGGATTTATTATGGCGCGGACGAAAATTATCGCGGCCCGTTTCCGGTGACATATGATAACCGCACGGTATTGTTGGCATGGGTTAACGGCAACCGCGTGACACGGACCCAGATTTTGCATGATGCGGATTTGCCCAATGTAAAAATCGCGTCGGGTGAAACCGAAATTCCGGCCGCAATCGAATTGAACGCGCTGGAAGAATTGTTTAACAATATCGGACGTTTTTCACCGGCGGGTCTGGGACAATAATTTGCGATTGATAAAGTTCGCAAAAAAAGGTAAAATAACACAAAGACGAGAATGGATTTCATATGAAGGTAATGAATTTTTTTGTTGGTCTTTGTTTGATGGTGGTATGCGCCGGTGGTGCGCATGCGGCATCGGAAAAATTTACATCATGTGGGCCGGGCTATATCTTGGCCAGTCACAGCAATATCGACGGTATTGCCGCCGCCGAATGCCAGAAATTGTGGTGTCGCGATTTGGAAAACGGTAAATCCATGGGCAGTGGCAAGGCTGCCGCCAGCGGATATCAATCAACGTCGGCGCCGATTGAATTATGTGATGCCCAGAATAATTGCATTGAATGTTTTGGCGACCGCAAATGGTGCAGTGGCGAAGTGGCCGGCGTATGGAACCCGGAATATGGTGCATACACACGTGGTGGCGGGGATAATGCGTCGTATGTTTCGTATCAAAAGGGGGCATGTTATGCGTGGCGCCTGGAAAAGCCCAGCTGTCCGGATGGCGAAACCGCAATTTTACAGGGGGGACAGTGGATTTGTGCCACTTCGTCCAACACGACAACCGGTGGGCGTGCGCCCAGTATCCGCCGAACGGGTACATTGCGTCGTATGATGTAACGATTTTAACGCCCCCGACGGGGCGTTTTTTTATTTTTGTGCATCCATTTGTTTTTTACCGAATTCTGTGGTATAATGCCGGGGACCGAGAGAATGACAACTGTAAAGAGTGTCCATATGCCAAGTAAAAAATTAGATTTTAAAACTGGACAGTATGTCGTTTATCCAACCCAGGGCGTTGGAAAATTATTACGAATCGAAGAACAGACAATCGCTGACCAGAAAGTGAAATTATTGGTTATTGATTTCGAACGAAATCATATGACGTTGCGCGTGCCATTGGAACGTGCGGAAATTTCGGGGCTGCGCCCGTTAACGTCGGCCAAGAAAATGGACGAAGCCATCGCATCCGCCAAGGGCAAGGCCGGGGCCAAGCGTATGATTTGGGCCCGTCGTGCCGCCCAGTACGAAGAAAATATTAATTCCGGTGACCCCATGAAATTGGCCGAAGTGGTCCGCGACCTGCAACGGCGCAGTGCGGCGGATACGATGACGTTTTCCGCACGCCAGTTGTATTTGCGGGCATTGGAACGCATGGCCCAGGAATTCGCGGTGCTGCATAAAATTGATTTGGACGCGGCGTCGGAAAAAATCGAAGACATTTTGGGCGTGCCAAAGGAAATTGACCTGAACGCGGTTGACGGCGATGACGACGACGTCGAAGAAGAAGAAAATTAACAATCCCGCCCCGGCGGGATTTTTTGTTTTGTCCCCGTGGGTGGGCGCATATCCGGCCCGCGCCAATCTGGAAAAATATAAAGCAAGATATTATTCTTGAAATCCTTATGAATATACGATAATATTACTTTGCGATGTGGATTCGCATCGTGGGGCCTGAGAACCCCTTATAAAACCGTCTGCAGACGTTAAAATGCTCCCCATGTTATGGTTGGAGTATGACTGAATATATTGAATAGGTCATGCAATTTGTTTTATGATTGTTCTCAGACTCCAGCCACCCATTTTGGTGGTTGTTTTGATGTGTGTAGAAGCATGCCAGTAGATTATGACGAATAAAGACATTTTGTTCGTCATATTTTTATAGAATTTTGATAAATATTCTTGTATAATCATTTCGTGACATAGGTTTATGTCATGGGGCCTGAGAAACCTTATAA
>JAIDWS010000016.1 GCA_029059055.1 Alphaproteobacteria bacterium
TTATAAATGCCGGGCGATCTGGGACTGTTTTCAATTAAATCAGAAAATTGAATATTCATGACAAATATGATAGAATAAGAAAAAACAAATAGCAAATGGGGGATTATAATATGAAATACGAATCCGGGCGTTCCATGATTGAAATGCTGGGGGTACTGGCGATTATGGGTGTGATTACAGTTGCGGCGATTACCATGATTTCGACCGCCATGCGCACGCAAAAGCGCAATACCGTCAATGACGAAGTGGTCCAGATTGTTACCGGTGTGCGTCAATTGCTGGGCGAATATGACGATTTTTCCCATATCAATAATGCGACGATTTTCGGGGCCATTGGCATGTCGCCGAAAAATCCGTATGGGGGGACATATGAATTGGCGGTGGACCCGGTTAATTCGCGTCAGTTTGTCTTGACGATTAATGGATTGTCGGAATCTGATTGCCAATATCTGGTGACCAAGGCATGGTCTGATTCGGTCGGATATCAAATGTCGGGCGGTAAACAGGGCGGGGCGACCGGCACATGCAATGCGGCCCCCGGCAAGAATATTGTCAAAATCACATACGGGGAATAATTCGCATCATGGCGCAACTGATGACCGTTTCCAAAACCGAAGAAGGCACACGTTTGTTGCGCTGGTTTTTGCGTCATTATCCCGGAATGCCCCAGCGGGAATTTTACAAGCTGTGTCGCGGGGGGCAAATTCGTGTTAATTCGTCGCGTGTGCGTGGGAACGAAGTGCTGCGTGCGGGTGATACGGTGCGTATCCCGCCGACCATTGCAACATATCAATCCGCCGCGCCCAAGGCCGAAAGTGGTGACCGATTTTCGCTGGCGGATTTGGAAGAATTGCGTAAATGTATCATTCATGATGACGACGATATCGTTGTTTTGAACAAGCCCGCCGGATTGGCGGTCCAGGGTGGCACAGGCATTCGCAAATCCGTCGACAAGATGGTTGCGGCCATGTATCCGTATGACAAGATTTCGTTGGTTCATCGTTTGGATCGCGAAACCAGTGGTGTCTTGGTCGTCGCAAAAAATCAGATGGCGGCCCAGAATCTGGCCCGCGCGTTCCAGGATAAAACCGCGCACAAGGAATATTTGGCGTTACTGGCGGGGCGTGTCAATCCCACCCGCGGGACCATTGACAATTATTTGATAAAGGGGGCGGTTGTCGACAGTCCCGCGCGTATCAATGGTGGTCAACGGCCACAACGTGCCATCACAGATTATAATGTGTTGGGTGCGGCGGGTGATTTGACATGGATGTCTTTTTCCCCGAAAACAGGACGCACGCATCAGTTGCGTATTCACAGCGCCCAATCGTTGCATGCGCCGATTGTGGGGGATGCGCTGTATGGGGCGCCGGTGCGCTTGGACCCGGCGTTGTCATCGTTGTTGACCACAAAAAATTTATTTCTGTTTGCGCACAAAATCACGTTCCAGCATCCGACCACAGGCCGCATGTTGACCTTACGGGCGACGGTCCCCGAATTCATGGTGCCGATATTAAAATTCTTGGAATTTCAGATTCCATAAGGGGGGGGGCAATGCGCAAAATCAGGGTGTCGTCCAGACGCAGACTTTTTTTCACCATATCGCGTATTGTTGCCATTTTCTTTATGGGATTGGTGGCGGCGTTGCTGATTGCGTTGTCGCAATTGAATCTGGAAACGTTGCGCGGGGATTTGGTCGCGATATTACAAAATGCGACGGGATTGCCCATTGAAATCGACGGCAGTGTGTCTTGGAAATTTTCATTGCGGCCGCGGGTGGAATTGAACAATGTGCGTGTGCCGAATGCGGATTGGGCCCATAATCCCAACGGGTTTACCGCACGCCGAATTGATGTTCGGTTAAATCTGGTGTCGTTGTTCCAGGACCAGCCCACCATCCAATATGTCAAGGTTTATGATGCGGCGATTTTCTTGGAACAAAATGCGGCGGGTGAATATTCAATTTATCCGAATTGGGATAAAAATGCGGCCGCCGCGACCGATGGGTCGACCGACGCCGCCCCCACCGCCAAAGAATTTGTTCAACCCAAATATCCGTTCGAAGACCCGGGCCTGGGCGGGGTAGAGGTTCGCAATTTAACCGCACATTTATTGGAATCGACATATAATTTGACGGGATTTCAAATCAGCTATGCCCCCAACAAGACGGGCCGGGAATACAGTGGATGGATTAAATCTGCAAAGAAAGTCTTTCCGTTTATCGTGTCATATTCCGAATACAATCCCCAGCGCAAGGTTTATCCCATGCGTATCGCGTTTTCAACCGGCGGCGACGCATTGATTGCAGACATTGCCCTGGAAGGAACCAGCAAAGCCCCCATTGATTTCATTATTCGCGGTGACATTCCCGATGTGGCGGCGTTGGGGGAAATATTGAATTTGGATTGGGCGGACATGCCGGCGTTGCGGGTGAATATTGCGGGCGGATTTGATTGGAAAAAATTGACACTGCGCAAATCGTCCATCGTTGTCCGCGGCAGTGAATTAACCCTGGCGGGCAGTGTGAATTGGGCCAAACAGATTCCGGAAATATCGCTGGACGTGCGGGCCAAGCGTATCAGTTTGATGGAATTGTTTCCGGGGCTGTATAACCCGGGGCGCAAATGGCGGCGACCAAATCGGCCGTTGAACGTGTTCAAAGACATCCCCCTGTACGGGCAAGAATTTTTGGGACGCAATTTGGATTTGCATTTGGATGTCGAAGAATTAATTGTGTATCGCGATTTAAGTATTGCCAATATTGATGTGACGGCGCGGTTGCGTGACGGCGCGGCGCGTGTGGATGGGACCGTAATGATGGGCGACGGTGACATAGAAGTCGGTGCCAACGTCCATATTGACCCGGACGGGACATTGAATATCCAGGCGGCCGGTATCGGCGAACGCATCTATGTGGGGGAAATCCTGCGCCAGGTGCACGCGGACGATTTGATTTCTGAATTGCCGGCCAATGTTGAATTTTATCTGACGGGGCGCGGGGCGACACTGTCTGAATTGATGCAGACGGTAACGGGACCGATTTATATTTATTCGGTGGCACCGGGGTATGCGCATTCGGCGTTGGTGTCATATATGTACGGGGCGGATTTCTTGACCAGTTTGCGCCACAGTATCCAGGATTTGTTCCGTTCAGAAAAGAAATATGATCAAATCAAGATTTCGTGCGCCGCCGTCAATGTAAAGGTTCGCGATGGTTTGATTGAAACGCGCCAGGGTGTGGCGGCCGAAACGAACGCGATAAATATCCAATTGGCGGGGAACATTGACCTGGGGGCGGAAACGATGCGGTTGTCGTTGGCGACGGTTCCGGTGCGCGGGTTAAAATTGTCATTGACGGGAAATGTGGTTAACGCCATCGAAATTACTGGCAATTTGGCCGAACCTGATATAAAAATAAGCGGTGCCGCCGTCGCGGGCAAGGTTGCATCCGCCACCGGTCTGGGGCTATTATTGGCACCGTTGACGGGGGGAATCGGTTTGGTTGCCGGCGCCGGTGTGGGATTGTTGGCGGGGGATTTGATTGAAAATTGGCTGGCCGATGATCATCCGTGTCGCACCGCCATGAAAAAAGGGGCGCCCGCCCGCCGTGATGACCCGGCGTGGATGGATGCGCCCATGGCCGAATTGGTCAGCAGTGTTTTAAAGAATAACGAATAAGAAAAAAAGGAAATAACCATATGTTTAATTGGAGTGCATTAATTCAAATCGCAATAATTGTCTGTTTGTCGTTGGTTTTTTACCGCGGATTTATCCAGAACACGTCATCGGAAAAACTGGTGCGGGGGCTGTTGGGATTGGCACTGTTGTGGGTGGTCAGTTTTGTGCTGTCGTGGATGCACTTGGATTTACTGGGCAGTTTTCTGCACTGGACGGCGTTGTTCCTGTCGTTGGGACTGATTGTGATATTTCAACCCGAATTGCGTAAGTTCTTGGCATTGATGGGCAACCCCCAGGCATGGCGGCGCATGTTTCGCACGGGCGGCATCGTCCCGCGTGACACGCGTGCGGTCGATGAAATCGTGGCGGCGGTTGAATATATGTCGGCCAAGCATACCGGGGCATTGATTGTGTTCCCAGATTCCCTGGACGAAAACGCGATTGAAAAGAAAGGGGTCGCCATTGATGCGCGCATTTCCAGCGAATTGTTGTTGACGATATTCTTTAATAAAACCCCATTGCATGATGGGGCGGTCATCATTGAAAACGGGCGCATCGCATATGCGGGCGGGATTTTACCGTTGTCCCAGAATAATTTGAATTGGAAATACGGCACACGTCACCGTGCGGCGTTGGGGATGTCGGAAACATCCGGTGCCACCGTTTTGGTCGTGTCCGAAGAAAGCGGTGACATTTCCATCGCAGAAAAGGGGAATTTCAAAAAATACGACGATATGAAGAAATTAAAGAAAAAACTGGAAACGGTGATGACCAAATAACGATGCGCCCCCGGCTGGGGGCCTTTTTTTATTATGGATTAAATTCGCGCCAGGAATGATTTCTTTTGGTCTTGCACCGAATCGGCATTTTTTGATAAAGTGACGACAAAGGATGTAGGCCGTAATAGATTAACAGGAGCAAATTATGGAATTTTCTGTATTTCGTCAGGTTTTGATTCGTGCGCTGGGCCACATGCAATCCATTGTGGAAAAGCGTGCAACCCTGCCAATCTTGATGAATGTGAAGTTAGAAGTCGCCGATGATTTGATTTTATCCGCGACGAACGTCGATTTGGAATTGGTGGAACATGTCGCGGCGGACATCACACTGGGGGGGAAAACGACTGTCCCGGTCCAGATGCTGTACGATATTGTGCGTAAATTGCCCGACGATGCCGAAATTAATTTCAAACAATCCGGGGACCAGTTGGTCGTGTCCAGTGGGCGCGCCGTGTTCCGTTTGCCGACATTGCCGGCGGAAAACTTCCCGGCGATGGCGGGTGCGAATTTGACAACCAAATTCCAGATGACAACGGGCGATTTGGCGCATCTGATTAACCAGACGAAATTTGCCATCCCGACCGACGATGTTCGCTATCATTTGGGGGGGATTTATTTCCACATTTCCGAAGAAGGCAAAGAAAAAATGTTGACCGCCGTTGCGACCGACGCCCAGCGTATGGCGCTGTGCGCGATGCCGGCCCCCGCGGGCAGCGAAGAAATGCCGGCCGTTATTTTGCCGCGCCGCGTTATCGGTGAATTGTCCAAATTGTTGGAAGACGCGACCGTCGACGATGTGATGGTTGAATTGTCGGATACCAAGGCACGCTTTACCGTCGGCAGTGCCACATTGACCAGCAAATTGGTCGATGCCCAATATCCGAATTACCGTGTTGTCATCCCCAAGGGGAACGATAAAATCGCCGTTTTGGACCGGAAACAGTTTGTAAATGCGGTCGATTTGGTGTCGGTTGCCAGTGTGGACAAAACAAAATCGGTTCAATTGACATATTCGATGAACAAATTGGTCGTCAACGCGTCCAGCCCCGATGCCGGTACCGCGACCCAGGAATTGGATATCGAATACAATGGGGACAGTTCGTTCACAGTTGTGTTTAATGTAAAATTCTTGTTGGATGTCGCCGGCCAGGTCGAAGGTGACAAATTCCAAATGGAAATGCAGGACCCGTTATCGCCGACGATTATCAAATCGACCGACGCAAAAACGGACGCACTGTTTGTTTTGATGCCGATGCGCATGTAAGATAAAAATCCCCCGCCGGGGGATTTTTTGTTTTGTGCGATATCCCCGATGTCATTGCGAACGTAATTGGGCTCGTTATCTCCTTTGTCATTGCGAGCCGAATGGCGAAGCAATCCAGTTATCGATATATTAAATGCCGCGCCGTCGCGGGGCGCAGATACGGCCCAGTTCTGCGCGCGCAATTGGTTCCAAAATATACAGGGTCGATTTTAATTGCAGATACGTATCAACGATGTGTTTGGCCAGTTCGGCGCGGGTGGGTTGTTTTTGTTTCTTTGTCATGACGGTCCCATTTTCAGATAAACAAAACCACCGGAAAAATTCTGGTGGTTGGGGGTTGACTACTATCAAACGTATAGCACTGTTTATTCAATATATTCACAGTCCCCCAACCACGGGTTGGAGTATTTTTCACTTTGCATATGCAAAGCGCGTTTGAAGGGGTAGTCAGCCCCGCGGTGGCAAACCCGCCACCACAGTAATTATTATACAGGACATAATCCCGGTTTGCAAATTTATTTACCGATTGTGCGGTCGCGGGATATCATTGCGCCCGATAAAAAAACACCGGAAAAATTCTGGTGGTTGGAGATTAGAAGCCACAGTAAGATATGGTGTCGTTATTCAATATATTCACGACATCTCCAACCATTGGGCGAGATTTCATTTTGCAAATGCAAAGCGCGTTTGAAGGGGGGCGGCCCCGCGGTGGCAAACCCGCCACCACAATAATTATTGTACAGGGCATAATGCCGGCTTGCAAATTTATTTACCGATTGTGCGGCCGCGGGATATCATTGCGCCCGATAAAAAAAACACCGGCGAACCGGTGTTGTGTGGAATGCGTCCCAGGGATGGGGCGTGGGGCGGGTTATAAATTATTCCGGCCGCGCTTTATCACCAACATTGCAAATGCCCCGTGAAAGAAACGGCGCATGATGGATTCATTAAACAAATCCCGACCACGTTCACATTTAACATAATCGGCGTGTTTCATGCGTAATAATGCCGCGGCATCCACACTGCTGATTTTTAAATGACGCCGTGCGTCGCGCATAATACTGCCATAATAATTGGCATCGATTAAGACTCTTGACATAGTTTTAACTCCTTTATAAAAAAATACCACCCAAGACATTCGGGTGGTTGGAGGTTCAAAACTATTAACAACAAATAGCGCTGTTTATTCAATATATTCACAGCCCCCCAACCAACAAGTTGGAGTTTTACGTCATTTCTGACGGTTGTTATTAGGTTTTGAAGCCTACACCGGTTTCCCAATGCGAATCCAGTATATCGCATCATACGCGAATGTTCAAGGGTTTTAAATCATATGGTGTGGGGTGGGTATTTACTGGATTGCCACGCGCGCTACGCTTACTCGCAATGACAAAGTGGATGCAGTGCCAAGCAATTCAACACCATTGTCATTGCGAGTGCAGTGACGCAATCCAGTGAATAGTGGTCTGTTCCTTATTATCTGGATTGCCGTGCCATACCGGCGCCCCGCAATGACAAAGGAGATGCAGTGCCAAGCAATTCAACACCATTGTCATTGCGAGTGCAACGAAGCAATCCAGTGAATAGTGGTCTATTCCTTATTATCTGGATTGCCACGCGGCGGCGTACCGCCTTGCTCGCAATGACAAAGGAGATGCAGTGCCAAGCAATTCAACACCATTGTCATTGCGAGTGCAGTGACGCAATCCAGTGAATAGTGGTCTGTTCCTTATTATCTGGATTGCCGTGCCATACCGGCGCCCCGCAATGACAAAGTGGATGCAGTTCCTGGAAATTAAACACCGTTGTCATTGCGAACGCAGTGACGCAATCCAGTAAATAATGAACATTTTCACTTTTCTGGATTGCCACGCGCCATACCGGCGCCCCGCAATGACAAAGTGGATGCAGTTCCTGGAAATTAAACACCGTTGTCATTGCGAACGCAGTGACGCAATCCAGTAAATAATGAACATTTTCACTTTTCTGGATTGCCACGCGCCATACCGGCGCCCCGCAATGACAAAGTGGATGCAGTGCCAAGCAATTAAACACCGTTGTCATTGCGAGTGCAACGAAGCAATCCAGTGAATAGTGGTCTGTTCCTTATTATCTGGATTGCCGCGCCATACCGGCGCCCCGCAATGACAAAGGAGATGCAGTGCCAAGCAATTCAACACCATTGTTATTGCGAACGCAGTGACGCAATCCAGTAAGTAATGAACATTTCCACTTTTCTGGATTGCCACGCGGCGGCGTACCGCCTGGCTCGCAATGACAAGAGAGAGTAAGTGTCCAGTCTTAAAAAAAATCCCCGCCGGGGCGGGGGATTTTTATCGGCCGATGTTGGCGTAATTTTTGCTGAATTGCCGGATGGCCTGGTTCAGATGGGTGGAAACCTTGGACACGGGGGTGGTGTGAATGTTTTGTTCGGGGCGTACGCCATATTTGTTTATCATGTGGGCGCGTTGTTTGCGCAACTGGTGGGCGACGATTTGCATTAACATGTCGCTGTATACCCGGTCGCGACGGTCGTATTCGGCAATCGTATTTTGCAATGCCGTTGTTTTGGCCATCAATCCCAATGTGCCCATGTAATTCGACAATGGGTCGGATGATTTGATGGGAATGCGATAGTGCTGCTTTATCGTCGGGACGGTGATGTCGGCAAACAATGTCTGGTGGACCATTTGGTTAAACAGTGGGATTTTTGTCCCTGTGCGGTACAAAATGCCCGCCATGATTTTTTCAACCTGGGCCAATTCGCGGCGTGCCGGGATACGGGTGAATTCGTTGGTTAATGCGCACAGCCGTTCATATGTTGCGTCCGGGTACAGAAAATATGTCTGGGCAAATGTGGCGGGGATGCCATGTTGTGCGTTCATTAATGCCCAGCATGCGTAACGCGACATATCCAAATCATGACCGTTATAAACCTGGCGCGGGCACAGTCCGGTGGTAATCGTATAATCGTGGTGTATGTGTTGGACGTGCATGCGGTGCATGTTGACCGTCGGGATGTCGGCACCGCGGAAAATCCGGGTGGCATCTTTGGATACGGTCGGGTTGTTCAACATCGCCGCCAGTGTTTGGGTGTGGCTGGGCTGGTCCTGGTCGGGCTGAATGTTATACAGATTGTTTATATCGGAATAATACCAGCATTCGGCCCCATCTGCGCGCGTGTGTCGGGTTTTATTTAATGTATCGAAAATTTGGGGGTATGTTTTCATGGGTAACCTCTTGCCGGGGTGGGGTGGGTGGTTATTTCTTGTCTTCGATATTGGCCAATGAAAATAATACGGATGAAATCAGCGATTGGTACGGGACATGCTGTTGTTCCGCCAATTCTTTGATTTTATCCAAAATGGGTCGGGGAATGCGCATATTGATAACGCAATCAGATTTGTTAAAGGCGCGATAGGCAGCATACTCTTTCAGCAGGGATTCAATATTCATAATGAACAGTTGCTGCATGACGTTGGGCATACACAATCTCCTATACAGGGGTCCTTACAACTGACTATATCATTGTGTTGACGTTTGTCAATACATTTGTAAATGCCGCTGTCATCACGGGTGTGCGGGCATTTGTGTGGTCGGGTGTGTGGGCGGGCGGGGCGCGGAAAAT
>JAIDWS010000017.1 GCA_029059055.1 Alphaproteobacteria bacterium
GCAAAGTGGCGATGTTCATTATTTGCTGGATTGCTTCGCCGATGGCTCGCAATGACAACGGGGATAAAAAAATCCCCCATCCGGGGGATTTTTAATTGCAATAATAACTGTTACCGTCATATCGACCACTGCCGGTGGTGTTACTGAATGTGGTGCCGGTCGAAATATAACACGATGTGATGGTGGTGCCATTGCCACCCGCGGATGTGCCGGCCGCGCCATCGACCGAGGGACACTGGGTGCATCCGGTCGAACCGTTGGATGTGGTCCCATAATATCCCGGGGCGCAACGATATTCGGTTGACGTTTTGCACGTGTTACAAACCGCCGTCGATTTGGTTCGTGATTGATACCCGGCGCGGATTGTTGTCCACGCCCCATTCGTACATGTGGCCGTGGTCGTACATTCACAATATGTATAAACCGCCGCACAGTTGCCGGGGATGGTGATCGTGGCCGTCCGAATAGTGCCGCCGTTAACACATGTATCGCATCCCTGGATACCGACACCACGCGCCCATACGACATTGGTGGTGGCACATCTTTCGGATGTTCTGTATTGTATCATTTCCATGGCGTTTATAATGGGACAGCCACTGGAGTATTCACCATTCGGATTGGATTCCGCACATGTTTTGTACGTGTAACCACCGTCACAGTCCAGACGCGCGTCCCACGCATGACCGTTGGTCGCAAACGTAACCGTCCCCGCAACCAACATCAGCAACACAAATAATTTCATTCTTAATCTCCTGCTATTTCCCAAAAAAAACCACCAATTATGGTGGCCAGGAGGTTGAGAACAATCTTCAGAATTGTGCCGCGTATTTTGTGATATTCCGCGCGCCCTCCTGACCCAATGGGATTTCAGGAGTTGTTTTTCGTCGGAACATCACATGTGCAACATTGCACGTCACATAACAGACGTTTCGACGCTGAAGAACGGGTTCTCACACCCCATCATTGGAACACCCAATGACAAACAGATTATATAACCGTTACATAATAAACACAAATAAAAAAATCCCCACATTTGTGGGGATTTTGATATTTAAAACAACGGGGGGAAACATTCAATCCCATCGGATGTACAGCATGCGTATGTCCCGTCTTCCATGTCGGTGAATATTTCACCCGCACAGCACCCGTTTGCATCGGGACGCCCACCATTTTCACACATCAAATTGGCATCAGATGCGGTGTTGGTATACATGGTTTCCGTTTCGTAATCCGGCGCAGCGACAAACATCTTTTCCTGTTGCGATACATTGTACGCCGGTTTGTTTACAACCGGCTGCGCCGGGGCCGGGGCCATGACGGTGACATCGGTTTCCTGGTACACGGGTTCCGGGATGGCCGGTTCCGGTTCTGGCATCACGACGGGCGCGGGTTCGGGCTGCATAATTTCAACCGGCGCCGGCTGGGGTTCCGGAATAATCACCGGTTCGGGTTCAATTTCCACCGGTTCAACCGGCGCAATTTCCACCGGGGCCGGATCCACCGGTTCCACCTGGATAAACGGATTTGGGCCGTCGTCCGATACCACCGGTTGCGGTGCCGGGGTCGGTGTGTCTGATACCGCGATTGATTCACCGGTCGCCGCCAGATCCGGTTTGGCGTTATTGGTGCTTTTCTGATACAGCCATAATGTAAAGATAGACAGCGCAATCAGCAAAATCAGCATCACATAATATAATAATGTCGGTTTGCGACGGCGGGTGTCACCGGCCGGTGCAACCGGGGCGCCCGTGATGGGGGACACCGGACGATGGTCGGATGTGGCCGGCGCCGGGGTGATTTCCGGCATGGGATTAATCGGCGCAGACGGGGCGGGTGCCACGGGCGTTGCCGCCGGTTCAATAATCGGGGTTACCGCGATGGCGGGTTCGACAATTTCCGTAACAGCCGGCTGGGGCGCGGGCGTAACCGGAATAATTGTGTCCAAAACCGGTGTCACCGGTTCAAACATCGGCGCATCGACAACCGCATCCGCCACATATTCCGGGGCGGGTTCTTTTTTTACCGGCGGTGTAAACGACAACGGTGCCGGGGCCACATTTTCATTAAAAACAGGTGTTTCTGTCACGCGCACATCGGACGCCACCGGCGCGGCCGGCACAGACGACACATTAAAATCAATGGGTTTGAACGCGATTTCTTCGTCCAGAATTTCCGGGTCTTTGTCAAACAACGGTTTTACTTCTTCGTCGGCCATTTCTTCTGCCTTTGGTTCGGGGGTGATAATTTCTGTAAATTGGGGAACAACCGGAATGACCGGGGTGGGGCGCACAACAACCAAATCGGTCGATTGGTCCAAGATAGCCTGGGCGGCATCGGCATCCGCCACCGCGGCATCCAAACGCCGCTGGGCGTTTTGCAGACGCTTTTTCGCGCGGCGCAGTTTTTCATTTGTGGCGTCAATTTGCGCTTCGGTCCGCAGAATCTTGGCCGCGGATTGTTTGGTCGGTTCGCGGCCGACATTCTTGCGCAGGCCGGATAATTTGGCCCGTAATTCTTTTAATTTGGCGTTTAATTCGGCAATGGTGTCGTTGGTGCGTTCAATGGTTTCGCGCGCCTTGTCCGCGGTATCGTTGGCCACCGCCAGACGTTCTGTGGCCGAACGCCGAATCGATGCGTTACGAAATCCGGCCAAATCCGCCATCACCGCGTCCAGATTTTCGCCCGCGCGATACGCGTTAATCAACCGGTCGTATGTGGCCAGCCCGCTGTATTCAATATCCAGCTTTTGGTAT
Source organism: Alphaproteobacteria bacterium (assembly GCA_029059055.1). Lineage (GTDB taxonomy): Bacteria > Pseudomonadota > Alphaproteobacteria > Rs-D84 > Rs-D84 > Enterousia. Next base: position 2,754 of record JAIDWS010000017.1, read on the forward strand.
TTGTTATCCTTTTTCGGACGCACGGTTTCCAAATCGACATTATAATCATTGGCCAAAATATCGTCCCATTTGCGGTCACCCACCGGGTTGATGACCAACAATACGTTGGGTTTTAATTCGTCGATGGTGCGGTCCAAAACCAAGACCAGTTTGTGCGCCGCATCATAAAACGCGGTGATGTCATTCCCGGCAATGGTGTAATCCATGCGGGTCAGCAAACTGGACGGTGATGTATTCTCTCTCTCTTGTGTCATGTTTGTTTTACCTTTCGATAAATCCCCCCGGATGATGATAGACGTAAATTATTTCTTTTTCGGGGGCGTGAATTGATAGGCCTGTTTACAATGTTCATAGCAATACGGTTTCCCCACAAAGACCGTATCCCCACAGAAATGGAAATCTTCGGAATCGGGGTCGCCAATGGGCCAGCGGCACTGGTTCGGCTTTAAATTCGCCATTTCCAGGGAATGCTGGATAATACGCTGGTGCATGGCCAGGTTTTTGTTCAACGATTTTCCGCCGCGCGACGTAGATTTTTCGGCCACCGGTTTTGATGCCGCCGCGGTTGCCGGGGCAGATTTGGCCGATGCCTTGGGCGCGGGTTTGGACGACGGGGCCGCTTTTTTCGGGGCGACCGCTTTCTTGGCCGGGGTGACCTTGGGGGCGGCGGCTTTCTTTACAGATGCCTTGGACGCGGGGGCTTTTTTGGCCGGCGTTACCTTTTCCGCAGATTTCTTTGCCACAGGCTTTTCCGCCGCCGGCGCGCCGCCCGCCTTGGAATTCCAACCCAACCGATTCAGCTTGCCCACCACTGCGTTTTTGGACATGCCCAAACGCTTGCCAATTTCGGCCGTCGACAACCCTTTGCCGGTCAATGCTTTCAGTTTTTTTAACGTTGCGTTATCCCAACCTTTGCTCATTTCAAAAATTCCTTGTTATTTAATATGCTATAATTGTAGCATAGTTACGAATCGTAGGGCAAGGAGAAAAAAATGATTTATTCCTTGATATTTGGAATTTTGCTGACATCGGCCGCGTTTTTGGCTGTAAAAATGGCGATGGCGGATTGGCGCCGGCGAATTATCCCGGATGTTTTCCTGTTTCCGTTCTTGTTAATCGGATTTTTGGTGGTGACGTTTTTCCCATGGCCGGTGACCGTTGGTGATGCGGCACTGGGGGGCGCATTTGGATATGGATTGGGGG
>JAIDWS010000018.1:0-38230 GCA_029059055.1 Alphaproteobacteria bacterium
ATGTGGACCCCCAACAACCCCTGACCCGCCAGGGTTGATTTCGGGGTGGGGCGGGGCCTTTGGCACTTGCGCGGGGTGTAAAAATTTGATATACTTTTGACCAGATGCAAATATCCAGAAGAAGTCTTTTAAAAGTCACGGGGTTGGGGATACTGGTTATCGGTTTCCTGCCGCGGGTTGCCGTGGCGGCGCGCAATTCTTTGAAATCTATGCGAACGGGACTGCAACCGGGGAACAAAACCCGATTGGTTATTGAAACGACCGGTCGACCGTCGTACACATTGTCATATCCGGAAAATAAATTGATTGTCAGTTTGGCCAATACGACCGCCAACACCGCGGTAAAGCCGACCTTGGCCGGGGGGGCATTGATTAAATCCATCACCCAGACCCAGGTGGGCGACCGATTGCAAATTACCGCCCAATTATCACAATCCATCAACACCATTCCCAAAAGCCAGATTATGATTCTGGAACCCAATGGCGATACAGATTATCGGTTGGTCTTGGACTTTGCGGCCGGCGCCCCGATTACCGTATCCAGCGGCAATTCCACCACCACACAATCCGCCCCCGCCCAGAAACATGTTATTGTCATTGATGCGGGCCATGGGGGCAAAGACCCGGGCTGTATCGGCAAAGCCGGGACCAAGGAAAAGACGGTGGTTTTATCCGTCGCCAAGAAGTTAAAGGCCAAATTGGATGCGGCCGGGTTTAAAACATATTTGACGCGCAGTACGGACGTTTATTTAAAATTGGCGGAACGGGCGCAAATTGCCGAACGGCGCAAGGCTGATTTATTTCTGTCGTTGCACGCAAATGCCAACCCCAGTCGCGCGATGAAGGGATTTTCGATTTACACTCTGTCGGAAAAGGCATCCGACGAAGAAGCCCGCAAATTGGCCGAGGCTGAAAATGCCGCGGACAAGATTGACGTGGCCGGATTTACCAATTTTGAAAAAGAAATCCGTGTGGCACTGTCATCGTTACAGCAGCATGCGGTTGCCGAAATGTCCGAAGAATATGCAACCGGATGTTCCAAATCATTCCGTAATGCCAACATCACGCAACAACCCGGCCCCGGCGTACGTCATGCCCCGTTCGCGGTTCTGCGTTCAACGGTGCCGGGCGCATTGTTGGAATTGGGGCATTTATCGAACGCCGCCGAAGAAAAATTGTTGGCATCCGACGCACACCAAGATAAATTGGTCGCCGCCATTGTAAAATCGGTCCGCGCATATAATTTTGATGTTTAATGATAATTCATTCGGATTCCGCTGTAATCTGCATCATGATACAATCGCCATTCGGCATCCCGACGGGAATCCAATGTCCCACGGTTTCTGAACGCTTTCCACGCATGTTCCGGGGTGGGATAGACTGCGTCCTTATAATTCTTGTTATTCAAATATTTGCGAATGGTGGATTGGTATAATCCGCGATTGGCGTTTGACGGGGCCGCAGAACCGGGACCAATGTTAAATACCAACGCAACCAACGCGTCATATTCATGTTGTTTCATCGATGCCAACACATCGCAATTAATCTGTTTGGCAATCGTGTCATATGTTGCTGTTAAATCTTGCTGTAATAATTGGGTCGCTTGGGCTTCGGTTAAACCGTTGCAAAAATCTTCGCCGCGCCGTATCAAATGCCCATATCCAATTGTGGCCCCCGCCGGCATCAACGTATTTTTATGAACCGGGCGGCCGGTCGCATCATCATAAACAACATGTTTGCCATTGACGATGATGCGTCCCTCTAATCTTTTTAAAAATTCAATTCCTTTTGCACTCATTTTCATGGTCGTATCCTGTTTAATAAATGAAAAAATCCCGCGTGGGCGGGATAATAAAAAACGAACAGGATGTTCTGTTCGCGCCCATTATTATACCATAATTTCGCCAATAACACAAGGAAATGACACCAAAATCCCCGTGTCCCCGGGACAAATCTTTTTATTGACATCAATATTTGTGGAATTTATCCTGTATGCCAAAGGATTATTTAATGGCCATCAATAAATTCAAAATTATTGCCTATGTCTTGTGCAGACGGATGCAGGGCTATCAATTATTACGAAACCCCGCCGGCACACCCGGGACATCGGTTAAAATGATAAAAGCCCGACATTGGATATCCCCATTTACACTGGATGTATACAGCACGCATGACACTGTGTCGGTTGATTTTTCTGATTCCAATAGCAAAGAAAAAAATGAATACTTGGTTTGTATCCGTTATGCTTTCTGGGCTGAATCCGCGTCCAAGATAAATTATCAGAAAGAAATGCGGTATTACAAAATGCGGCCGGCCCCGGTTATAACCAGGCACAAAAACATTATGGATTCCGATATCCTGGGCGCGCGCAATCTGGCCTATATAAACCAGGTTGTGGGAAAAACCACCGGATTTAAACCTGTTTTATTTGGTTTCTTGCTGTTGGGGCATCGGGCATATGATCGGGACATAACCCGGGGCGAAAATATGGTAAATCAATTCCGTGATGCGCACGCCCATCGCCGGCATCCCCGGGGATTTTTAAAAACACTGTATCATAATTTAAGCCGTTAATAACGAAAATAAAACCACCCATGCGGGTGGTTTTAAGATTTTAATTCCTGGCGGAGACGAATTCCCTCCTCGACAAACAATAACAAAAATCACAAAAAACTCTGATTAACAACATCCGTTTTTTGGATTGCCCCACAATGGGGGCTTTTTTTATCCTGGCGGAGACGAAGGGATTCCCTCGGCTGCGCCTGCGGGGAAACCGTGACGGCGCGACTGCACTACGTTTGTCTTGCCTACTTGTTTTCGAACCCTTGGGTTCTCATAACACCATGGCCGCCAAAAATTAACCCGCCATAACGGCGGGTGAATTTCTGGCGGAGACGAAGGGATTCGAACCCTTGATACCGTTGCCGGTATACACGATTTCGAGTCGCGCGCATTCGACCACTCTGCCACGTCTCCGATGGTGCGCATTATACAGGTTTGAATTCTTTTTGCAAGGGTTTATATTGACTTTGTGTCGCCCAGCGGTAAAATTATGCACCATGAAAACATTTAATGAACAAGTTTACGATGTTGTCGCACGAATCCCCGCCGGGCGCGTCGCCACATTCGGTCAAATCGCCCGGATGATTGGACGCCCGCGAATGGCACGTTTTGTCGGTTATGCGTCGAATAACAAGGCCTCATGGCATCTGCCGTGGCATCGTGTCGTATTCAAAGACGGCAGTCTGTGCAGTGGATTTTTTGATGAACAATACAAATCTTTAAAGGCCGAAGGTGTCAAATTCACCAAGGACAAGACCGTCATCATGGACCAATTCCAGTGGGACCCGGAACGCGATGCCGCGCCATTGGATGTCCGGGATTTGCCGTTGGTATTCTAAATCAGATTTTTACGCCGCGCGGCGGTGAACGCCTTTTTCATCAATGTCGACATTGGATATGTGTCCAATTCGTTGGCGGATATGAACAATCCGTCCAAATCCACTGCGTCCGCATCAATTATTTTAATATCCAGATATAATTTAAAGTGCGTGAATGTGTGCGTCACGGCAACGCCGGTTTCCGCCGCCGGCAAATGAATCACGGGCGTCCCATCGTCTGTCCATGGCAATTCGTATAACCCCGCCAATAATCCGCGTCCCGGGCGACGGCGGATAAAAAATTGTCCATGCGCATTCTTTATCAAATATGCCACGCCATGACGTTCTTTCTTGGGCGGCTTTGCCGTTATTGGGATTTGGTCAACGCGCCCCTGTTGCCGGGCGCGACAATATTGCGCGACGGGACATGTTTCACATTGCGGGTTGCGGGGCGTGCATACGGTGGCGCCAAAATCCATAATGGCGGACGTATAATCCGCCGGGTGGGTGTGACTGGTCAATGCGCACGCGCGCGCATGGATTTCATTACGGATTTCACCCACCGGCCGGTCCAGTCCATATAATCGGCATACAACCCGGGTCACATTGCCATCGACCGCGGTTTCCGCCCGATTAAACCCCAGGGCCATAATACTGGCCGCGGTATACGGACCGATGCCGGACATCCGCAACCATGTGTCGTGATTATCCGGAAATTTGCCCCCAAATTCATTGGCCAAGATACCGGCGGTTTTATGCAGCGACCGTGCGCGCGAATAATATCCCAATCCCTGCCATAATTGATAGACATCTGTGATGTCTGCGTTCGCCAACGCAATGACATCGGGGAATCGTTCGATAAATCGGTGAAAGTATGGTCCCACGGTTTGCACTGTGGTTTGTTGCAACATGACTTCGGACACCCAGACATGATACGGGTTGGGATGCGCCCCACCACGATATCGCCAGGGCAGGTCGCGTCCATGCAACGCGAACCATTCCAATAACAATATTGTAATACCAGAATCCATCATGGCCGTATCATGAAAAAAGCACAAAAAAATGTCAAACAATTAAAATGGGCCCAAGTGTGAGATCCGTGGGCCCGGGGCGTCGAAAATCTCTTTGCGTACAGATTTATTATTTCTTTTTGGTGTTTTTCGATGGCTTCTCCTGTGGTTGTTTGGATTTTATTTTGGCCAATAACATATCAGCCGGCAGTTTTGTAAATGTCATAAACCACGTCACAACATTCCAACCGGATTTCTTGTTCTGTACACGTTCTTGGACACCCGCAGATGTTTTTGGCGCGGCGACCAAAACATCGTCACCGGGAACCCAATCGGCGGGGGCGGAATATCCAAACGCATCCGTCATTTGTAAACCCATTAAAATGCGCTTGATTTCCGCAAAGTTACGTCCCAATGACGCCGGGTAATATAAAATAGTGCGAATAATGCCGGCCGGATCGATGACAAAGACCGCGCGGACCGCCATCGTATCGGATGCCGCCGCGTGCAACATGCCGTATTTCTTGGCGATTTCCATTTTCATATCGGCAATAACCGGGAATGTGATTTCCATATTTTTCCAGCCCCGAAATTCAACGTCGGTCTGGATATCGCGCAGCCACGCCAAATGTGATGAAACGGTTCCGATGGACAATCCGATGACATCGGCATTTAATTCACGAAATTCGGGAATCATGGCCTGGAACGTCATGAATTCAGATGTGCATACAGATGTAAAATCAGACGGATGCGAAAACAAAATCACCCATTTGCCCCGGTAATCGGCCGGGAAATTAACGGTCCCATCGGTTGTTTCTGCAACAAATTCAGGCGCCCGATCCCCAATCAGGGGCATAGTAGGGGCGACATCATCAGCCCCACACATATCGAATATGTCGTTCATGATACTCTCTCCTTTGGTTCACAGGCCAGCGTATCATGCCCCGCGCCCGGACGTTACAGGATGCTATTCCCTTTTGTCCATGCGGTAAAAACTTTATTCTTGATAAAATGCGCGAAGATTATAATAATATATGAACACAGGCTTGATACAGGAAGATAACAAATAAAAGGGGAATGCAGATGAAACGTTCAGACATCGTTCGATCAATCCAGGTCCAGTTTAAGCATATGCGGGCATCTGATGCCGCGGCAATGGTGGATACGGTGGTCGACCATCTGATTGATTCCGTTGCCCAGGGTGACCGTATTGAAATCCGGGGGTTCGGCACGTTTCAGCCGCGCATGCGCGCGTCCAAGGTTGGATATAACCCATGCACGGGTAAACCGATGCATCTGGACGCCGGCACCACCATTTTGTTCAAGCCCAGTCGTGAATTAACAAAAAAAATGAACGGATAAAGATATGTTGTTTGGTAAAAAATCTGGAATCAAAAATCGTAACCGTGACAGATATGACCGCGTGCGTCGCTTGATGTGGATTAAATGTGAAGCATGCGGACGCCTGGTTTATTACAAAGATTACAAAGACAATCATTATATTTGCCCACGCTGTAATCGTGCGTTTATCATGACCCCGAAACAGCGGTTTGACCTGTTGTTTGATAACAACACGTGGGAACGCATTACATTGCCGACGGTGTCCGATGACCCGTTGAACTTTGTCGACCGCGTCGCATACAAAGACCGCCTGGCCGAAGCGCGCGCCGACACCGGATACAGCGATGCCATCACGACCGCCGACGGCACAATCGGTGGCATTGCAACAACGATTTGCGTATTAAACGGTGATTTTATGATGGGGTCCATGGGGCGCGCGGCGGGTGACTGTATCGTGGCCAGCATGGAACACGCCATTGAAAAGAAACAGCCGTTTATCATGGTCACGTCCAGTGGTGGCGCCCGGATGCAGGAAAACATCTTGTCATTGATGCAGATGGCCCGGACAACCGTCGCCGTCAACAGATTGCACGCCAATGGAATTCCATATATCGTATTGCTGACCGACCCGACATTCGGGGGCGTGACCGCATCATTCGCGATGCTGGGCGATATCCATATTGCCGAAGCCGGTGCCCGTATCGGATTTGCCGGCCGTCGCGTGATTGAACAAAATATTCGCGAAAAATTGCCGTCGAATTTCCAAACCGCTGATTACCTGTATGAACACGGGATGGTCGACATGGTTGTCCCCCGCGCGGAATTAAAGGGGAAATTGGAAAAAATTCTGGCGGTGCTGACGAAACAAGAACGGGAACCAAAAACAATTTCCATCACAACACCGGAATTGGATTCGTCCAAGAAAATCCGTGGCATGGGCGAAACCGACGCATATGACAAAGTCTTGCTGGCCCGTCACGAAAACCGTCCGCATTTCTTGGATTATATTAACGGCATTGTCGACGATTGGACATATCTGGCGGGCGACCGCACATTTGCCGAAGACCCCGCCATGGGCAGTGGTATTGGCTTTTGGCGCGGGATTCCGGCCGTCATCATCGGCCAGGAACAGGGCCGCACCATCGAAACCCGTCAAAAACATCGCTTTGGCATGGCCAATCCCGACGGTTATCGCAAGGCCCAGCGTATGATGCGTTTGGCGGAAAAATTCGGGTTGCCGATTATTTCACTGTTTGACACGGCGGGCGCGTTTGCCGGCCGCGAAGGCGAAGAACGCGGCCAGTCCCAGGCCGTCGCCGCATCCATTGCAACGGGGCTGTCGGTCAAAACACCGTACATTGCCGTCAACGTGGGCCAGGGTGGTTCCGGCGGGGCGATTGCCATCGGTACGGGCGACCGCGTTTTGATGCTGGAAAATGCGATTTATTCGGTGATTGCACCGGAATCATGTGCCAGTATTCTGTGGAAAGATAACAAGTTCAAGGCCACCGCCGCCCAGGCAATGAAATTGACGGCGCGCGACATGGCGTCTTTGAACGTTATTGATAAAATTATCGAAGAACCGGCGGGTGGGGCGCATACCGATTGGCAGACAACCATGCAATTGCTGTCTGTGGCGGTGGCGGAACAAATCAACGAATTGTCGGAAATCCCCCGCGAAGAATTGCCGGCACGCCGTGCGGAAAAATTCATCGCCATGACACGTGACGTTGAAATTTACCAACCGGAACATAAAACCGAACAGTAAGAAAAATCCCGCCAACCGGCGGGATTTTTTAATCATTAAAACAGATTAATCTTTTTCACGACCCATCTGCATTTGCATCACACTGGGGCCGGATTCGCGGGACAATTCGGGCATTTGGACCATAAACTTTGACCGACGCACCACCGCCATAACATCCGGGAATTCGGTATCCAGTTGTTTGATGTTTAATGTAAATTCATCTGAATTCTGGGCCACCTGTTGATTAATGTATTTTAATGCGGCGTTATGCAGATAATTGTTCAGGCGGGTAATTTCGCCCCGAATTTTTGGCGTGACCCGGTCGGGATGAAAATTGTATGCCGGATATCCGGCGGCAATCGCCACCCGCACCGCATCGGATAATTCCGGCGTGTCCGGAACCGGCGTCAAAATTTCAGAATCCACGTATGGATTAAAATAATACAAGATGTTTTTCTTGATATACGAATGCGCCATCATTTTGGCCACCGCATCAGCATTTTGCCCAACGAAATCGCGCCGTTTTATATCCGCAAAACGTATTTGGGTGGTGTCATTGCCCCATGTTATTTCTTTGAACCAATCCGTCATGGCGGCGGCGTTAACAATATTTAATCTTTTGTATTCTGTCATGCTGGTATTTTATCATATTTCTGATATTTGTCCAAGGGATTTATGCCGCGGGCGGGGCGGATAAAAAAGCTTGCCATATGGTGAAAATAATGTATCATATGGTGGTGAAGATTAAATTTGGCACGTTTATCCGCAGCCAAAAAATAAAAATTCCCCCGCGATATGGATTTGTTCTTTTATTGTTACAAAGCGACCATGAAACGGGGCTGTCCGCGACGTCACGGATTCACTACGAATAAAGCGACGGCTTTATTAGCAATGGATTCTGTGACGGCGCGAAAATATGAACCATAGAACCAAAGGAATAGATTATATGGTAAAAGTACGTGAAAAAAAGGCGCCCGCGCCGCAGAAGTCGGCCGCGCCCAAAACACCGGCGAAAATATCCGGTATGAACAAACATGAAAATGACAAAAACGACGACAAGATTTACTTCTTGGCGTTGGGTGGGTTGGAACACGTCGGCCAGAACATGTACGTGTACAAGTACAAGGGCAAATATCTGGTCGTGGATTGCGGTATGGGATTTCTGGAAGAAGAAATCGGCGCCGGCGACGTGCAATATTGCGACACCGCATGGTTGGAAAAGCGCAAGAAAGACGTCGTGGGCTTTGTCATCACCCATGGCCACGAAGACCACATCGGTGCATTAAAATTCATCTGGCCCAAATTCAGAAAGCCGATTTATTGCACCCGTTTCCCGGGCGAAATTATTCGCCGCACGTTTGCGGGCTGTGAAATCGATTTCAATCCGAAAAAAGATTTGGTTATCTTTGACCACAACGGTGCGGAATTTTCGTTGCCGCCGTTTGATATCGAAACATTCCACGTCACCCATTCTGTACCCGAAGCCCAAATGATTATCATCAAAACACCGGCCGGGAAAATTCTGCATACGGGTGACTGGACATTCAACGATGACAACCCGTTGGAAGCCCCGACCGATTTCGCCCGTCTGCGCGAAATTGGGTCCGACCCGAAATTGCTGGCGGTGATGTCGGATTCCACATCTGTATCCCGTCAATCCAAACAAACCACCGAAACCCAGGTCCGCGATTCCCTGGCCGAAATCATGAAAAATGCACCGGGCCGCGTTATCGTTACCGGTTATTCCCGCAGTATTGCGCGTCTGAAAATGTTTGCCGCCGCCGCCCGCGCATCGGGCCGCGTTGCCGCCATCAAAGAACGCAGTAACCCGAACCCGGTACCGTACGTCGGATTGCCGGAATTCCGCGAAATGGGCATCGAATTCGGATACCTGGACAAAGACGAAGTTTATCTGCACAGCGAAATCAAAGATTTGCCGGCGGAAAAACAGGCTATCTTCTTGACCGGGTCCCAGGGGGAACAATATGCCATGTTGACCCGCCTGTGCCGCGGCCATGTAAAAGAAATGAAATTACAGCCGACCGACACCGTGATTTTCAGTGCGATTATCATCCCCGGCCGCGAACAGGATGTATCTTTCCTGTACAACAAATTGGCGCGTATGGGTATCCGCACGCACACCATTTTCGACACCGACCATCTGCACGCCAGCGGGCATGCCGGACGTCCGGAATTCGAACGCTTTTACGACATGGTCCACGCCCAGGTGGCCGTTCCCATGCACGGTGATTACATCAACGAAATGCTGAACGGTAAAATGGCGATGGAACGCGGCGGGTCCAAATTCATGATGGTTGTGCATAACGGCGAAATGATTGCATTGGCCGATGGTGCCGAACCGTATGTCACAGAAACCGTTCCGACCGGCTTTGTCGTTATGGAAGGGGAAACCGAACGCAGCGCCAACGACCAGGTTTACAAAAACCGCCGCAAAATTGCGACAAACGGCGCCGTATTTGTAACGTTGCCGGTGGACAAGCGCGGATTCTTAAAGGGTGTCCCCGAAGTATCCAGTGCCGGTATCTTTGAAACCGACGACACCGGATTTATGAAGCGCCAGATTCAAATTGAAATCACACGCGCGATTGATGCGTTGACCAAAACAGAACGCAAAGACCGCGACAATCTGGTTCGCGCGGTGCAAATTGCATCGAACAAGGTTGTACGTGCCGCACTGGGCGCGGATAAAAAACCGCAATACAGTGTGCATTTCGTATTGAAATAAAAAAACAAAATCCCGCAATTATGCGGGATTTTTTTCAACTGCAATAATATGAATCCCCATCATATGTCCCACTGCCGGTGCCATCATAAAAACTGCTGCTTTTGGGAACATAGCATTCGGTGACACTGGTCGCACCGGGGCCGGCGGTGATGGCCCGGGCGCTGGTACCGGTCGACGGACATGCACTGCATGATGCAACATTGCTTCTGTAATATCCCTGGGGGCATGTAAATCCAGATTCCGTACACGTGACCGCATTGGATGGACATGCGACACATGAACCGTTGTATTTGAAATATCCATCCAGACAATATCCGCACGATGTATTTGCATGAACCGTTGTCGTCGCACCCGCGGCGCCCGTCGCACATGCCACACATCCACTGGACGTATAATACTGCGCTTTTTCACATGCGCCGGACACAACGGAACATCCGTTTAAAATATACGGATTGACGGCCGTGCCAGCGCCACCGGATTGTGATGCATAACTGATTCTGACATAGCCAAATTTTGCCCCGTCTGAAAAACTGATGCTGTTACTGCACTTGTAATATGTGGAGGACATATTGGCATTGGGAAATGTACCGGAAACATTGGACCCGCCGGCGAATATTTCCGCCGCATGTGCCGCATGCGCCACCATTATTGCCGCCCCCAAACCGACGTTTGGAATCAGCAAAAACCGCAAATAAAAAGGGGCAGAAAATGGGGATTTTTAAATTTAATAATATGTACAGGACAATCGTCCCATTGGATTCGGCATATCAAAATCCGACCCAACACCAATGATTATACCGCATTGCGCCGTTTTTTACAAGCCGAAAATTCAATGGCGAATCAATGTTTTTGCCGTGGCAATTGATTCCGGGGTAATTTCGGCCCCGCTGATAATACGGGCGATTTCGTTAACCCGCATGTCATCCGTAATTTCCGTCACACTGGTCGTGGTGACATCTGCATCTGCACGCTTTTGAATTTTAAAGTGTTTATCGGCATAGCCCGCCACCTGGGCGGAATGGGTGATAACCAATGCCTGGCCACCATGGGCCAACCGCGCCAGACGCTGGCCAACGGCACTGGCGGTGGCACCACTGATTCCGGTATCAACTTCGTCAAAGACAAACGTATGATTGCACGTCCCATTCGTCAGCACCACGCGCAGCGCCAACATCAATCGCGCCAATTCCCCGCCAGATGCACTTTTATGCAGCGGGGCAAACGGTGTACCGGGATTGGTTTTTATCATAAACAGAATGTCATCCGCACCGCCCGATGATGGGGTGGCGGCACCAATATCCACGGTAAAATCGGCCTGGCCCAGTTTTAAATCCGGTAATTCCGCCAAAATCTGTCCGCGCAAATCCGCCGCCGCCGATTTACGCGCCGCGGTCAACGCCGCGGCCGCGGCATCAAATTCTGAACGCCGCCGCACGACATCGGTCTTTAACTTCTGCAATTCGGCATCCGAATTATCAATCGCATTTAACTGCGTCGCCATCTGTTCCAGCTTGGCCGGTAATTCGTCGGCCGAAATGCGATGCTTGCGCGCGGCGGCCCGAATGGCAAACAGCCGTTCTTCGATGGCGTCCAAATTATCCGTATCCGTATCGTCCGGCACCAAAGCCGTCGAAATTTCCGCCACCGTTTGCGCAACATCATACAATGTGTCAATCTGTTCTTGGTACGGGTTGGGGTCGGTCTTGATACGCTGTAAAATATGCGCCACCGCACAAATTTGCCCGTCCAATGATACGCCACGCGGCGCCAATGCATCGGTGGCTTCCTGTAATATGGCGGCATTTTTTTCGGCATTCATCATGGCGGCACGCCGGGTGGCCAAATCTTCTTCTTCGCCAATTTGCGGATTCAACGCAGACAATTCCGACACATTATGTGCCAAGAAATCGCGTTCCGCCGCCGCACGTTCCAGCATATCGTTCAATTCCCGCAACCGACTGTCGGCCGCATGATACGCCGTATACGCATCACGCACGCGGCCCAAAATATCACCATATTCCGCCATATGGTTCAATGCAAATTCATCCAATGTATGGCGATGCGTCGTCGGGTCCAACAAAGCATGATTTTCAAATTGCCCATGAATTTCGACCAGGGTATCGCCAACCTGTTTCAATGTCTTGACCGATACGGGGCAATCGTTTATCCATGCGCGGCTTTTCCCGTCGGCCGCCAATGTACGGCGCAAAATCAAAACATCATCCACATCAATGCCGTTTTCATCCAGAATGGCCCGCACACGCGCATTGCAATCATCAAATTCTGCAATAACCGACGCGCCGTCACAGCCATGACGAACCAGCCCGGCATCCGACCGCGCCCCCAGTGCCAACGACAGGGCATCCATCAAGATACTTTTACCCGCGCCCGTTTCGCCCGTCAGAATATTCAAGCCCCCGCCGAATTCCAGATTCAGCTTTTCAATCAAAACAATGTTGGAAATAATCAGCCTGTTTAACATGTGGGAATTATAGCCAAATTTTTAATGCCTTTTCAAGGCTTTTTACATGCGTTCCAATGTCCAGTCATGTATCCATAAAATAAAACCACGAACCGTAAAATCCGGGTAAATTTCAGACAGCAACGTCATATATTCACGCAATTGCGCCGCATATTTTTCACGCCGCGCCACGCGGTCAACGTCCGTCTTGTAATCCAAGACCCACACCGTACGGGCATCGGGGTCGACAACCATGCGGTCGATGCGGCGGCTGATAAATTTTCCGCGATATATGCCGGCAATGGGAACTTCGCCCCGGGAATTGGGGCCAAAAAACGGAATCAAATTTTTATTGGCGCGAATCCGGGCAACCAATTCCGCGTCACCGCGGTCACCACCCGCATCATCCAGCGTCACCATACGCAACAGTGCATGCATGCGCACGCCGGCATCCGTTGCGAATTTCATATGCGTATTTTGTGCGATTAATTCAGACAGTTTCATTGGTTATCCTGATGCAATCGTTTGTGATACCGTGTATCGCCCCCAGTTTTTGCCACAATTGGGTATGCCATGCGATTTCAGGCGGATTCTTGTTCGTGGTAAAGCCATATATATACAATCGGTCCCGCGCACGCGTCATCGCCACGTACAACAATCGGTAATATTCTGCAATCTTGGCATCCATTTGGCAATCTGCCGCCGTCGCCATTTTTTCACTGGCATTTTTTTGCGGCGCCCATAACCATATCGGCAATGACGCATCCACCCCCGACAACATCTGGGCCGAAACGGGAAATATTTTTTCCGGTTTATCCCGTGGTGTTCGGATTGTATCGACCAGAAAAACGACCGGCGCTTCCAACCCCTTGCTGCCATGGACGGTGACGATACGCACCCCCTGGGACGCGTCCATATCACGTTTGATTTCACTGCCGCCGGTGATAAACCATTTCAAGAAATGACGCAGTGTCCCCGGCTGGGTACGTTCATATGCCAGACAAATTGTCAAAAATTCTTCCACGGGGTCAATAATTTGTTCCCCCAACGCCGCAATCATTTTTTGCCGGCGATTACCGGTCCCCAGCACGCGTTCAAAGAAAGAATAGGGCCCCATTTCACCCGCCCATTCCACAATCGTCCCCAGGTCGGCAAAAATGTCCGGATGTGCCGTTGCCAACACGTCCCAGACCGTCTGGCCGGTTTTATTTTTTATTTCACACAAATTAAAAATATCACGTTCATTCAATCTGTAAAACGGACTTTTTAAAACACAACATAAACTAAAATCATCATCCTGCTTCAAACAAAATCGCACCAGATTCAGCATATCACGCACCGCGGGAAATTCCGGCAAAACGATACGGTCGCTGCCGGCGACATCCAGACCACGCGATTTTAATTCACGCACCAATGGGGACGCAAACGGATTGCGCCGCTGGACCAGGACCATGATATCCCCCGGCCGAAATCCATCATCCCGGACCAGGGTCTGAATCTGGTCGGCGATGGTTTTTATATAATCGGCCCGGCGCGGCGGTTCGGATTCCCGACACACCAGTTTATGCAATTCCACCAGCCCCGGCGCATCCGCCCGAAAACATTTGTGATTATTGTTAACAAACCCCGTTTTGGCCACAATATCCGCATCGTCAAAGAACGCGTCCACCGTCGCCAAAACAGGGGCCGTGGAACGAAAGCTCTGGGCCAGGGGGATTTCTTGGATTGACCGGGCATTGTGTTGAATTTGGGCGGCAATTTGTTCACGACTGGCGGCGAATGCGTCGGGGTCGGCACCCTGGAACCCGTAAATGGATTGTTTGGTGTCGCCAACAACAAACAACGAACGCATCGCATCCGCCGTCACCCCATCGGTAAAGAAATCCCCCGCCAACATCCGCAAAATATCCCACTGTTGGGGGCTGGTATCCTGGGCTTCGTCAACCAAGATATGGCTTAATGCCAAATCCAGCTGTGACAACACCCATCCCATTGTGTCGGGCGCAGAAAACAGTTTGCGCGTATACAAAATCAAATCGTCAAAATCCAGAACATTTCGTTCCGCCTTTATCCGGCGATAAACATCCGCAAATGCCGCCGATAAATCAAACAGTGCCACCGTATCTTCGAACGCAACCCGGTTTAAATTGTATTGATTTTGCGCATGAACACGGTCCTGTTCGGCGACCAGATAATCTTTCTTGGCCACGTTGGCGATTTTGGTATCCGTGGCCGTTAAATACGCCGTTTTATATTTTTCAAAATCTATTGTCGTGTCAATGAATTGTTTTGTTAAGTTAACAATGTTTAACAGGTACGCCGCCGGCTTTTTTGATGATTTTATATCGATTTCGGCATTTTCAATGATTTTTTCCAAACTTTCACGGGTCGGCGCGGCGGGTGGCGTCAAATTGCATTCTAAAAAATTACGTGTTTTATCAATAAAGTAATCGCGATACTTATCAAGATTTTCAATCTGGAAAAAGTTTTTATATTGGCCCGTCAAAATCCCCAACAATTCGTCCAGCGAATGTTCCGATATCCGTCCCACAATATGCGCAAACGCATCACGAATGCGGGGCGACGACGGCGAATTTATCAGATGCCGAAACGCATCATCCAATAAAATCTTTTGCCCGGCATCCTGGACCAATGACCATGCGGGGCTGATACCGGCTTCTAATGGGAATCGATGTAAAATTTCTTCGCAGAAACCATGAATGGTTTTAATTTTTAACATATCGGGCTGGTCAATATATCGGAAAAAGATATCCCGCGCACGCGCCAAATCGTCGGCATTCGCCGGTCGATTTTCCGCAACACCGTCCAACAAATCACGCAACGCATCGTCGTCCGCCATTGCCCAGGTCCGCAACGCCGCCAGAATTCGATTCCGCATTTCACTGGCCCCGGCATTGGTATATGTCAGGCATAAAATCCCCGACGCGCGCCCATCGTTTGCACGAAATAAAATACGCAACAAACGCTGGACCAGAACGCTGGTTTTTCCGGTACCGGCGTTGGCCTGGACCCATACGTTTTCCGCCGGATTGGCGGCTAAATCCTGTTGCGGTGAAAGACTGCGTTTTCCTGCCATTTATGCCCTTGCTTTATCTTTTAGATTCTAGTATAAATTTCATAGAACTTCAAGAACGATATCAAATCGCGTTTTTTTCAGGGAGAGATTAAAAATGGAAGCCGACCATACATTATTTATTGCCAACCATATCTTGATGATTATCAGTGGCGGTTTGGGATTTTTACTGTTGATGACATTGGGGGCGTTGTTTTTCGTGTCGCGCCGTTCGCAAAAGGTGATGCAGTCATTGCTGACACTGATGACGCGCCCCGAACGGGCCAAGGTTCATGACGCCACCCGCGTCTTGCAGACCATACTGGCCGACGAAATTGCCAAGATTCAGGCGAACTTTCAATCCATGTCGGATACACTGGCCGCACAAATTGCATCCGCCCAAGAATTAAAACAGGAATTATCCGTCCACAATGAAAACTTGGTCAATTTGGCGGGCGACGCGACCAAGCGATTGGCCCAAATGTCCCAGCGATTGGACAACACGGTCACCGGCTTGCAGGGTATCGTTGAATCCCCCAGCTGGACCGAAGTCGAACAATCGACCGACAGATTTACATCAAATATCAATGAATTATTGTCAAAAATTGACACCACGACCCAAGAAACCACCGACCGCACCAATCAGATTCAAAATCAAATTGACGCATGGCACAGCGCCAGCGATAAAATGTCCCAGCAGTTGCAATCGGACTTTGACCGCAACGCCAATCAGATGAAGACCATGACCGACAGTGCCACCGAAATGCAACAGACACTGACCAATTTGGCCCAGACGACCACCGATGGATTTAATAATGTCCGGACCGCCGCCGCCGATTATGCAACGCTGATGGAATCCAACGATAAATTATTAAGCGGCCATTTGACCAAAATGGACACATTCACCAAACAATCCAAGAAACAGCTGGCGACCCAAATGAACACATTGACCAGCACCGCCAACGTCGTCGGCGGCCAGGTTCGCTTGGCAGAATCTTCGATGGAAAAACAAATTCGCAAATTGGCCGACGCCGTCGAAATATTGATGACATCCGCCGCATCCACAGAATCGTCTGTACGCGGTATTTCAACGGAATTGGCGACATTAACCAACCGTTTCAACAGCGAAATCAAAGAATTTGCATCCGGCGTCGTCAACGAATTAAAAACAGTGTCGGGCGTGGCGAATGTCACACTGGAAAATACCAAGACCGCCGCCGGCGCGTTTTCGGAATCTGTTCGCGCCATGGCGACCGGCGTGCGCGAAACGTTGATGGAAATGAACACCGCCCACACCCAGTTATCGGGCCAATCGGCAAATCTGATAAAGATGTCCGCCGAAACCACCAATCAATTGCAACCGCTGTCTGAATTGATTGAACGGTATTACGCCGCGTTACCGGATTTGTCACGCGGTTCCGCAGAAATGAGCCAGAATTTAGAAAAAATCGTCACATCGTTGCATGAAAAAATCGATCTGATGAAAACCACCGTGTCTGAATCCATGACCACCATTGCGGATTCGTCGGTAAAATTGGAAGATTTGGCCGGTCAATCGCGCCAGCAAATGATTGATTTGATGTCTGATTATGCCAAGGCCGTCAACACCATGCAAACATTGAACAAGCAAATGATGGTGGCACGCGCAACCGCGCCCATGGACGCGATTAAGGCCGCCCCGTCGGTCGCCACCATCGGCCACATCAGCAGCCAAGATTTTATCCAACAAAGCGAACGGCAAATCGAAAAGATGCACGAACAATCCATGGATTTGACGCGCGCATTGGGGGCGGAAATTCCCGATGTTGTATGGAAAAAATATCACGCCGGCGATATGACCATCTTTTCCAAATGGCTGGCCAAGATGTTGACGGCGGCGGACAAAAAACGCGTTCGCGACATGATGAAATCCGACAGCGTATTCCGGTCCCAGGCAACCCAGTTTGTCCGCGCATTCGGCAAAATATTGACGACCGCGCAACAGGCGGACAATTCTGAAACATTGATAAAAACATTTATGAAAACGGACCTGGGGCAGATTTACACAATTCTGCGTGGCCAGATTCAATAACAAAAATCCCGCCATCCGGCGGGATTTTTGTTCAGCGAATATTTAATTATCCAAATGCACAATACCATCGGCAAATTCAATGGTCACAGGGCGGGGCGCATTTTCCGCCCGTCCGATAATCCCGCCGGCCCCATCGCGAACAATTGCATATCCACGTGACAACACGCTTTTATAACTAAGCGAATTCAGCATCTGCCCCATGTGGGCAACCGCCTGGGTCATGCGGGCCATACGATTTTCCATTATCATTGGGAACGTGGTCGTCGCATCCAATTTTTGACGCGCCGCGGCCATTTTGGCCCCCATAATGATGGACAGTGTACGCGTAATATCATCCAAACGCTGGGCATGTTCCATGACCAATTGGCGTGGATTTTTGACACTGATGGCATCGACCCGCTGGCGCGCATTGACCAAACGCGTGGCAAAATGTCCCGAAAACCGATGCCACATGTTATCCAAATCCTGGACCAGGGATAATTTGGTCGGCACGACGGTTTCCGCCGCCCCGGTTGGTGTCGGCGCACGAAAATCCGCCGCATAATCAATCAGCATCCAATCCGGTTCATGACCGACGCCCGATATCAATGGAATTTCACTGGCGGCGGCGGCCCGAACAACGATTTCTTCGGAAAAAGGCAACAAATCTTCCAATGCGCCACCACCACGCGCAACGATAATCACATCCACATTTTTGGCACGATTAAAATATTCAATACCGGCCGCAACTTCGGCCGCGGCGGTTGCCCCCTGGACCGTGGCGGGATACAAAATAACATGCACCGGGAAACGTTCACGCAAACGATTTTGAATATCTTGGAATGCGGCGCCGGTGGGACTGGTTACGACGCCGACGCGCCGGGGCAAACGTGGCAAAGGCTTCTTGCGGGACGCATCAAACAAGCCTTCGGCGGCCAGTTTACGTTTGCGTTCTTCCAGCATTTTCAGCAATGCCCCCACGCCCGCCATTTCAATTTCATTAACGATAATCTGATAATTGCTGCGGGCGGGATATGTGGTGAACCGCCCGGTGACGATGACTTCCATCCCTTCTTCCAGGCGGAACGACACAGGCGTCCCGCGCCAAATAATGACGGAAATGGCGGCGCCGGCATCTTTTATCGTCATGTACATATGACCCGACGATGCGCGTGTAATCTGGGACAATTCACCGCGAATTTTAATGCGCGGGAATGCGGTTTCAACGACGCCCTTTAACAAAGACGCCGCATCGGTAACACTGAAAATCGTGTCCGGTTTAACAAACGGTTCTGGTTTTTGCATAATATTTATGATACAATAAAAACATAGCTGAAAACAAGGTTAATATTATGAGCAACCTGGATAATTTGCAACAAATAAATACAAACAGTCCGCGCGAAACCGTGGTATATGCCGCCGACGGATTGGTTTTTAAACGCCCGACCAAGCGCATGTCTGAAACAGGATGGCTGGCCAAGCAACGGCACGCCCAACTGGTTATGCAGGACATCAATCGCGTGGCCAGTTCCGAATACTTTGTGCCGCAAATGCTGGAAATATCAACCACAGAAAAATTTGCCGTGGAACAACGCGCATACGGTCATCCGGTGTCATCGTCGTATTTTGACAAACTGCCGCCCGCCGACCAGGACAAGATTTACCGGGCCATGGCGCATTTTATGAACGACATGAACCAAATGCGGCCCGTGTTGCAACAGCGACACCTGTTTGACGCCACAGACGATGCAGAAGATTTGGACAACATCCCACTGAAAGATGTTTTAATCAAATTGAAGAAGCATATTCCGGAAAAAGAATTATCGGTGGTCAAAAGTGCCAAGAAATGGTTTGATGTGGCATCTGAATCCGATGCCAGTATGGTCTTTTCGCACGGCGATATGAACGAAAACAATATCTTTTACGACCCGACGCGTGGCGTGGTTTCTTTTATTGACTTTGCAGACGCCCGGTACGAAAACGCCGATTACATGTTTGAACGCGACTTTGCAAAACTGGGGTGGTTGGATTTGGACCGGATTCGCGCCGAATATATGGCGTTACCACGGACCCAGCCTGTTATTATAAAATCCGACCCGCATGTATCCGATATGCGTAACGCACTGCAAAGCTTTAAATGGGGCGCAATCGAATTTCTGAAACGACCACAGCTGGCCACCGCGGTGCGCATCAAAATGTTACGCGAAGATATTGCGAAAATTAAAAAGTATCACGACCGGGCATTGGCCGCCGAAAAGTTTGCCCGCGGCACCCAGGCCATTAATGCCGCCGGCAAATTCGCAGAAAAAAACAGCCCCGTACCATCACGGGACCGCCAGAAATAAATTAAACTTATTCCTGTAATTCTGTCAATGGCCAGCGGGGGCGGGGCGCAATCGGCGTTGTCACCACGCGGCCCAGACGGTAATTTTCCAACCCCGCCCATGCAATCATTGCCCCATTATCCGTACATAAATTCATCGGCGGGGCGGCAAATGTCATATTAAACCGCGCGGCCAATTTTTCCATGGCCATACGAATGGCACTGTTTTTCGCGACACCGCCGGCCACGACCAAGAATTTTGGTGCCGCCGCACGCACGCGCGCATCCGCCATGGCGTGTTCCAAACGATTGACGATGCAATCAACAACGGACGCCTGGAACGATGCACAAAAATCATTGATGAATTCATCACTGTGCGGGGCCGGATTGCGGTCCAGAAATGTTCGCGCGGCGGTTTTGATACCACTGAACGAAAAATCACACCCCGGTTTATCGCACAGGGGACGCGGAAATTTAAAAGCCCGGGGATTACCGCACGCCGCACGCGCATCCACAATCGGCCCGCCCGGATACCCCAGCCCCAACATTTTTGCGACCTTATCAAACGCTTCGCCGGCACTGTCGTCCAGGGTTTGGCCAATTAATTCATATTGACCGACACCACGCACCAACAAAATCTGGCAATGACCGCCGGACGCCAACATCAATAAATACGGAAATTCAACCGCCGCGGTCGTCCCGTCTGTCGCAGACGCCGACATCAAACGCGGGACCAAGGCATGACCTTCTAAATGATTCACCGCAACCAATGGTTTGCCGGTTGCCTGGGCAATGCCGGTCGCCGCCATCCAGCCCACCAATACACCGCCGATCAATCCCGGGCCGGCCGTTGCCGCAACAACATCAATGTCATCAATTGTTTTGCCGGCACGTTCCAATGTGGTACGAATAACGTCGTCAATGGCCAAAATATGGGCGCGCGCCGCCAATTCCGGAACCACACCGCCATATTTTTGATGTTCGGGAATTTGCGAATATATAATATGCGACAAAATATTGCGATTGGAATCAACAATGGCCGCCGACGTTTCATCGCATGACGATTCAATCCCCAGACACAATGTCCCGGCTGATGTCGCACCATCACCGGTGGCGCCCATATCCATACAAATAATCTTGTCTTGGGGGGTCATGATTAAATATTTTCTTTTAATTGAATACCGGTGTGGCACAGGGATGCCGCATCACGAACCGCCATTTCACCCGCATCGGGCAGGGCCGCAATTTTATCCAAACATGCAACCATCAATTCTGTATGTTCGTCCGACCCGGTCATGATTTTCACGGCCGCAACACGCCGGTCACTGGACGCGGCCAACCAATTGCGCATATTGCCGTTTTCCAAATCCCCCGACCGTTGAACAAAGAAAAATACGCATCCGCACAGAATCAGCACCGCAATGCCAATCAAAATCTTGAAATATTTTTTGATAAATTTCATTTTATTTTCCCCTTGGTTCTTTGAATCATATTTACCGTCGGTGACATCATATCATGCGCATTGTTCTGCGCCGGAACCGCATCGGCCAATTTGGATGCCGCGCGATGAAACACGGGGGCATCCACAATAATCTTGGTCGCGTCATGCGTCCAAAACATATCCCGTTCCACGCGGTCGCATTTAATCATCGGCGATGTCACATGATAAATTGTGGTCCACACAGGATTATATCTGTCGACAAACCCACGCTGGGACGATTCCAGAATACGCATCGCCGCATCCAGTGTCCGGCACACATAAACCAACGTATCACGTGACAACCACGCACCACCGGACGCCGGCATATGGCGCGCATTGCCCAGCATATATCCGGACAAGTTTTGAATATTTATTTGAACTGTATCATCTGTCATATTATTCACACCGCACCAGCCATACATCATAATCCGCATTTTGCAATGGATTGTCACCCGGTTCGTTACGGTCCATCCATCCGCTGAAAATGCGCCCTTCGGCTTTCTTGTCAATTTCGATAAACATATGGAAATTTTCTGCCTGGAACGGGTCCGTCTGCTTGCAAGAACGCACCGTCATGGTCAATTTTTCAAATTCCACCGAACGCCCCACCGGCAAATTAACCGTTTGGGCCTTACCGGCGGCCTTGTTCATGACGCGCACAACGGCATTATCACGTTCAACATACGCCGACGCCATAACCGGCGCCATCATCCCGCACAAGACTAATAAATGGGCTATCTGTTTTTTCATACTGAATATCTTAGCGGGATGCCCGCCCAAAGTCAATTTGATAAATAACCATTGCGCGTCAAATTTCGCGATAAAAAAATCCCGCAAAATTTGCGGGATTTTTTGTTGGAACAAATCGATTATTTGTTCGCATTTTTTTCAGCAGATGCCGCCGCCAAGTCTTCGACGATACGGGCCTTTTTACCAGACAGACCACGCAGGAAGAACAACTTTGCACGACGTACTTTACCGATGCGAACCTTTTCGATTTTTTCAATCGCCGGGCTGTACAGCGGGAACTTGCGTTCAACGCCAACACCATAAGATTCACGGCGAACTGTAAATGATGCGTTGTTACCATCACCACCGTCACGGGCAATCACGACACCTTCGAACAACTGGATACGGAATTTGTCACCGTCTTTGATTTTGACGTGAACTTTCAGTGTATCACCCGCCTTGAACGCCGGGATTTTCTTGTCGCCTTTCAGTTTTGCGATTTGCGCCTGTTCGATTTTTTTGATAATGCTCATTTTACTTTTCCTTTATTAAATCCGGTCGACGTTCCTTTGTTATGTCAACCGATTGTTGTTTCCGCCACCGTTCGATATTGCCGTGGTGACCGGACAGCAGGACTTCTGGGACACTGCGTCCACGCCATACTGACGGGCGGGTATATAACGGCCATTCCAACCCCCCGATTTCGAAACTTTCATTTGCGGTGGTTTCCGTACCACCATGGACCACATTATCCATCACGCGAACGCAACTGTCAACAAAAACCTGGGCGGCGATTTCACCCCCCGACAGGATATAGTCCCCAATGGATAATTCCATTATATCATATTCATCAATGATTCGCTGATCAATTCCTTCGTACCGGCCACACAACAGGGTATACGTCGCATCCGGCATCGCGGCAAATTCACGAACCATTTTTTGATCCAAACGCGGTCCGCGGGGCGAAAAATAGATGATTTTTCCCGGATTTTTAATGGAATCCAATGCCGCCCCCAGACAATCGGGCCGCATTACCATCCCGGCCCCGCCACCAAATTGGGTGTCATCGACACTGCCATAATTATTGATGGCAAAATCGCGGATATTGATAACATCGCACGACCAGATTCCCCGTTCCAATGCGCGTCCGACAACCCCGCCGGCCAACGTCCCGGGAAACATTTCTGGAAAAATGGTCAGAATGTTAAAGTGCATGTTGCCATATCTTATCTGTGGCGGATTCGTCCCGCATTAAATATACATTCGTTGCAAATTTCAACGGCATCAGAATACATATCCCACGCCGACGTCCCCACGCACGATGTCAAACGTCCGTCCAGAACCCCATTGCACGTCACCGCAGAATATTGGATACACGGATTGTGGTCCGCCATATTGTGCAACGGGCACCGCGACACAGGATTTACACACGTAATCACAACGTCTTGGCTCATGACAACGATTGAACTGTTTGGTTTATTGGATGACATTAAAAATAACCTTATTTAACAACAATCCGACGGGCGACCACATCAACATCGGCACCGGCAAACGGCACCATGTCACCACCGGCGATATCCAAAACATCCCCGGCGCCAAAATTATATACGGCATCAACCGTCCCCAGAACGGTATCCCCACGCACGACCTGCATCCCGATTAAATCCGTCTGATAAAACTGACCATCGGGCAGGGCCGGCAACGCATCACGCATAATATACAATTCTGTTCCGCGCAAACTTTCCGCGGCATTGCGGTCGGTCACACCATCAATTTCACAAATGGCGACACCACGCCCCGCCGCACGGACAAAGCGCAATTTTACATCGACAATGGGCAACGTCGCCAAATCCGCCGGCGTTTCCGTAAAGGTTTGGACGCGAACCTGGCCCCGAATCCCCTGGGGGGCGACGATTTTTCCGACCAAGATTTTATCGTTGCTGCTGTTCATATAGACATATCCCGTTAATGGGTCGACATCAGATAAAATTACCCAGGCGAACCCGGGTAATTTTTACAGATTATTCCGCGGATTCTGCCGGGGTTTCGGCTTCGGCCTGGGCGGCAGCTTCTGCGGCGGCCTTTTCTTCGGCGATTTTCGCCAATTTGGCTTCTTTGTCTTTGATCTTCATCTGGGTCTTTTCAGACTGCAAATGTTTTTTGGTCTGAACCGGAATTGCCTTTTTCGCAACCAGGCCCGCATTCGCCAAGAATTTATAAACGCGGTCGGACGGCTGGCCCCCCTTGGCCAACCAAGCCTTGATTTCATCAATTTTCAAAACGACGCGCTTGTCGCTGTCTTTGGCCTGCATCGGGTCGTATTTACCCACTGTTTCCAATACGTTACCGGAATTACGCGCATTGCGGGAATCCGTCACAACGATGTGATAATACGGACGTTTTTTCGCACCGAAACGTGCCAAACGAATAACTGTTGCCATTTTGTTTACTCCTTACTTTTATTGTTTATTTTTATTTTGTGTTAACGGACCCGCTGTCCCAAGACACAGTCCAGGGCAAAAAATCTTTGCTGGGCCGCCTGTAACTTGGCCGCATCCAGGGGCTTGCCACATTGCAACGCCCGCGCATTACGCACAGCACTGGTCGGTTGCAATAAATCTTCGTAATTTAAACGTAACCAATCATACTTTTTGCTCATCATCATACCTTTATATTTCCGACAAAATGCACACCAAACAATCATCATCAAGAGCGAAACTCGCCGGTTGATGTTCCACACGCATACTGCGAACTGGATGTATTATGATGGCAATCTGTGGGATTTGCGGACTTATTATGAATCTTTTTTTGTCAAAAGTCAAATAAAAATCCCCCAACCCGGGGGGATTTTTGAATCAGCGCCATCCACGCAGCTGCATCGCGGCCGCAACGCGCCGTATCGAATGCATATATGCCGCTTCGCGCATGGACACATTGTATTCGGTTTTGATTTTATAAATCGCATCAAACGCGTTTTTCATGGCGATTTCTTCTTTTTGTTCGACTTCGTCTTCGCCCCAGTAATAGCCATAGCGATTCTGGACCCATTCAAAGTACGACACAGTCACACCACCGGCATTGGCCAAAATATCCGGCACAATCGTGACCCCACGTTCGCCCAAGATTTTTTCACCGTCCAACGTGGTCGGACCGTTTGCCCCTTCGACAATCAGATTTGTTTTAATCAGCGGGGCCGTTTCCGCATTAATGGTGTTTTCCATCGCGCACGGGGCCAACACATCAACGTCCAATCCCCAGAATTGGGTCGCATCGATTTCGGTTGCACCCGGGAATCCCTGGATATTACCATGGTTTTCGGATTTAAATTTCATCAGCGCATCGATATCCAAACCGGATTCGTTATACAAAATCACGTTCCATTCGGCGATGGCGACAATTTTGGCCCCCATATCGTGCGAACATTTGGCGGTAAAGCTGCCGACGTTACCAAATCCCTGGATTGCGATTTTGGCACCACGCATGTCTTTGTTCTGGGTTTTCAATGCTTCGGCGATAACGATGGAAATCCCCAGACCGGTGGCCTTGGTACGGCCCAGACTGCCGGCCAATTCAACCGGTTTGCCGGTAAATGTGCCGAACGACGCGTCACCGGACAATTTGATGTATTCATCAATCATCCACGCCATGATTTGGCCGTTTGTGTTAACGTCGGGGGCAGGGACGTCTTTCTTTTCACCCAAAATCGGATAAATGGCGTCGACATACCCGCGGCACAACCGTTCCAGTTCGCCGGTCGACAGCGTTTTCGGGTCGACGATAATGCCGCCTTTGCCGCCACCATACGGGATGCCGGTAACCGCGCATTTGAACGTCATCCAAATGGACAGCGCAGACACTTCGTCTTTGGTTACCGCGGTATGGAAACGCACGCCACCCTTGGACGGACCAATGGCCGTGTTGTGCTGGGCGCGATATCCTGTAAAGACACGCACCGACCCATCATCCATTTTTACCGGGATGGACACTTCCAGGGTACGTTGCGGATTTTTTAAAATTTCATAGACCTGTGGCGCCAACCCCAATTTATCACAGGCACTTTTAACACGCTGCTGTGCGGCGACCAAAGGATTCATATTTTCGTTGCTCATAATTTTCTCCATGTTGTATAAGCGGAATAAATGTAGGCCCGAAAAAATCAAAAAGCAACGGAAAAAGTATTGTTGCGATTTATGCTGGACATTTGCGAACAAAAGGTATAAAATCGTGCCGACAGTTTCGCGGGCGTGGTATAATGGTAGCACGTCAGCTTCCCAAGCTGAAGACGAGGGTTCGATTCCCTTCGCCCGCACCAAGAATTCAACCGCCCGTGTGGCGGTTTAATTTTTGGCCTGTGGCGATGGAATTGAACCCGACCAGAGGGTTCGAAAACAAGTAGGCAAGACAAACGAAGTGCTGTCGAGCCGTCACGGTTTCCCCGCAGGCATATAATGCCGAGGGATTCCCTTCGCCCGCACCAGCCTATGTTCGCAAGCGAACTTCGGCTGGCAAGCCGAGTAAGCGTTGAGAACTGGCTGCCCGCCGGAACAAAGAGCAGGAGGGCAACATGTATTATGTCTATATCTTGCAAAGTATATCTCACCCAACCCAATATTATACAGGCATGACATCCGATTTAAAAACGCGGATACAACAACACAATCACGGATATGTATCACATACGTCTAAGTTTACACCGTGGAAACTGCTGGCATATTTTGCACTGGACAGTCGCGACAAGGCAGCAAAATTTGAACAGTATTTGAAATCCGGTTCTGGGCGCGAATTTGCAAAAAAGCATTTTCGCTGATTCCCTTCGCCTGCACAGGCCTGTAAAAAAAACGCAGCGGATGCTGCGTTTTTTTCTTATTTAGCCTTTTTCTTGGCCGGTTTCGATTTCGGGGCGGATTTTTTAACCACCGGGGCCGGGATATCCACAACCGGGCTGTGCGCGGCGGCAATTTTATTGACATACGCGTCATCGCCGGCATGAACCAACAAAATCACCCAATCCACAAAATTCCAAATCGCCGTCACCAGCATCCCGACAATTGTACATGTCAAAATCGTCATCACGACCGCCGATGCCGTCTGGCGCAGATAGTAACGATGCGCACCAATCATCCCCAAGAACCAGCACAGCAAGAACGCAATCCACCATTTCTTTTCGCCGGCCGCCGGATTTACGCGGTTCGGGGCGCCACATGTCGGACACGCATGGGCAGATTCACTGATTTTCTTGCCACAATCTGTACAATATACCATTGCCATTTTTATTCCTTTTGTTTTATGACGGATGCCATTTTACCACCATGTGGGATTTTTTACCACAAAAAAACATGGGGCCGTCGCCCCATGTCATATCAACGCTTTTTACCACGCCGGTCGATAAATCCCATTTCCGCAATCTGATGCGGTTTCAAATGTGTGACTTTACGATTTTTCTTTTTCTTGCGCTTTTCTTTGCGTGCAATCAGTTCAATGCGAACCTCGGTCGTGATTGTATATTCGGTATCAAAATATTGTTCTTGGACAATATCAGATTTTGCTTCGTTACATACGCGATGCATCGGTTGCATGTTCCGGATATCATGACTGCCGCCGCGGGATGCCGGATAAATATGGTCCCACGAAAAATCTTGCATGGTTGTAATCGGCTGGTGACAGGCCGGACAAATCGGATATTTGCCACATGCAATCATCATGCGATACAGTTCTTTGACCTGGTGCTTGTTCAATTTGTCCGCACAGGCAGCCAAACTGAGTATCAATTTTTTAATATCTTCGGGACGCATGGTTCTTATTCTTCCACTGGGATTTGCAGAATTTGTTTCGGAAAAATCAAATTCGGGTTTTCAATATTGTTGCGTTCGGCAATAATGCTGAACAATACACCACGACGCAGGAAATTGCGCGCAATAATCCACAAACAATCCCCGCGACGCACGGTATAGAATGTATCACTGTCGCCGGTGGGTTGGGGCATGGTGAATTTATGGGTTATGGTTGCGACCGCGCGTCCATCCCCATCATGCAAACGCACCGCCAATTCATATTCATTTCCGGGAACCAACGCATCAACATCCGCCCCCAAACCAAAATGTTTGTGGTCAGACACACGGGCAAAACCCAAATACCGGTCATTCAGTGTCAACGACACGCGCAGACGCGGCAACGCATCACCCGTCACAACAATGCGTCCATTGTCCAGATAATCAATCTTGGACACGACCAAATCGCCATCCACCAATTTCGGCGCCTGTAACAGGGTGCTGCCGTCTTTGGTCATTAACAGGGAAACAGAATTTTTATACCCGTGCGGGGACACGTACAAAAAAACCTGGTCATCGGATTTGACATCCGGGTCGGTCCCAATCAGTGACACTGTGTAATTGCCCGGGGCCAATGCGCGTGTCGGCGCATACACAAATTCACCACGGGAATCCGTACGTTCGGTCGCGACAATTTTACCGTTCATCACAATGGAAATATTTTGATGCGCCAACCACCGGCCCGCCACAACAACGGCACCACTGCGGTCAATACGAACAATATCGAATGTGGGAACGGACACTTCACGTGGGACCGCCTGGACCACCGGTTCCGGGACCGCCGGCACAACAACAACCGCAGGGGCACTGGTACGAATAAACGCCACCCAAACTGCGACAAAGATAACCACCAACGCGCACACAATCGGGAACCAATACGCACGCCATACACTGCGGTTTTTCTGTTCAGACGCAGTGACCGTCGGATTTGACGCACCGTCAACGGTGGCACTGTTCTTTTTGGCCGGATTTGGTTTGGCAAACACATTCAAACTGTGGAAAAAGCGGCTGGCAAACGTGCGACGCTGTTCCATCCATGTGTTTTGACGCGCGATGGCGTCTTCGATAATAGAATCTGTGGACCGTTTGGTTTTGCCCATATTGCTGGATTTTGTGCTCTTTTTGGCCATTGTGCGAACTCCCCGGTTATATCGGATTGGACTTTTTGATTAATTTAGACAAATTATTCCAAAAAATATTTCTTTGTCAACTTAATTTGTGATATAATCGCATGGCGAAATTCAAAAACAAATATTCAAAAAGGAAAGGAATATCATATGAAAAGAATTGGTATCATGACCACGGGGGGGGACTGTTCGGGATTGAAC
This sequence comes from Alphaproteobacteria bacterium, assembly GCA_029059055.1. Taxonomy (GTDB): domain Bacteria; phylum Pseudomonadota; class Alphaproteobacteria; order Rs-D84; family Rs-D84; genus Enterousia. The sequence goes on from JAIDWS010000018.1 coordinate 29,497, forward strand.
ACGGTTCTGCAACGCGTCGTGGTTGGTGCAACACTGCGCGGATGGGACGTTATCGGAATTTGCGATGGGACGGACGGGTTGTATTCCAGACCGGTTAAGGCCATTACATTAACCCCGGAAACATTGCCGATTGAATTGGCGCGCATGTCGGGCAGTTATCTGTGCAATGGGCGCGACGGCGTGATGAATTTTGAATCTGCGGCCGCATGCGGGAAATTGGACGAATTCAAGAAAACCCTGCGCGAAGGTTTGCGCAGCCTGGAATTGGATACGCTGATTATCGTGGGTGGAAATGGTTCATTGTCGCTGGCGTGGAATAATCATGACATTTATGCCGATGTGAATTTGGTCTGTATCCCGAAAACCATCGATATGGACGTACCGTTGACCGACAACACGATTGGATTTGACACCGCCGTGCAACAGTTGGTGGAATATGGCGACCAAATTTTATTAACCGCCCGCAGCCACCACAGATGGTTCGTGATTCAGGCCATGGGGCGCGATGTCGGCAGTTTGGCCCTGCATGCGGGGGTGGCCCTGGGGACGGACGCGATTTTAATTCCGGAAATCAAATTCGACATGGACACGTTGGTTGAACGCGTCAAAAACAGCCCGCGCGATTACGGCATCATCATGGTATCCGAAGGTGTATCCGTACGCGGTCATTCCGGCCATCCGGCGGACATCATTTCCCGCGCGTTAAAAGCGGCCGGTATCACCAACCGCGCATTATTCCCGGAACATATCCAGCGTGCCGGCGACACAATTGCAACAGACCGCATTTTGGCATCATCCATGGCCGATTGCGCATTGCGTGCGATTGAAAACAAAGAAACATATGTCATGACCGCGATGCAGGATGGCGCATGCAAAACGGTTGCGCTGTCTGAATTCTTTGCGAACGGTGCCATTTTGTCGGACCCGCATATTTCCGGCCAACAGGTTTCCAACGCATACGTATCGCCCGACGACCCGTTATTGGCGGTCGCGTCCAATATGGGCATTTACATTGGCGAAACCAAATAATAATCGGCCCCCAAATGGGGGCTGTTTTTTATTGTGCTTGTGTTTATCCGCCAAATCAACTATACTGATTTCGAATCCACAGGGATGTGGGTTCGGGACTTAGAAAATCCCATAATTACACGGTGTGGCGCGCCGCACCGAAATCCGACAAAGAAACACGTCGGCGCAATTGCGCCAATTGTTTTCTTGTCCCGACTGTATTCGGCCGGGAAGCCACGGTGATAAGGGGGCCATCCCCAAAAGCCGTGGGGTCATTTGTAATTATGATTTTTCTAACTTCCCGACCACCAAAGGATTTGGTGGTTTTTTCTGTTGGGGGAAATTTGATATGTTGCGCTGCGTCTGTTCCACTGTGATTACGGTCACCCTGGCCATGGGGATGACGTATGCCGACACGCGATGCGTCAAATTAAATGCCGCAACCGTATGCACATCATCCGCAGATTGTTACAACACATCGGATTGCGCCGTTACATGCACGGGCGTCACGGTCAATTTGGCGGGCCGATGCAGCACCAACAGCGGCACAGAAAATTTTACCACGGCGGAAAATTTGAATCTGGGCACAGATAATAAATTCTGTTGGTGCGCGGTGGTTCACCCGGCCACATCAAAATGGGTTCTGCGATATCAATACAGTGATGAAAACAATTGTTTGAAAAATTGCGCACGCGGATGTCGCAACGGATTCATATTCGACAATACCGATGACATTAATTTTCGCAACACCGTGCATGCCAACCTGATGGGATAAGCAAATCAGATGCGCCGAACATTGTTCTTTTTTCTGATATTATCATCCCACGCATGGGCGGCGGTATGTCCATCGGGCCATATGGCCATCACGGACAGCGACGGCATTTCATTGGGCGCGACATGCGACAACGGCATCAGTTTGGGGACCATATCCCCCGATTGCAGCAACGGCACCATATGCGCACCACATCTGAAATGTAATATTGGCATAACATCCGTCCGTATTGGCAATGGCGCCCGGATACAGTTGTTTGCCAATCAACACACAACGCCGGCATTGCATGTGGCAACGGATAACGGGACATGTTATGCCAATTTGACAACAGGTAATGGGGGCGGGGCAATCAACATTCAAATGGGCGGCGCCACATATCATACGACCGGATTGTTACGCTGTTTTGGGACAAATGCCGCCGCCACAGCCACCGCCGAAACGCCGGCCACCAATTCGGTTAATTGGAACGCACGCAGTGGCCCGGTTTCCATATCCGGCATATCCCACTGTGGCAGTTTATCGGGTACAATCGGCAAAACCGCCGGGGCCGTGACCACCGCCAACCCATCGACACAAAACACCCATTGTTGGTGCCGGATGATAATACCGGCCACATCCGCGTGGACATTTGGCGCCACGCACACCAACGCATCGACATGCAGTGCGACATGCGCACAAACATGCGCCAAAAACTTTACGGAAAATGCGACCTTTCGCGGGGCGCTGTTTAACAATTTTTTACCTTGAACGGAATTGCGGTGACGGGTATAATATGTGGCGTTGGGTTGGATGACACTATGCCTAATCCAATGGGACGATTATCCTGTACGTAATATTAAATTTAAAAATCCCCATTTTCTGCTCCTTTTGCTGTGTAGATTTTGCCGAATTTAATCGTCGGTTTGGGTGCGGCATTTTTTATCGCGCCATCGGCCCACGCCGCACTGACACTTTGTATGTCCGCGGACCAATGTTTAAACTTTGCCACGGCGGCAAAGCCATGTTGTTGCCCGGACGGCAAAACAAAAATTGTCTATAATTGTCCATCGGGGTGGGCGGTGTCGGGAACAACATGCGTCCGCACCGGAACCAGCAACGCCAGCGACAGCACCGGCGCATACGAAACATCATACGGCACATGCGACGCCACACCTGAAACCATCCAATGCCACGAGGCATCCGCCCAGACGAATTTATGTCCATGCCGCCAGATACACTAATGATACAAATGAAAAACCCGCCGAATGGCGGGATGTTTTATTTTTGATATTCTTTTAAATGGGCCTGTCTGACGTTTTCCAAAACCTGAACCTGGGTCTTTAACGCGTTGACACCGCGGCTGAACACACTGGGGCGCACATGTGGCAATTGCTGCACAGTTTGTTCAATTTCATGATTCAGGGCAGACAGCTGGCGCGCCTGGACATAAACTTTGCGCTGGGCCAAGGCCTGGGCCAGAATGACCAGAATATCATGGTCGCCTTGGACGTGGAACTTATAAAATCCATTGCCATCCAGATGCCCCTGAATCCCATAGCGGTTCAGACATTTGTCCAATTTTTTCTGATTATCCACACCGCCATTGAAATCCAAGGCGACATGCCCCTGGCGCCATGTGCCGATTGACGGAAAGCTGTCGGTAAAAGTATTATCATCGAACCAAAAACGAATACGGACGACCGTCTGTCTTAAAAATGTCACATCGGCCAAAACTTGTCTGATATCTGCCTGCATAATTTCCATCCTGTTTTTTAATGCCTGGTTATTTATCTATACGCCATATATAGTACACACAATAATATTTGTCAATACTTTCACACAAAAAAAACAAGAACCCCCGCATACGCGGGGGATTCTGATTTGATGCCGACAAATTATTTCTTTTCAGAAAAATCTGCATCACGGGCGCCATCATCGGCCGGTTTATCATTACCGGCATCGGCGGCGGCCGCTTCTTGGGACGCTTTGTAAACAGCTTCGCCCAGTTTCATTGCCTTTTCCGTCAGACTGTCCGTCTTGGATTTCAGGCTTTCCACCGTTGCATCTGCCTTGGCCAATTCGTCCGCCAATTCTTGTTTGGCATCTTCGATGGCTTTCTTTTCATCGGCGCTGATTTTATCACCGTGTTCTTTTAACGATTTTTCAATCGAAAAGACCGCGGCTTCGGCCGTATTTTTGGCTTCGACCAATTCGCGCTTTTTCTTGTCCGCTTCGGCATTGGCTGCGGCTTCATCAACCATCTTTTGAATATCCGCTTCCGACAGACCGCCATCGGATTTGATGGAAATCGTCTGTTCTTTGCCGGTGCCTTTGTCTTTGGCGGAAACATGCACAATACCGTTGGCGTCGATATCAAACGACACTTCGATTTGCGGCATGCCGCGCGGGGCAGGGGCGATACCTTCCAAATTAAATTGGCCCAACAATTTGTTGTCCGCCGCCATGTCGCGTTCACCCTGGAACACGCGGATGGTCACGGCCGACTGGTTATCTTCGGCGGTGGAAAACACCTGGGACTTCTTGGTCGGGATGGTGGTGTTACGGTCGATTAAGCGTGTAAATACGCCACCCAATGTTTCAATCCCCAGCGACAACGGTGTCACGTCCAACAACAGAACGTCTTTGACATCGCCCTTTAACACGCCACCCTGGATTGCGGCACCATCGGCCACCACTTCGTCGGGGTTAACACCCTTGTGCGGTTCACGGCCAAAGAATTCTTTGACGGTTTCCGCAACTTTCGGCATACGTGTCTGGCCACCGACCAAAATCACTTCGTTAATTTGGGATTTATCAACACCCGCGTCTTTTAATGCCATGCGGCACGGTTCAATTGTTTTCTTAATCAAATCATCAACCAACGATTCCAATTTCGCACGGGTCAATGTTGTGTTAAAGTGCTTTGGCCCGGTCGCGTCCGCGGTCAAGAACGGCAGGTTAATATCAGCCGTTGTTTTGGACGACAATTCGATTTTGGCTTTTTCCGCCGCTTCTTTCAAACGCTGCAAGGCCAGTTTGTCATTCGACAAATCGATACCGGTCTGGGCCTTGAATTCACCGATTAAGTATTCCAAAATACGCGCGTCGAAATCCGATCCCCCCAGGGCTGTGTCACCATTGGTGGATTTTACTTCGAATACGCCGTCGACAATTTCCAAGATGGACACGTCGAACGTACCACCGCCCAAGTCATACACGGCAATCAAACCGTCTTTGTCTTTTTCCAGACCATATGCCAACGCGGCGGCCGTCGGTTCATTGACAATACGCAGAACATTCAGACCCGCGATACGACCGGCATCCTTGGTCGCTTGGCGCTGGGAATCATTAAAGTACGCAGGAACAGTAATAACCGCATCGGTTACCGGTTCGCCCAGGTAATTTTCGGCGTCTTTTTTCAATTTCGCCAAAATCATCGCGGAAATTTGGGACGGGGCATATTTTTTGCCTTCGATTTCGACCCATGCGTCGCCGTTATCGCCGGCAACAATTTTGTACGGAACGCGTGCGGCAATTTCTTTGACCGCCGGGCTGTCATACCGCAACCCCATCAAGCGTTTAATTTCATAGATTGTGTTTTCCGGATTGGTGACCGCCTGGTTTTTGGCTGTGACGCCGACCAGCTGTTCGCCACCGGGGGTAAATGCAACAACAGACGGTGTTGTGCGTTGCCCTTCGGCATTTTCGATGATTTTCGGGTCATTTCCATCCATGAACGCCATGGCGGAATTGGTTGTCCCCAAATCGATACCCAGTACTTTTCCCATTTTTCACTCCTTGTAAAAAAATTCGCTTAGCCATCATATAGTTACCCGAAAACGCATTTCAAGACCACAGGAAAAAAAATAATACAAAAAACCGCCCCAATGGGACGGTTTTCAATGATACGAATCCGGACTTATTTTTTCGCCGCATCGGCCGCCGGGGCAGATTTTGCATTGTCCGCTTCTTCGGGCATTTTACCGCCGATTGTCGCGAATGCCAATTCCGCCTGGTGCAGGCCCAGCTGAACACCGGCCGGCAATACCAAGTCCGAACCATGAACAGAATCGCCAATGGTCATATTGGTCAAATCGATTGTGATTTTTTCCGGAATCACATCAACCAAACCAACCAACGCCACTTTACGTACGGCAAAGTTCAATACACCGCCCAGTTTCAGCCCCTTGGACGTTTCGACATTGATAACTTCGACCGGCACAACAACGTTGACAGGCTTTTTAACATCGATACGTTTGAAATCAACGTGAATCGGTGCATCGGTTACCGGATGATATTGAATGTCCATCAACATGGCATCTTCGTTGCCATTGGATGTTTCAATTTGGAACAATTTTGTCCGCAAACCGGGCTGTCTGATCAGCATTTCGAACGCCTGGCCGTTCAATTCGATTGCGACCGGGGCTTTCTTTTCGCCATAAATGACGGCGGGGATGTTCTTGTTTTTGCGGATGCTGCGTGCGGCCCCCTTGCCGGCAACGCTGCGAATTTCTGCGTTTAATTTAATTGCCATTTTATTTTATCCTTTGGTTGGCGCGACCTCCAAGGGTGCCGCGCGGGCCATATTATTAATCAAAAATCACGAAAAAGCAAGGTTTTTTATCAGCCGCGCCGACGCATGATGACAAATCGCGCCCGACCATACCGTTTATCCCGCAGAATTTCCCAAACATTTTCATCGGGGGTGAATTCATGACCGACTTCCTGTTCCCAGATGACGATGGCCCCGGGCTGCATCACACGCCCCAGGCGTGCAACCAAACTGCGCCCCAAATCCGCATCGGCATACGGCGCGTCGATAAACACCAAATCCGCATCCGCCCCAAATCGCGCCGCGGCGCCGACGGCATCGGCCTGGACCACCGTTGCACGCGCATCTGCGCCAATCGCGGCCAGATTTTGACGCACCGCCCGAATGGAATCCGGGGCCACATCGGTCAAAACAACACGCGCATCCGCAAACCGCGATAAACATTCAATCCCGAACGCGCCACTGCCGGCAAAGGCATCCCAAACCACGCGTGGGGCCGCATCCAAAATGGACGTCAACATATTAAACAACGCCATTCGCGCGCGATTTTGGGTGGGACGCGCCCCACGGGGCAGAACCAGTTTTCGCCCGCGATACATTCCGGAAATGATTTGCAATTTTGAATCCATACGGTAAAGTGTACATTATGATATTTATGAAGCAAGCGTTAATTTTGGCCGCACGTGCAGCGGCACATGACGATGTCCCCATTGGGGCCGTGATTGTTCGCGATGGCAAAATCATCGCCCGTGGCGAAAACCAGGTACAGTTACGCCGCAACCCGACACTGCATGCGGAAATTGTTGCGATAAACCGGGCGTGTAAAAAACTGGGGGTAAAATTTCTGGATGAATGTGATATTTATGTGACACTGGAACCATGCGCGATGTGCGCGACGGCAATTTCATTGGCGCGGATACGTAATGTCTTTTTCGCGGCCCCCGATGCCAAGGGTGGGGGAATATTATCCAATGCGCGCGTTTATGAAACCGACCGCCATTTGTGGCGCCCAACCGTCACCCAGATGCCGGAATATGCCACGACAGCGGGCGACATGTTACGTGAATTTTTCCGAATGCGCCGCCCCCAGAAATCAGAAAAATAAAAATCCCCCGATTGGGGGATTTTTTTTAGCCGCAATAATAACTGTTACCGTCATATCGACCACTGCCGGAACTGTTACTGAATGTGGTGCCGGTCGAAACATAACACGATGTGATGGTGGTGCCATTTCCGCCCGCAGATGTGCCGGCCACACCATCGACCGAGGGACACTGGGTGCATCCGGTCGAACCGTTGGACGTGGACCCATAATATCCCGGGGCACAGCGGTATTCGGTTGACGTTTTGCACGTGTTACAAACCGCCGTCGATTTGATTCGCGATTGATATCCGGCGCGAATTGTTGTCCATGGGCCATCCGTACATGTGGCCGTTTTTGTACACGTACACACATTATAACCAATGTTACATGTTCCCCTGCGCATGCCGCCTGAATTAACAAACGTTATAGTATCCGTCTTGGATGTCTTGGTTGCCCCATCAACACATGTTTCACAATCTTGAAACCCCAGCCCGTATGCCCAAACAGTCGTGCTGCGGGTGCACATCCCAGACGCGACCTGGGGTTGTACAGTCGCCGCGTTAATAACATGGCACCCCGTGGAATAAGTGTCACCATCCATGGATTCCGATTCCGCACATGTCTGATATGTAATTCCCCCATTACCAGGCCATCCCCCGGGACCAACAACCCCACCATCATAAGAGCAATCCACACGTGCATCAGCATATACGTTGCCCGAAATTGCCGTGGCCCCGACAATAAACATCAGCAAAACAAAAAATCTCATTCTTAATCTCCTGCTATTTCCCAAATACAATTATCTTTGACGTTCCAGATTATATCTTAAATTCGATAAAAATACCAGGAAATAAAAATCCCACCGATGGTGGGATTTTTGTTTTATTTGCTGTCATCATGCACGGAATAGGTTGTCGTCCCATTCTTGACCCGCAGATTGCCCTTGGTGGCGGTACTCATGTTGCCATAGTACGTTTTGTCACCAATTTTGACATTCAATGACGGGGTTGTCTTTTTCGTGCTGCGCAGATAGACTTTGTTGCTGCCCACGTTCAAGACGCGACCGCAATCACCCGCTTCGTCGGCACCATTGCCATACCCAATGGTGGTCAATCCCGATGCACACGCGTTGCGGGTTCCGGCGCTGCCCTGGGACACGGTCGATGCCGCCGCCCAGTATCCGGCCCCAACATTGCTGCACGATGTGTTGTTCGCCGCCGCAATATATGTACCGCCGCCACACGAAATCTTGCAATCCGATGCCGCATCGTGGTCGGTGGCCGCAGTGCCACTGATGCTGTAATTGGTCAAACAACTGTTGACAGATGATGTCGACCCC
>JAIDWS010000018.1:38330-41040 GCA_029059055.1 Alphaproteobacteria bacterium
CCGCATCGTGGTCGGTGGCCGCAGTGCCACTGATGCTGTAATTGGTCAAACAACTGTTGACAGATGATGTCGACCCCTGGGCCACGGTGTGCGCCCCAACATACCAATTGCCCGACGGTGTGGTACAGCTGGTCGCGTTCGCCGATGCAATTCGCGTTCCCGCACCACACGAAATCTTGCAATCTGATGCCGCATCATGGTCGGTGGCCGCGGTGCCACTGATGCTGTAATTGGTCAAACAACTGTTGACAGATGATGTCGACCCCGCCGCAACAGTGTGCGCCCCGACATACCAATTGCCCGATGGCGTTGTGCATGCCGCATCCGCCGTCGCAACACGCGTGCCGGCACCACAGCTGATTTTACAATCATTCTTGGCATCATGGTCGGTGGCCGCGGTGCCACTGATGCTGTATCCGGTCGGACAGGATGTCGCCGCCGCAGATGTGGAACCATAATTCACACTGTGCGCCAACATGTATACGTTTCCACTGGTAATCGCACTGCACGCGGCATTGGCGGTCGCCACGCGGTACCCGGCCGCACAGTTGGTTTTGCATCCGGACTGGGCCGTGGCGGCGGCACCAACCTGGTAATTTGCCGGGCACTGGGTACGGGTGGTCGAATCCGCCGCAGACCAATAACCGGTTCCAACCGACGTACAATCCGCACCACTGACATAATAATATCCCGCATTACATTTGCTGGCCGCGTACGTATCACAGGTCGACGAATATACCGCCGATGTACCGGTCCCGCTGGTGTAATAGCAATTACGTGTACCGCTGCCATATGACCCAGTCCAAGGAACCGTTTTCCAGCAACCGTTGATGGTGTCGTGTATCCCGCCGGTACGCCAATATCCGCTGGCACTGTTCGGGCATGTTGTACATGCCGATGCGCCCGCACCAGAATATGTGACACCCGTACATTGGCTGCGCGCACCCGTTGAACCATAATTGACGGTTCCCCCCGGACAGGCATAGCCCGCTTCGCACGTGGTCAACGTTGCGCTGTTGGCGGTCGCGATGTATTTCCCGGCGGCGACACTTATCTGGCACTGGGACGCGGCGGTTTTATTATTGGCGGTGTTGGCCGTGTATCCGGACGGGCAACTGGTACATGACCCGGCGCCCGCGGCGGAATACGTTGCACCCGTACATGCCGAACAGCTGGATGTGGAACCATAGTTCACGGTGTGCGCCGCCTTGTACGTTCCGGCCGCACAACTGGTTTGCGTTGCACTGTTGGCGGTCCCGGCATATTTTCCGGCTGCAACAGACATCTGGCATCCGGATTGCGCACCGGTGGCGGCACCCGCCTGGTACCCGGACGGGCATTGGGTGCGGGTGGATGTATTGCCATATGTTACGGTATGCGCCGCACGATAATAACCGGTTCCGACCGATGTACATGCGGCCTTGGCCGTGGCGACATATTGACCCGCCGCACATGATGCCGTACACCCAGATTCCGCACCGGTGGCGGCACCCGCCTGGTACCCGGACGGGCATTGGGTACGGGTGGATGTTGACCCCTGGGCCACGGTATGGGCCGCGCGATAATAACCGGTACCAACCGATGTACACGCGGCATTGGCCGACGCGACATATGTTCCCGCCGCGCAACTGACCACGCACGACGCCACACCGGCATGGTTTGCCGCCGCGGTACCACTGTTGGCATACTTGTTGGCTGTGTTACATGCTGTACAAGACCCGGCGCCCGCATTGGAATATGTATTTGCACCACAGACCGCACAGCTGGACGTGGAACCATAGTTCACGTTATGTGCCGCTTTGTACGTACCGGCCGCACAGCTGGTTTTGGTTGTTCCCTTGGCCGTGCCCAGATATTGACCGGCCGCAACACTGATATAGCAACTGCTTTCCGCGGTACCGGATCCGGCCCCCACCACATAGCCCGTCGGGCATGCCGTACAGCTGGACGTGGAACCATAGTTCACGGTGTGCGCCACCCTGTACGTATTGGCCGCGCAGTTTGTGGCAGTGGCCGTGTTGGCGGTTGCAATGTATTTCCCGGCGGCAACACTTATCTGGCACTGGGATGCCGCGGTTTTACCCGCCGTGGTGTTGGCAGTGTACCCGGACGGACAGTTGTTCGAAACACCACTGGCGCAATATGTCGTACCTGTACATTGTGATTGACCGGTACAGTTATTATTGCTGGTGTTGCACCCCGTGGTGTAATAACCACTGCTGACCGTGCTGCACGCACCGGCACCGGCGGCACTGTATTGGGTACGCCCAGAACATGCCGTACAACTGGACGTGGAACCGTAATTCACCGTGTGGGCCGCACGGGCCGTACCCGCCGCACATGTGCTTTGTGTTGTGGTGTTCGCGGTCGCGATGTATTTCCCGGCGGCAACACTTATCTGGCACTGGGACGCGGCAGTTTTATTGCTGGCGGTGTTGGCCGTGTATCCGGACGGGCAACTGGTACATGACCCGGCGCCCGCGCCAGAATATGTTGCACCCGTACACGCCGAACAGCTGGATGTCGAACCGTAATTCACGGTGTGCGCCGCCCTGTACGTTCCGGCCGCACAGTTTGTCTGCGTTGCGGTGTTGGCACTGGCGATGTATTTCCCGGCCGAAACGCTAATCTGACACTGGGACGCGGCAGTTTTATTGTTGGCGGTGTTGGCCGTATATCCGGACGGACAGCTGGTGCATGACCCGGCGCC
>JAIDWS010000018.1:41140-58933 GCA_029059055.1 Alphaproteobacteria bacterium
CACTGGGACGCGGCAGTTTTATTGTTGGCGGTGTTGGCCGTATATCCGGACGGACAGCTGGTGCATGACCCGGCGCCCGCGGCGGAATATGTCGCGCCCGTACACGCCGAACAGCTGGACGTTGAGCCATAATTCACGGTATGCGCCGCACGGGCAGTACCCGCCGCACATGTGCTTTGTGTTGTGGTATTCGCGGTTGCAATATATTTCCCGGCGGCGACACTTATCTGACACTGGGACGCGGCGGTTTTATTGCTGGTGGTGTTGGCGGTATATCCGGACGGACAGCTGGTGCATGACCCGGCACCCGAACCGGAATATGTCGCACCCGTACACGCCGAACAACTGGACGTGGACCCGTAATTCACGTTATGGGCTGCCTTGTACGTACCGGCCGCGCATGTGCTTTGTGTTGTGGTGTTGGCGCTGGCGATGTACTTACCGGCCGAAACACTAATCTGGCACTGGGACGCCGCGGTTTTATTGCTGGCGGTGTTGGCGGTATATCCGGACGGACAACTGGTACAGGCCGTGGCACCGGCACCGGAATATGTTGTACCTGTACACGCGGAACAGCTGGATGCGGCGGTACCACCGGTCGCACTGCGATATGTCCCGGCCGCACAGTTGGAAACATTTGACCCGCCGGTACAATACTTACCCGCCGGACATGCCGCACAAGAACTCTGGCCGGCGGCATTGTTATATGTACCCGCCGCACAGGTGGTACAGCTGGATGTTGAACCATAGCTCACGGTGTGCGCCGCCTTGTACGTACCGGCCGCACAGTTTGTCTGCGTTGATGTGTTCGCGGTCGCAATGTATTTCCCGGCCGAAACGCTAATCTGGCATTGGGACGCGGCTGTTTTACCCGCCGTGGTGTTGGCCGTGTATCCGGACGGACAGCTGTTCGAAACGCCACTGGCGCAATATGTCGCACCGGTACATTGGGCCTGGCCGGTGCGTGTCGTTGCCGAACCACCGGTTGAATAATAACCACTGCTGACACTGTAACGCACACCACCACTGCAATAATATGCATTCCCCCCACAGGCCGACTGACCTGTACGTGTGGTTGCCGTGCCGCCGGTCGAATAATAACCCGCACTGACAGAATTGCGCCCCTGGGCACTGCTGCTGGGGGTGAATGTCCCACCCGGGCAGTAATACGCATTACCGCCGCAATCCGAACAAGACGTGGCATTGGCACCCAAATATTTACCGGCCGCACAGGTAATACTGTTAATCCGTTTATCCGCGGTCCCCCCGGCACAGGTATATCCACTGGGGCATGCGGTACACGCATTACCCGCCGTTGGCGTGCCGTTATACGACCCATTGACGGTCATATAATACCCCGATGAACACGACGTATATTTCTTATAAGTTGGACATGTATAGCCCGCCGCGAACGCATCCGCAGCAAAAACCAATGCAAACAATGCAGTCAAAACCCGCAGTAAACGTGACATTCTGCGTAACCCCTTTCTCTTTCACTGGTCATGATAGAAAAAAACGTATATATGATGCAAGTATAAAATCCCCCATATATTATCTTTTCAAATAACGGTTGAAAAAAGATTTGAAATTCAATCCGTTCATGATACACTGCATCCTGCAAGATGGGCAGAGTGTAGCCGTCAGCAATGGCGGAGGAAAGTCCGGACTGCGTGGGACAGCATACCGGCTAATGACCGGGCGGGGCGACCCGACGATTAGAGCAACAGTGACGAATCGATTCAGTTCGAGTGAAACGGGCAATCTCTATGCGCAGCAACTTCAAATAGGTTCCCTATGACGAGTCCCAGGGGCGGGAACGGGTAGAAGGCTTGATGCATTGTGGTAACACAGTGTACAGATTGATTACACTCGCTACCTTTATCTGGTGCAAATGCACTGGGCATTGGCAGGCACAGAATCCGGCTTATCGCGCATCTGCAAAAAAACCGCCCAAACGGGCGGTTTTTTTTTAATCAACCAGATTATGTCCGGTCATATCGGACGGCTGTGCAATGCCCAACAAATGCAACATCGTCGGCGCAATATCCGCCAGCCCCCCATTCGCCACCGCATGGTCGTCATTCGACAGCACAATCAAATTCACCGGGTTTGTCGTATGCGCCGTCCACGGCAGATTGTTTTCTGCATCCCACAGTTTTTCCGCGTTACCGTGGTCTGCTGTAATCAGCATGGTGCCGCCCAAATCCAAAACCGCCGGAACGATTTTGGCCAACTGGGCGTCCAGACATTCCATCGCGCGAATGGCGGCCGGTTCAATTCCGGTGTGGCCGACCATGTCGCCGTTGGCATAATTCAGAATCACAACATCAAAATCCGGCAGCTTTTTCAGCAACATTTCCGTGATTTCCGGCGCCGACATTTCGGGCTGTAAATCAAATGTGGCCACCGCCGGGGACGGAACCAGGGCCTTTTCTTCGCCGTCAAAGTCCACATTGCGTTCCGCGTCAAAGAAATATGTTACATGGTTGTATTTTTCTGTTTCCGCAATGCGCAACTGGCGCAGACCATTGGCCGCCAACACATCCCCCAGCGTATTGTTCACCGCGATATCCGGTAACAGTGCCGGGCATAATTCATTTAATCCTTCGCCATATTGGGAAAAGCACAATATATGCACACCCGTCGCCACAATCGCGCGCACAATCTGGCGGGCGCGGTCACTGCGGTAATTCCCGAACAAGAACCCGTCGCGCGGCGTCATTTGCGGTGCGCCGTCAATAACGGTCGGTTTGATAAATTCATCGGTTTCACCACGGGCATATGCCGCCGATAATGCTTCTTCGATGGTGGGGGCATGGAATTCGGCATCATCACGGACAATCGCGCCAACCGCCATTTCTGTACGGTCCAGATTCTGGTTTCGGTCCATTGCATAATAACGACCCGACAACGTGCCAAAGAACACACGCCCATCGGCAAATCCGTCGGCCAATTTTTCTTGAATCAATTTGATATATGTCGGTGCCGACTGGGGCAGGGTGTCGCGCCCATCCGCAATAAAATGCACACAGATTTTCAATCCCGCCGCCAAAATATGGTTGGCAATCGTCATCATATCGTTGACATCGGCATGCACGCGGCCATCCGACATCAATCCGGCCAAATGCACAATCCCGCCGTCGGATTTAACCGCCGCGATAAAATCACGCAGTGCCGGATTTTCATCCCAATTTTCCAATTGAAACCGGCGCAGAAACTGGTTCACGACCCGGCCGGATCCGATGGTGATATGACCGACTTCGGAATTACCCATGGTATCGGGCGGCAATCCGACGGCGGGCCCACTGGCGTCCAGAACCGAATGCGGATATTTGGCCAGCAATCCGTCCAAAAACGGCGTTTTTGCCATCGCGACAGCATTATGACGTGTGTCCGCGCTGATGCCGACACCATCCAAAATACACAGTACAAGTGGTTTATTCATTATATTCCCCCAATCATTACCTGAATCAGGGCGCAGATTAGCACAACCGTTTTTTGATTGCAAAAGAAAAAGAAAAATTGTATAACTAGCAGTTGAATAGGAAGAATTTCGTATTTATAGCTATTATGGAGATGAATATGAGTGGAAAGTGTTTTGC
This sequence comes from Alphaproteobacteria bacterium, assembly GCA_029059055.1. GTDB lineage: Bacteria > Pseudomonadota > Alphaproteobacteria > Rs-D84 > Rs-D84 > Enterousia. The sequence continues at coordinate 44,743 of JAIDWS010000018.1, forward strand.
CCCGACGGCGGTTGATGCCCACATTGGCCAGCGTATCCAGTTACGGCGTACGATGATGGGGCTGTCACAAAAAGATTTGGCCAAGATTTGCGGCGTTTCATTCCAGCAGATTCAGAAATATGAATGTGCCGGGAACCGCATTTCTGCATCGCGCCTGTTTGACGTCAGCACCGCGTTACAGACCCCGGTGTCATTCTTTTTCTCGGGCCTGCCGGGTAATATGCCAGAAGCCACATCGCGTGCCGCCCGTTCCGGTCGTGTATGCCAGCAGACAGAAAAAGACCCGTTAAGCAAAAATGAATCGTTACAGATTGTGAACCTGTACTGGAAACTGCCCAATGATGAACAGCGAAAAATGGTTCTGAAAATGTTGCAGTCATTGAACGGATTGGTATAAGAAAATCCCCGCAAATGCGGGGATTTTTATTTGCGCGGGCATTTACGCGCCGCACCCCGTATCATCAGCATTGTAAATGATGCGTGAAATAACCGCTGCATCACGGATTCGTTGAATAACGCGCGGCCGCATTCGCATCGCTTGTAATCCGCGGTCTTCATCTGCAATAACGCCGCGGCGTCTGCAATGTTCATTTTCAAATGTTTGCGTGTTGTGCGCATAATGTTGCCGTAATAACGGGCGTCGATAATGATTTGTGACATAGTTTAAACTCCTTTTAAGTCAATAAAAACACCACCCAAAACATTTGGGTGGTTGGAGGTTCAAAACTATCCATAACAATAGCGCTGTTTATTCAATATATTCACAGCCCCCCAACCAACGGGTTGGAGATTATTTACGTCAATCACGACGGTTATGGTCAGGTTTTGAAGCCTACACCGGTTTCCCAATGCATGTCCAGTATATCGCATTCCACGGGAATGTTCAAGGAATTTAAATTTATTGGTGTGGGGTGGGTATTTACTGGATTGCCGCGCCACTGACGTGGCTCGCAATGACAAGGGTGTTTAATTTCCAGGAACTATATCTCCTTTGTCATTGCGAGGGAGCATCGCGACCGCGGCAATCCAGTAAATAATGTGCGCGCATGCACAAACAAAAAATCCCCGCCGGGGCGGGGACATTTAATTCGTGGATGACGATGTGGTAATGGGTTGGCCCGTGACACATGACTTGTATTCATCCGGTTCCACCTTGGTCCAGCACTGCAAAGCCAAATCGGCGTTACGCGTACGGTTTTGGCCATACGCCAATGTTTGCGTACTGTATTGCGTGGCATCGCGGCAATAACTGGATGCGGATGCGTTGTCATCAAAAATCTTGCCGGTGGGACAACGGACGCATACACCGGTGGCCGACGGAATCCCCACGCGATTATCGCCGGTGCATTCAATACATGTCTTGTCGGTTGACGATGTGAATCCCGTCCCGGGTACCATGCAACGATATTCATAACAACTGCCGTTGGCGTGCATGGTGTGGTTGGATTCGCTGAATTCCGATGTCGGCCAACCGGTGCATAATGAATTCATGTTACACGTGTTGGCGTTGATGGCGACACAATCGGTTTTGGCGGAATTGGGTTGATATCCATCTTTGCACAACAATGTTTTTTCACCGGCACCCCACACGGTGGCCGTCGATACCATATGTTTCCATCCGGCGCGTTCTGCGCGAAACACCATCGGTTGGACAAATGCCCCATGCCCATCGGGCAAGAAATCCGAAATCGCCAAAATCATGTCGTGTTCTTGGCCCTTGTGCACGCCGCATTTTCTGTATTGGTTCCAATGGAACATAACGATTTCTGATTCAACACTGGGGCCGCTGGTGGCGATTTTGTATTTGTCAAAATCACTGCGCCGGATTGGCACAGAATCGCACCCGGTGGCAACGCCGGGCTGGCACCCGTCGCCACTGAATCCGGGTTTGCACAACCAAAAACAATCCATGACGTTACCCGACGGATTGTAATATTCGGTCCACGCATTGCCCTTGTTTTTATTGGCACCCTGTAACTGGGTTACACAGAATTTCGCCCCGTTTTCATTTACATCACGGGCCACCAACATCAAAATGGCGCCTTCGTCCTTTTCCGTGCCGCGATTGGCACCGACGTTGTCGTTATCCTGGGGGTTTATCCAGTTTTTACATCCCGACAAACTGTTTCCGACACAGCTTTCCGCGCCCAATGCATGTGATTGACAATGGGACATGCTGGGGTTGGACCAATATTGCAACATTGCGTTGTTATTGCGTCCACCCGCCACCGCCGGAACTGTGGCAACACATAAAATTGTCGTCAAAAGAAATGTCGTTGCTGTCTTCATTGTCTTTATCCCATGGGGGTGGGGCGAACGCCCCGTCACCCATTATAAATAACACATATCCGGTTCCCAATATCCGCCGATTTTTTCACACATTTTCTGATACCATTCCGTGGTAAATGTACATGTGTTGTTGGCCTGGTCAAATTTGGCGTATCCGTTGCCGCCGGTGGCTTCGTCCTGGGCCATGCACTGGTAACGAACCGTGTTCTGGATACAATATCCACGTTCGTTGGGGTCGGCCGCACTGGCATCGGGGGCCGCGGTACCAAATACATTTTGATAGAACGCCAATTCCTTGGTTTCGCCGGCCGCATCTTCGGCATCAACCCATAATCCCATGGCATCGTCTTCGCATGCGGTTTCCAAAATATCCGCCAATTCCAATTCAATGTCTGTAATCAAACGTTCAACCGTTTCATCAATCATTGATTCATTTAAATCCGATGTCCCGGTGGGATCTTTGCAGTACAAATCCGCCCGGTTCAAGAAATCACGACGCAACGCATCCGGTGTCAAATTGCGGCAATTCCATGGATAACCGTGGTCGGCATTGCTGCCCGATGGGGTACATGTATCCTTGGCATAATTGGTTAATGCGGTGGCACATCCTTCGGATACGCGGACGGTGTCAACGGTCGCGACAAAATTCACCAACGCCGCCAGACCGCAATTCGGTGTGGTCAACCGGCCATTATCGTCAAACGAACACTGGGGATCATTTGGTCCCGCATACAATGCGGCACAGGCGGCAACCTTGTCCGCGCACATGGCACGGGCCGCACGCGCGCCCAACGCCCCGGAATACTGGGACGTGGTGTTGTCAAAGCTGGCCAATGCGCCCGTCTGGTTATCATAACATTCGGCCATGGTGCTGACACAGGATGCCTTGACTTCTTCAATTTTGGCATCTTGGGCCTGGGCAATTTCGATTAATGCCGCGCGCTTGAATTCTGTCCAGACGATGTCCGACATATCACGGCATGTGTCCAATGCGGCGGTTGCAAACATACGCTTGGTATCCAGGAACGAATTAAACCGCGCATTACCGCCCAATACATCCGAACTGCCGTCCAGTTTAATCTGCGATTGCAATTCAAACAAACGCGGTGAATAAATCGGGTCGCCGGTGTTAACATCAATGTAAACACCGCTGTAATCCAAACACTTCTTGTAATTGGTACCGCACGCGGTGTCCGCGGTGATGGCGGATTTAACCTTGGCAATACATTCGTTCACATCGGCGGAATTGTGGGCGCGATATTCTTCCAGGCGCGCTTCGCGCAGATATTTTTCCGCCGTGCGCACAGTTTGGGAAACCGCTTCTTTCTGGCTGTTGATTTTCTTTTCGTACGCGTTGCAATCCTGGGTGATTAAAATGCTGTACGAACTTTTGGCCATGGTTAACACCGCATCATTGGTGCATGTTTCTTTGACCAATTTTAAACACTGGGCCTGGGCGGCGTTGTATAAATCCTGGCCTTCTAGTTGGGTTAAATCCTGGGACGTGCCACCAAATAAGGAATCCGCACCCCCAGACCAGATATCATCCAAATCTGCATTGAAATCCAGGGACAAAATCCCCAAAGACAGGCTGTTGTTGGTGCTGGCGGTGGCCTTTTTCTTGCCCGATAACAAATCACCGATTTCGTTCAACACAGACGCGGCGGCACTGGTATCATTTTTGATGGCCGCTTCGCCGACGGTGGCGGTGTACATCGCATTGACTTCGGCGGCGGTTTTATCAACGGCGTTCAAATTATTGTCTTCGAACCGCATCAGCAAAATTTTCGCTTCGTCCAGGGCGTTTTCCGTATCACGAAATTCTGCGAATTTGCCACTGCAATAGCAACGGCGATATGTTTCATTTGCCTTGGCACAGAATTGATCCATACATGTGCTGTATGAATCCCGGCATGTTGCATAGCCCCCACCAATTTTCGACACATCGTCAAAGACCGCGGTTGCACGTGCCGATGCCGCGCGCGACACACCGGCGTTGGTTGCACTGCGTGCGGCGGACACAGGGGACGCGGCACTGCGCACGACCGTGGTGGATGCGGCGCGGGCCGATGTAGATTCCGGGCGGGTGGATGCGACAACCGTACGGCGGGCCGCTGAACGCGCGGATGACGTATTGGATGAATTTGAAACTGATGAACCGGCGGTCGCAGTGGTGCGTTGAACCGTGGTGGCGGGACGCCGTGCGGCCGCACGCGATATGGTGCCGGCGGTCGTTGCCGACGGGGCGTTTGGTGTACGGGTCACAGTGGTCCGCCCGTCACGCCCGGTCACAGATGTGGTTGCAGAACGCGCATTTGGTGCCTGGGCCGCGATGGACGGCGCATGCACCCCGATGGCCATTGCCATCAATGATAAGCCGCAAAAATTTAACAGTTTCTTTGCCAAATGCTATTCTCTCTGCTGTGATTTTACCACTTTTTGGGCATCGGAATCAACACCCAATTTATTCGATACAGCAATTCACCGCATTTTTAACCCATTCACCCAAACGCTTTACCGTGGATTTCCCGTTACCGGTCGCCAGCGGGCATGCCCCCGATACCGGAACAGATGCCGCATTTTTCCGCCCCCGCGCCGGCGCGGCCTGGGGCGCGGGTTCCGTATCGCGCATTGCGCGTTCGTACACATCCGGCGCGAATTTTTCCACACCCGACAAATCAATCATGTTCATATTGATGCCCCAGAACAAAGAATACAAATCGTACGCTTTGTTAAACAGGTTATACGCATCATCACTGTTGCCCGCGGATAAAGCCTTGGTCCCGACTTCCATCAGGCGCATCGACGCGGCCAGCAAATGTTTTGAAATGCACCAGACTTCGCCGGTTTCCGCCGTTGATTTCTGAACGATGCGTTCCATCAATTCTTTGCGCATGTCACGCACGGTGTTAATCATGTCGTAAAAGCCGGTCTTGCCGGTTTTACCGCCGCTGAAAAAGAAATGTTCTTCCAGTGAAATCAGATTCATCAGGGCAATCGACAAATCTTGGTCGGATGACAAATCCAGTGGATTGACCTTTTTCGCGGCATCGGCCTGTTGAACCATTTCATTCAAAGTCATTTTCTTTGCTGTTTTCTTCATCTTGAATTCCTTTTGCATTTTTACAGATAAATGATGGCGGCAAACACAGCCGTCGCCACCATCAGGAATGACAGCGGCACGACCACCTTTTGAAATGCGAACCGGGCGTGACCACCGTTGTCACGCTTAATCTTGACGTACCAGCGCGCGCCCAGCCAGAACGCCACCGTCCCAACAACAACGCCCAGTAAAAACCGGTCCATCCCCCACAGGGTGTTGGCCCCAAATGTCAACACGCCCGGCACAAAATACAACGCCCCCAACAACGCATAATATGCGACAAACGGCACCACAATCTGCCAAAAAACACTGGTCACGCCGCGCTTTTTCAGCCAGCCCGCCGTCCAGAAAAACAGCGACAGCGTCAATCCGCCGGCCCAAATTCCGGTGATAACGTCATCCACGCCCAGTAAACGCGCCCCTTCCAGTCCGGCGCCAACCGCAACCGTACAGACCGGACAAACCGCCCAGACCGCCGGTAAAACCAGCAACGACATCAATCCCGCGCTGAATAAAACTTTTAATAATTTGGTCATAATCTTTTTCCTTGCCTGAATCCTGTTCTTTTGATGATAGAAAAAATCCCGTGGGCCGGTCAATATGATTTTATAACACCACGCATATGCGCACTGCGCGCACGGGGATTGGCGGCCAATTCCGCATCTGATGGGGTTGCGGGCCGCATCAATTGAAACGGCGCCGGGGCAACCGACGGCATACGCGGGTCGCCGGGGGCCGACGTCCATTGCCGAAACATGTTTTTAACCAGTCTGTCTTCCAGTGAATGAAACGTCACACAAATGCACATCCCGCCCGGACGCAGATGGTCCGGCACCGCGCCCAAGGCCCGCATAACTTCGCCCATTTCGTCGTTGACCGCGATACGCAGTGCCTGGAACACGGGGGCCACATCTTTGGGATTATGAATCAAATCGCGCAGGCCAAATGTCGTTTTCGGCGCCGCATCCTTTATCGCACGGGCCAGGGGGCCGGCCTTTTTCACATCGCCGTAATCGCGCAAAATACGGGCCAATTCCGAAACGGATGATTGTTCAATTAAATCGGCGGCACTGGTCCCATCGGCCGACATGCGCATGTCCAACGGCCCATCACCACGAAACGAAAATCCGCGGTCGGCAATATCAATCTGCATGGACGAAATCCCCAAATCAAAGACAATCGCATCATACACATCGGGCAGGGCGGCCAACCCCGAAAAAGGTTGCGCCACGAACGTAAACCGGTCGCCAAATTCGGCCCGTAACGCATCGGCATCTGCCCGCACATTCGGGTCACGGTCAAACGCAATGACATTCGCCCCCGCGTTCAAAAATGCGCGTGAATATCCCCCCGCACCAAATGTACAATCCACCACCGTGCGTCCCCGAATATCCCCCAACGCATTCAAAACATCGTTCAACAGCACCGGTATATGTTTCATCATTCGATTTCCACCTTAATCCCCAGGGCGACCAAATCCCCGGCCGTGGTTGCACTTAATTCCACCAGGTTCGGCAACGCCAATGACGCGATTTTGTCAGTGGCATGCAGGTTCAAGAACACCTGGGTATGGCCGCGGGGCAAAACATCCAAAGCCTTTTTCACGTCCGCCAAAACGCCCGCATCCCAAATGTCCAGTGTCATTTTCTTGGCAATGCGCGCGACCCATTGTGACAACGGGGTAATCGAATCCACAAACACAGACACCCGGTCGTCGCGGGCGGACGTCTTGCCGGAAATCAAGACCACATTTTCCCCGGACAAAATCTGTGCGAACATGGCCGCCGATTCCCCGAACGCCACCGCATCAATATTGCCAAAGCTGTCGGATGCATTGATGGTAATCATATCCTTGCCGGTCTTGGTACGACGGCGCGAAAACGAATTGACATTTGCGGCAATCTGAACCGGTTTTCGGTCGCCCAACGTTTCCAAAGTCGCGCTGGTGGCCAGTTTGGCGCGGGCAATCAAATGCTTGTACTGGTCCAATGGGTGGGCCGATATATAAAATCCCAACGCCGACAATTCGTTTTCCAAACGTTGACCGAATGTCCACGGTGTGGCCCGCGGTAAATTCTTTTGCAAGCGATTTTCCGACACATCATCTTCGACCGTGTTGGCAAACAGCGACAAAGAATTGCCCCCATCACGGGATTTGGACGCATATAACAAAATCGCATCCGCATTCATATAAACCGCCGCCCGATTGGGTTCCAACGAATCCAGAACGCCAACCTTGGCAAATGCTTCCAGGATACGTTTATTAATAATCGGGGCGCAACGTTTCGCAAAATCGGTCAAATTTTTAAATTTCCCATTGGCGTTGCGTTCGGCGACAATGGCGTCTGTGGCGGCGGTCCCGACACCCTTGATTGCGGCCAGACCGTAAATAATTTTACCATCGCGCACGGTGAACAAAGATTCACTTTCATTAATATCCGGCGCAACAATGGGGATATTGAAATTCGATTTGGCATCATCGACAAAGATGGCCAATTGATCCGTATCATTCAAATTACTGGACATGGACGCGGCCAAGAATTCCGCTGGATAATTCGCCTTTAAATACGCGCATTGGTTGGCCACGATGGAATACGCAATCGCGTGCGATTTATTAAACGCATATTTGGCAAATTCTTTGAATTTTTCCCACAAATCTTTGGCCGTGGTGCGGTCCAGTGTTTTTTGTTCTTCGCATCCGTCCAAGAATTTGACTTCCAATTCATCCATCATCTTGGCGATTTTTTTACCCATAGCTTTACGCACGTTGTCCGACTGGCCGCGGGTAAATCCGGCCAATGCGCGCGTCAATTGCATCACCTGTTCTTGGTATACGATAATGCCGTACGTTTCTTTTAAAATCGGTTCCGCCTTGGGGTGGACATATTCGACGGCTTCGTCCCCGTGCATACGGGCGATAAATTGCGGAATAAACGCAATCGGCCCCGGACGGTTCAACGCGTTCAATGCCGAAATTTCCAAGAAGCTGGTCGGGTGCATCTTGCGCAGTGTTTGTTGAACAAATTGGGCATCGAATTGGAATATGCCTTCGGTTAAACCCTTTTGCCACAATGCCATTGTTTTCGGGTCATCGACCGGGATTTTATCCAAATCGATATTGATGCCGCGCGTTTTGGCAATCAAACGCGTTGCATATTTCAACACCACCAGTGTTTCCAACCCCAAAAAGTCAAATTTAATCAATCCCGCCGATTCCAGATAATGCCCGTCAAACTGGCACGATGGCAACGGGTTGGCCGGGTCACGATAAACCGGCGCAATTTGCGTCGTGGGACGGTCACCAATAACAACACCGCACGCATGCTGCCCCAGGTTGCGCAGACTGCCTTCTAATTCTTCGGCGACGGTGACAACTTTGCGCATATCTTCGTCATTATCCAGAATTTCTTGAATTTCCGATGATACGCCAACGGCATCCTTTAACGTTTTGGCATCTTGGGGGATTAATTTTGACAACCGGTCAGATTTGGAATATGGCATGCCGTACACGCGCCCAATATCGCGAATGGCACCGCGGGCCTGCAAGCTGCCGAACGTGATGATACGACACACAGAATCATGACCGTATTTATCACAGATATACGCCAACACGCGTTCAATCCCCGTCGGTTCAAAATCCACGTCAAAGTCAGGCATGGAAATACGGTCCGGGTTCAAGAATCGTTCAAACAGCAATCCGTATTGCAACGGATTAACATGCGTAATGCCCAACGCCCACGCCACAATCGACCCGGCACCCGACCCACGGCCCGGCCCGGTCAAAACGTCGTTTTTCCGACACCAATCGATATAATCCGCAACAATCAAGAAATACCCCGGGAATCCCATCCCGATGATAACCTGTAATTCAAATTCGGCCTGTTCGTAATAGGGGGCCGTGTCGGTAATATTATGCTGGCGCAGCCGTTCGGCCAACCCGTTCAGCGTATTTTCACGCAGCATTTGACATTCTGTTTCCAAATCGTCCCCGAAACGCGGCAACAGTGGTTTTTCATGAACATTGACCATAAACCCGCATCGCTGGGCGATAACGACAGTGTTTTCAACCGCTTCGGGTAAATCGGAAAACAATTCCGCCATTTGTTGTGGGGATTTAAAATACTGTTCGGACGATTTGCGCGGCCGTTCGGGGTCAATAACCTTGGTCTGGCCCAGAACGCATCCCAACGCATCGGCAGATTCATAATTTTCCGGCGCCGCAAAGCACACATCATTGGTCGCAACAATCGGGATATTCATATCCAACGCCAATTTCAAGAACCCAGGTTCGGTTTTAATTTCATCTTCGAATCCGTGGCGTTGAATTTCGATATAAAATCGGTCCCCGAAAATATCCAGAAAATGGCGCGCGTGAATTTGTGCCTGGGATTCCTGGTTGTTTAACAAAGCCTGGCCGATGGCGCCGGTCTGGGCACCCGACAGGCAAATCAGTCCCACACTGTGCGCGGCCAGTTCGTCAAACGTAATATACGGCCCCAAATGGTGGTTGTCGCCGCGCATATACATAATACGATTCAATTCGCATAAATTCAAATATCCCGCATGATTTTGTGCCAATAAAACCAATCGCGACAAACTGCCCGCCCGCAAGATTTTCGGGTCGGCACTGTGATGATTCAGCGACACTTCCAGACCGATGATGGGTTGAACCTTGTTCTTGGGCATGACGTCGGAAAATTCGGCGCATCCCGACATCAGATTCGTGTCGGTCAACGCACATGCGGACATCCCGGCCGCCTGGCACAGGGCGGGGATTTCCTTGACTTTCAGGGTGCTGGCCCCGACCGAAAAACGTGAATGAGTGCGAAGATGAACGAATTGATTTTCCATGTCCGCACAATAGCAAAAAAATCGCGCCCGCCGCAACCACATATTTGCCCAAAAAACGATTTTTTAATTGACAGGTTTATTACATAAAAAACGCCCCGTTTGGGGCATTTTTATCGTGTTTTCATTTTAACATGACGGTTTAATTCATTCCATTGGTTGATTTCATCCAGGCTTTTACCATTTATCTTGCGTATTTTATTCGCATGCTTTCCAACCGTCAGAACCGCTTTATAACCCCGGTTCGTATAAGATATCTGGTCACCAGTCTGCACATAGGTATAATACGGCACATATTCATCATTAAAATATATTGCGCGGTCCGGATTCTTGTCGCCATTGGTATCAACAATAACGGCCCCGGCGTCCGTTTTATCGATAACAATCCCTTTTTCATCATCCTTGTGTTCACTATAATAACCGGAACCATGCACAACCCCGGCCGCAATGCCAATACCAATCCCGGTCCCCAAAATCCATCCCCAAAAAAATCCTGATATGTTTGCCTTTTGTCCCGCAGACATTTTTTACCTCTTATTTCATCTCAGAACAATTATCGCACAAAAATAAACATTATCAAGAAAATCCCCCTGCAAAAACGCAGGGGGAATCAACATTTAATTCAACTTGCCACAGCAATGCTTATACTTTTGTCCCGACCCACACGGACAGGGCGCATTGCGATTCAGCGGCCGGTTCCCGGCACCCGGCGCCGTATTTAATCCGGCGTCATGCTGGGCACGCTGTTGTTCGGTGGCATCAACATCTTCGCGGGTCAATTCCATCCGACAAATGTACGAAATCGACATAATCTTGAAATTGTTAATGGTGTTTTTGAACAAATCCAATGCTTCACGTTTGTATTCATACAGCGGATTTTTCTGGGCATAGCCACGCAATCCGATGGCCATTTGCAAATAATCCATCTGTTGCAGGTGGCGTTTCCATACCGAATCCAACGCCCCCAGCATCATTTGACGCGATGCCATCTGCATCATTTCGGGTCCGTAACGGGTCGCCTGGTGTTCATAACGACGCCGCGCCAGCCCCAGCAATGTTTCATATGCCTTGCGTTCGGTGATGGTGTCGTCGGTTTTCCATTTTTCAATATCGGTGATATCCAACGCAAACACACGCATCATCGCATCGTGAATGCCGGTGACATTCCAATCGGCCGGGTGCGCTTTTTCCGGGATGTTGTTTTCGCAAATCATTTCAACCACATCACCGATTAATTCGTTCGCCAACGGCGCCAAATCATCCGACGTCATCAAATCGTCACGCTGTTTGTATACGACACCACGCTGTTCATTCATCACGTCATCGTATTTCAACAATTCTTTGCGCGATTCAAAATAACGGGCTTCGACGCGTTTCTGTGCCTTTTCCAGGGCCTTGGTAATCCAGGGATGCGTGATGGCTTCGCCGGTTTTCAGCCCCAGTGTGGTCAGCATACCGTTCAGACGCGCCGCACCAAAGATACGCATTAAATCGTCGTCCAACGCCAAAAAGAATTTGGAATCACCCGGGTCACCCTGGCGACCGGCACGGCCGCGCAACTGGTTATCAATACGGCGCGATTCATGGCGTTCGGTCCCAATGACGTACAATCCGCCCACATCCAGCACCAGTTTTTTATTCTGTTCAATCTGGGCATAGATTTCTTTTTTCCGGTCTTCGAAATCCGGCGCCGTTTCATCCAATTCGGCAATCAAATCTTCGGCATTACCGCCCAATTTAATGTCGGTCCCACGGCCCGCCATGTTTGTGGCGATGGTCACCGCACCGGGGGCGCCGGCCTGGGCGACAATGCGCGCTTCGGATTCATGATGTTTTGCGTTCAAAACCGCGGGTTCAATGCCCAATTCTTTGCGAACCGCGGCGGCCAATTCTTCGGATTTTTCAATGGACACCGTCCCAACCAAGACCGGTTGGCGGCGCGCCATACATTCGCCAATTTGTTTGATAATGGCGGCGTATTTTTCATCCTTGTTCCGGTAAATTTCGTCGTGATGGTCGATACGGGCCACCGGACGATTTGTCGGAATGGTCACCACGCGCAGCTTGTAAATTTCTTCGAATTCGGCGGCTTCGGTCATGGCGGTACCGGTCATCCCGGACAGTGTCGGATACAAGCGGAACAAATTCTGGTACGAAATACTGGACACAGTCTGGTTTTCGGGCTGAACGGTAACATGTTCTTTGGCTTCGATGGCCTGGTGCAGACCTTTGCCAAATCGGCGGCCGGTCATCACACGACCCGTGAATTCGTCCACGATTAAGATTTCGCCGTTACGCACGACATAGTTCACATTTTTCTGGTACAGATGATGCGCCAACAGCGATTGCTGGATATGCATAACCAGTGCCGCATTTTCCGACGCATACAGATTGTCACCAACCAACGCGCCCATTTCTTTTAACAAACGGGTGGCATGATCGACACCGGATTCGGTCAATGTGACATGGCGATCTTTTTCATCTTTTTTATAATCGTCGGGTGTCAATTGGGCGACAACCTGGTCGACGGTGGCGTACAATTCGCTGGTATCTTCGGCGGGGCCGGAAATAATCAGCGGGGTGCGCGCTTCGTCAATCAAAATGCTGTCGACTTCGTCAACAATGGCAAAGAACAGGGGCCGCAGAACCTGCTGTTCTTTGGAAAATTTCATATTATCGCGCAGATAATCAAATCCCAATTCCGAATTTGTAACGTACGTGATATCGCAATTATATGCCGCACGGCGTTCTTCGTCGGTCATATCATGCTGAATAATCCCAATCGACAGGCCCAAGAAACGGTATACCTGGCCCATCCATTCCGCGTCGCGCGACGCCAAATAATCATTTACGGTAATCAGATGTGCGCCGCGACCATGTAACGCCTTTAAAAACAGGGCCAACGTCGCGACCAATGTTTTACCTTCGCCGGTGCGCATTTCGGCAATTTGGCCGTTTGTCAGAACCATACCACCAATCATCTGGACGTTAAAGTGCCGCAATCCAATGGCACGAATGGACGCTTCGCGGACCAGGGCGAACGCATCGGGCAGAACACTCTTTTCCTTTTCCCCGGCGGCCAGACGCCCACGCAGCACATCCGTTTGCGCCCGCAATTCATCGTCGGTCATCGCATGGTATTTCGGTTCCAAATCATTAATCAGGGATACAGTTTTGTCATAGGATTTAACCAACCGGTCATTGGCCGACCCCACAATTTTCCCAAAAACATTTTTTAACATCTTTCTTTCCTTACAAACATATTATCATGACCTGTATAGCAATTTTGTATCTTGCGGTCAAGCCACTTTATGATATAATACAGGTACCATGAACAAACAAGTAGGGTGACCCAAAAAATTTCACCCAGGGGGGAATACACAGCGATGAAAGAACCGATTCAGCAGTTAAACCCGGCCAATATTTCCAGCGACGTATACGTAATTGCGCCGACCCAGATTGAACACATTGCCCAATTGTTCGGCGACAGCGTGGCGGACGCGATGAACATGCGTACATTTTCCCAGAAAATCCGTCAAATTGCGGAACATTCACTGCGCAACGCATTGGGCGCGGCGCGGCGCATGGGCGAAAACAAGCGTTAATAACACCGGCATTTGCCGGTTTTTTTACCCAATAATCGCCCCGCACGACATGACAATCGGGGCGGAATAAATACACACCCTGTGCGACATAATTCTTGAATATTCGCGTATAATGGGATATAATAGACACGCATTGGGAAACCGGTGTAGGGTGTAGTAACCCAGAAGTAAGAAAAATATCTCCGCCAATTGGTTGGAGGGTCGTGATATATTTGAATAAGCGACACTATACTTACTTGTAGTTACTAACCTCCAACCACCCGAATGTTTTGGGTGGTGTTTTTTATGACTTAAAAGGAGTAAAAACTATGGCAAGAGTCTTAATCGATGCAAATTATTATGGCAG
>JAIDWS010000019.1 GCA_029059055.1 Alphaproteobacteria bacterium
GTGACGGATTGCCCCCCGCCACCATCAGCCCCACCCCCAGGGCCTGGACAATGGCGGTACGTTTTAATTCTGCGTTCATGCGGGCCGACATCTGGGCCATATGCCCGCCCAACGTATGCCCCAATTCATGCGCAACGACCGCCTGTAACGCATCGGGCGTTTTAACCTGGGTCAATAATCCGGTGTAAATATAAACTTCTTCGCCACCACTGACAAATGCGTTGAAATCGTCACTGTGGACCACATTTATCTTTAACCGGCCCGACGGGATACCCGCCGCCGTCGCCAACGGTTCCACCAATTCCGTCAAATGCCGTTCGATTTCCGTATCGTTAATGATGGCGGCGGCATGCGCCGTAACCGACGCCCACATCATCATCAAAGCGCACATTAATCGCCGCATCATGCCCCCACCGCCAATCGCCGGTCAAAGATAAACATTAAATCGTTGATAAACGGGGTTGGCGCATCCATTTCCATCGCGGCCCGCGATGCCAATTTAAACAAATCACGGTGTTCACGATAATCAACAAAGTGATATTGAATCCAACCGCTTTGCCGTGTGCCCAACAATTCGCCCGTCCCGCGCATCATCAAATCTTGTTCTGCGATGACAAACCCGTCGTCTGTTTCGCACAGAACATCCAAACGACGCATGCCATCTTCGCTTAAATGATTCCCATGCATCAGGATGCAATACGATTGCAATGCGCCGCGTCCGACACGCCCACGCAATTGATGCAGCGCCGCCAGACCAAAACGTTCCGCATTTTCAATCACAATTATCGTCGCACGCGGGACGTCAATACCAACTTCGATAACCGTGGTTGCGACCAGCAATGGCATATCGGAATTATCATCGGCGAATTCCGCCATGACGGCATCACGCTGTTTTTTATCCATCTGGCCATGGACCAGACCGATACCCGGCCAGAATTTCCGTAAATCATCATATCGTGCCTGGGCGGCGGTCATATCCGATTCCGCCGTTTCCGCGACCAGGGGCGTGACCCAGAACACTTTGGCCCCGGCATCGATTTGCGCCGATACCCGTTCGACCAACGCCCCAATACGTGACAACGGCAATTTAGTCGTTTTTATCGGCAAACGCCCCGCCGGTTTTTCATTGATAACCGACACATCCATATCGCCATAAATCGTCATTGACAACGTGCGCGGAATCGGTGTCGCAGACAAAGCCAGTAAATCGGGATTTGTTCCCTTGGCCCGCATGGCTTCGCGTTGCGACACGCCAAAGCGATGCTGTTCATCCACAATCACCAGGCCCAAATCTTTGTATTGCACATCATCGGAAAACAACGCGTGTGTCCCAATGGCCAGGCGCGTGCGCCCCGACCGCAGGGATATCAGTTTTTCACGCCGCGCGGCCCCTTTGTCCCGGCCGGTCAAGACATCACAAACCAATCCCATTTTTTCGCACATCGGCGCCAGTTTCGCAAAATGCTGCTGGGCCAATGTGTCGGTCGGTGCCATCAATACCGTTTGCGCACCGGTTTCGGCCATCAATACCGCCGCCGCCATGGCGACCATGGTTTTACCACTGCCCACATCCCCCTGGACCAGGCGCATCATCGGGACATCACGCATCATGTCGGCACGAATATCGTCAATGGTCCGCTGCTGGGCGCCGGTCAAATCAAACGGCAAAATTTGATAAAAACGGTCCATCAAATCATATTTTTTCGCACGCGACGGGCGACGATGTCGCGCATCACGGCGTTCACGTCGCGTAATGGCAATAGCCGATTGATGCGCCAACAATTCGTAATACGCCAATTTCACCACGTGCGTCGCCCCAGGCGCCAAATCAGCGGGATCGGTTGGGAAATGCACCCGTTGCAACGCATCGAAAAATTCCCGCGTTTGATCATCGGTATCGTGCAAACCGACATTATCATGCAAAGCCCGAAAAACCTGGTCACGGACGGCGGCGAATGTTTTTTGGGTCAAACCTTCGCCGGCGGGGTAAATGGCCTGGACCGCGGGGATTTTGTCGGCAGATTCCAATGTTTCGATAAATTCAGGATGATTCATCACCCAATTTCCACGTGGGCTGCGTTCCAATTTACCACTGACCACGCGATATTCGCCAATGGGCAATTTTTTCAACCAATAATCCAGAAAATTCGCATTAAAGAACTGAATCACCACACGATTGCCCGCCGCATCCAGACAGATAACCTGGCTGGGGGCGCGGCGCCCGCGAAATTTTCCACCAACCTTGTGCGATTGAATGTGCAGGCGTAATGTCACCACATCGCCGGGCGTCACATCGGCAACGTTGTCAATGATATCACGCCGACGTACACCACTGGGCCGGTGCAATAAAAAATCCAGCACACGCCGCCCACCCAGAACATCTTCGAACCGGGCGGCGACAACGGGGCCGACACCTTTGACGAATTGCAAATCGGTTTTCAGAAAATCCAGCAGTTCCTGTTTCATACAATACAAACGGTACCCAAATTTATCCCCGGATTCAATAATAAAAAACGGCCCCGCGAATGCGGGGACCGATGGACTGTTTTGACAACCGATTATTTATCGTGCATTACGCGCCGCCGGACGATCAATGAACGCCCAAATCAGCCAAATCAACGCAGCGATACCGATGATGCAGTATACAATGCGGCTGGCAACGGTCGCCGGGCCAAACAAAAACGCGACCAAATCAAAACCGAACAAACCAATCAGCCCCCAGTTCAAGGCACCGATAAATGTCAACGGTTTCAGGATATAGCGGGTTAATTCTCTCATCTTTTATTCTCCTATTTAAGATTAACTGTGTCAGTTACGACAGATGTATTATATCTGTTTTTTTACCACGTTTCAATTTGAATACAGCACTTAGGAAAACGTTCTTAGCCGCGTATTTCCTGGGATTTTTTGCACATTACCGGAACAGACTGCCGCATATTTATTTACGTTTCAGCGCCCAAACAAACGGGTCCATAATGTCATCATAGACATCATTACAATCCGATTGCGCAAAACGTTGGGTCAATGTTTTTATCCATTCCGGATTCGCGCCGCGACCACTGTCACTGCGGGCGCATCGGGCGCGAAATTCGGCCTGGGATTTCGTGATATAATGATTGCAACGAATGCGATGCCATGTGGGCGGATTGTTTGTCTGGTCAATATGCCCCAGACGGCGCCCGTTTTCATCCACGGTAAAACCGGCGACTTCGTTGGCATGGGCACTGTGTTGGCGCACCGCCAGTCGCGGGTTAATAATGGATTTCACGCCCCATGATTTGGCACTGTGACGTTTGTAATTTTCAATCACCAATCCGTCCGGTTTGGTCACATGTCCCGACGACCCATAAATGACCCATGTCATGATTAACTGGGCAAAGCCGTATGGCAAACTGTACAGAAATTCCGGCACAGTTTTATGATAAACCGGCACAATAAATTCATCCAAATCAATCAGTGCCATCCAGCGCGCATCTTGGGCGTGTCGATTAATCGCATCGACATAGGCCGCATTTTGCATCTGTCGCCCCGGCCACCACGTGTATTCAACCAGGCCGCGCCGAATATACGGTGCCAAGATTTTTTTAGTATCATCATCGGACCCATTGTCATACAGATAAAATTTATCGACCCCGACCAAGATATGAAAATCCAGCCATTCTTTTAAATACGGGCCTTCGTTCTTCATGATGGCGGCAACGGCCAACGTATGTGCAAATCGTCGATTTTTATCGGTGCGGATAACATGTCGATATTGACGCAACCCCAGCTGGAAAATCCCACGCATCGCCCGGCGCCATGCGGCGACCGGAATCCAAAACGTCGCCAGAATCGCCCGACGGCGCATCCCCCGTGTAATAATTGGCAATGCCATTTCATACCCCCGTATACAGACAAAAAACCACCGGAAAATTCCAGGTGGCAGGAGGTTCGAAACTATCTATTATGAAATAGCGCGGGTTATTTGATATTCACCCGCCCTCCCGCCGACAAGCAGGAGACATTTATCGTCTGCGCAGACGCATAATAGAGAGGTTTCGACGCCCCAACACCGGAATACCCGGTGTCAAGACTTATGATACAGCCCCAAAAGAAAAAATGCAAGGGGGTCAGAATAAAATATATATCGCAAACGGTGCAATCACCGCGGTCAACAATCCGGATAACACAATGGCCAGACTGCTCATGGCACCTTCGACAGGGCCCATTTCCATGGCCTTGGTCGTGCCGGCGGCGTGTGACGCGTTGCCAATGGCCAAGCCTTTGGCGATGGGATTCCGCAACCCCAACCGGCGACAGACAACATCGCTGACCGATGCGCCCAAAATCCCGGTTACAATCACCGATGACACGGTTAATGCCACCACCCCACCCAACTTTTCTGTGATGCCGATTGCAATCGCGGTCGTCACCGATATCGATACCAACGATTTGGCCACCACATCCCCCAACCCGAACATGATGCAAATCAGTGCCACCGAAAACACCGAACACATAACACCGATTAAAATCGACAACAATATCGCCGGCCCGTGCCGCTTTAACAACGGCAATTGGCGATACATCGGCACCGCAAAGCACACCGTCACCGGCACCAGAAAATATGTAATATATTGCGCCCCGTTATTATACGCGTCATACGGCACACCGCACAGAACCAAAACCGCCACCACGAACATGGTCGCCAAGAACAGTGGCGTCGTCAACGGACATGGCCATTTCTTGTTAATAATCACCGCCAATGCGAACATCGCCAGCGTTAATGCCACACCAAAATATGGGGATGCAGATAAAAATTCCATCATTTTGCCACCTTTGCCCGGCCCCGTTGTTTAACGTTACGTTCCGCCGCATCCGGTATCAATGCCTGGGCCGTGACACCGGTTGTCACCATCGTCACCAGATACGCCACCACCAGCAAAATGACCAACATCGGCCAGATATCGGCGATATCACCCCAAATGCCGATAATCGCAACCGCCGGCGCAACAAAGAACAACGACATAATACCATGCAACCAATCGGCCACATCCGCCACCCACGACAATTTAACGATACCCGTGACCAGCGCAATAAATAATAAAATCAATCCATAAATACTGCCTGCAATCGGCAACGGGATAAAATATTCCATGACTTCGCCGATAAAGACGAACAGCATGATAACCCCAAACTGAAACAGATACTTCATTCGCCCCCCCTGTAACTGTCTTGTAATTTACACCATTTCCGGCCCCGGTGTCAAACCACAAAAAATCAAAAACCGCCATACGGCGGTTTGTTTCAGAACGTATAACGCAATCCCACGTTAACCCCGAATAAATCCACGGAATTTTCAGACGTGGTCATAAAATACCGCATTCCGACATCGGCAGACATATGTCGCGAAATATTAAACCCAATCCCACCGTGCAGACCGTACGCAAACGCCGTTTCTACCGCGGACAGGGAAACATCACTGGTGTGGCCGCCCGCATAAGATGTCATGAACGCGTCGACATCTTCGTCCAGACGCATCATCCCCAGCCCCAGACCGACAAACGGTTTAATCTTGTAATCGACCAAGAAATCGACATATCCATTGGCCAAAACAGACGTAAATGTCTGGTTGTTTTCGACATATCCAAATGACATGGGGAACAAATCAATATCCTTGTCATCGCCCAGGAAAGACAAAGAACCTTCGACTTCTGCGCGCAGATTGACGCTGGTCATCTTGTATTGAACCCCGGCCGCAACTGCAACCGCGATGCCCGACGGGTCGACCCCCGCATCATCCCACGAAGATGCCGCATATCCCCCGCGCAACGCAATATATGCAGACGGTTTGTGTGATGCAGTATTTTGCGATTGTTCGCCGTGGGCATTGACCGCACAACACGCCGCAACAGGCAAAACAAATAACGCTTTTGATTTTTTCATTTTTCTTCCTTTTGTTTATATAGAAACATTTTCCTATGCCAGGCATAAAAAAATACCGCCAAACAAGATGGCGGTCGGGAAGTTTAGAAATCATATTTGTTGAAATGACTCCGTTGCCTTTGGGATGACCCCTGTTGTATAACAAACGGCTCCCCGACCAGGGTCAGGGATATAACGGCGCAGTCATGCACCATCACATCAGATTCAGATATCGATGCAAAACTGCACCGCAACAAATAAGGGTTCTAACACCCCCGAAGCCAAATCCCTTTGGTTTCACGAAACAGTTTAAATTATCAGAATTTTGTTTTCAAGAATTAATTATCCGCATCATTGCGAAATTGGCCAGGTGTAATCCAAACGCCCCCGTCACCGTTATCATCGACCCCATGGGCGCACCCGGCGTGGCGGTGGCGGCAACTTCGTCGGAAAACACAACCGGAAAATCCGGCAATCCGCCGTCCCGCGCCATACGGCGGATTTTGGCCGCCAATGGACACACCGATGTTTTGGATATCCGGGATACGCGAATGCGTGTAATATCGGTCTTGCGCGCGGCACCCATGCTGGAAATAAACGCAATATTGTGCGCCACGCACCATTGGTACAGTGCCAATTTCGATGCAACAGAATCAATCGCATCAATCACAAAATCCGGTTGCACATCCGGATTGCTGGCCGCATCCCAAAACATATTCAGCGCATCCACACGAACATCGGGATTAATGTCGCGCACGCGCGCGGCGGCGACATCCACCTTGGGCTGATTCAGTGTGGACATCAATGCGAATAATTGGCGGTTGATATTGCTTTCTTCGACACGGTCAAAATCCACCAAGATTAACCGCCCCACCCCGCTGCGTGCCAAGGCTTCGATGGCAAATGACCCAACCGCCCCGCATCCGACCACCATAACCGTGGCCCCACGCAGACGTTCAACCGCCGCATCGCCCAACAACAAACGAATTCGATGTAATCTATCCATTGACCAATGCCCCCATACTGTTTATGTAAATCACGCCCGTCATATCCGCGCCACGCAACTGCGAAATTTTGTCCACCACCGCCATAACCACAATCGGATTGGCGCCGTCACTTTCGGCCAAGATACATTGCCCGGGCGCGGCACGCACGCACCCCTGAACGCGGCGATGCGCGTTATCCAACACCGCCGGACCAAACGAAAAATATACCGGATACCGCTGGGCCAACATGGACATGATTTCCACACTGCCCCCGAAACCGTGCATAATCATGCGCGGCGGTATATTATCCCCCAGCCGGATTAACACCCGAAGCAATCGGTCCCATGCCCCCACCCAATGAATATGAACCACCCGGCGCAAATCGGCCGCAATTTCCATCTGGCGGATAAAAACAGATTCTTGGGCATCGATGTCGGGATAATTTTTATCCAGACCGATTTCCCCGACCATCAAATCCGGCCGCGCGACCAAGGCATCGGCCATGCGCATATCCCATCCGTCCCGTACCGCGCCCACATGCCAGGGATGAATCCCGATGGCACCACACACACCGGGCGTATTTGCCGACGCATTCATAATGGGCGCCCAATCCATTTCTGTGACGGCGTTCCATACGCATTTGGCAACACCGGCCCGCTGGGCGGCGGCAACAACCGCGTCCATATCGGCCCCGGCATTCAAATGGCAATGCGCATCAACATAATATTTATTCATACCCCAACCATAGCCCGCCACCACCCGTTTTTTCAAGTAAATATTACGTCGTTTCCGCATATTGCGGCTGACTATTTTTTCCTAGGAATTCTTACTTCTACACCGGGGTGGCGGGCTGTGATAATATTCAATCTGTTTCTAGATTTTATTCCCAAATATGAGAACCACAGGAGGGAAACATGACTCATACCGGCATTTGGGCCGCCGTGGATAAAGTTGCAGAAATTATGGGATTGACACCGTCAGCGCTGGCCCGACGCTGTGGGATGGATGCGACCGCGTTTAATAAAAGCAAGCGTTGCACACAATACGGCCAGCCCCGTTGGCCATCCAGCCAAACCATTGCCAAGATTATTGAAACCGCCGGCGTATCCGAAGACGAATTCTTTCGCATGGCGCGCATGTACGACCAGCCGGGCGTTTCATCCAAATAAGTAAAATATGGGCGACATTTTATCGCCGCCCAAATATCGTTTGATTACAAGATTGATCCATAATAACAATTTCCCCCACTGATGGTCCAATCGCCGGTATTGTCGGTGCCACTGGTCCCATCCATCAAGAAACAATCGAATATCGATGATCTACCCACGGCCGACGTACCGGGTTCCGGACATGGCGAACAAGACTGGCCCTTGCCGTAATATCCCGCGTTACATTGGTATTCGCACGCGCCGTCTGAACATCGTACGCTATAATTTTGACCACTGACACTGGTCCAGAACGCCGTCGGACATTCCGATGGGCACAGAACCGGATCGATGGGTGTAATGGTACCACTGGTCGGACATCCCGCCGCAGCACAGGTTTCATTTGACGCCCGGCAACAGTTGACTTCACCGTCGCGAATTGGACACATAACGGTATAAGTTGCATTACATGTGCGCGCATGCGCATTCGTGTACCCCAACACCCCCAGTATGCCCACACAACATAACCAAACAATGTTTTTATTCATGATTTACCCCCCTTGGTTTGGTGTAAAAAACCGCCACAGAATATGGCGGTCAGGGAGTTAGCAAATCACCTAAAAGATTGATTCCGCCAGCCTTTGGGAAACCCTGTTTTATAACTGGCAGCTCCCCGACCAACTGGCGGGGTATACAACAAAAGACGCTTACGCGCCCCATCGGCGGATTCAGTATTGCATGCAATACTGCTTTTAGGAGAGCTTGCTACAGCCCTGAACCACATCCCTATGGTTCTATGGGTTAATTATGAATTATTCCAACGCACAAAGTCAAACAAATAATATGTTGTGGGGGCTTGATTACAAAAAAACGTGTGATATAATATGTCAACCAGGTAAAGCGTTATTTGCAATGTATGTCTGAAAACATGTGGGGAAAGAGGAGTCGCGTGAAGCACATATTATTGCCTGTATTTTGTGCGTTTTTGTGTTTGATGCCGTGGCGGCAATCGTTGGCCGATACCGCGGATTCGCGTCTGGCATCGGCAACATATGTCGATAACCGCATCGCCGCCGCCGAAGAACGCGTCGTCAGCAAAGAAGAATTAAATACTTTTTCCGGCCAATTGCCCGAACAATTTGTCACAACATCCAGCCCCCAGGAAATTTCCGGCACCAAAACATATACCCAATCCCCGATTGTCCCGACACCGCCGTTGCCATAATGATAAAACGTTTGTTGGCCATTTTTTGCCTGTTGTTCGTGTCAACCGCCCATGCGGCGGAAATGGTAAACGTCGAATATATCCATTCGGCCATCAAACACCACTGGGGCATCGCCGTACCGTACAACCCCGCATTAACCAACCCGCGGGTGGCGGCCAATATGAAATATCTGTTGACGGCAATCGACCGCGCAAACGAATTGCAAAACAATAAAACCAGTTATGGGACAAATGCGACCTTTGCCACATTGGCGGCGGCCGATACGGTGGCGACAAACGACGCAATAAAACGCTTTATCACACAACCGTTTTTTATCACAACCACCCCCACCACGACCAGCTTTACATTCGAACTGTCGGCCCAGGGCAGCTTTACCGTCACATGGGGCGATGGGTCCAGCGAATCCATTGTGAAAAACGACACCGAAATGAAATCTTATTCCCACACGTACAGTCGCGCGGGCGAATATAAAATCGGCTTTTCCGGAACGGCCACCGCGTACAGTACCGCCGACCCGCGCACAGACCCGACCGCGGCCATACGTTTTTGGAAAAACAACGACATCGCCGCAATCAGCGGGTCATTGGGCGCCATATTCAGCACAATCGGCAACGGCGCAACGGCGGCCCAGCAACCGATATTCCATAACACATTTCGTGAATGCAAAAATTTGACCAGCACCATTCCCGAACAATTATTTGTCGGCATACATGGCGCACCGGCCGAACGCATGTTTGCCGGCACGTTCCAAAGCACACCGTTCACCGGTTCCATTCCCGCAGATTTATTTGCCGAAATCAAGGGCGCGCCAGCATGGGCCATGTTTAACAATACATTTCACATGTCCGTATTAACCGGCACAATTCCGGGCAATCTGTTCCGGGGCATATCGGGCGCACCGGCGGAATACATGTACAGTGGCACATTTATGCACTGCAAAAATTTAACCGGCGAAATACCGGCGGGACTGTTTGGTGACATCCATGGCGCCCCGGTGGAATATATGTATTACGGCGTTCTGGGCAACAATCCGGGCTTGACGGGTCAAATCCCGGAAAACTTGTTTGGCGATATATCGGGTCCGGCGGCCCCATGGATGTTTTATCAATCCTTTTTAAATGACAGCGGTCTGACGGGGCCATCTGCCCGCATTAATGGACAATATTTGTACGAGATATGGCCATCCCCCCCCGAAAATGGCAGTACATCCTGTTACGGCAACGCCACGGGTCTGTCTGATTACAGCACCATCCCCGCACAATGGAAATAAACCCACCGCCGCATGGCGGTGTTTTTTTTACGGCAACCACAAACATCATGATCGAACCACATGGGGTGGTTCTCAACGACTTATCGTCGAACCCGGGGGACGGGTTCTTCGTCCGCGCCCCACAACAAAAAAACCGCCATGCGGCGGTTTATCTTGGTGGGGACACAGGGACTCCCTCGGCACGGGGTGCCTGCGGGGCATTCCTGGCGTTTCGAACCACATGGGGTGGTTCTCAACGACTCATAGTCGAACCCGGGGTCCAGGGTTCTTCGTCCGCGCCCCACAACAAAAAAACCGCCATGCGGCGGTTTATCTTGGTGGGGACACAGGGACTCGAACCCTGGACCCAATGATTAAAAGTCATTTGCTCTACCAACTGAGCTATGTCCCCAAAACGGAACCGGAAATCCAGAACACTGGGTTCTGTTTCCGTGGTTCGGGGCAAATTTTGACATATTAATTTATAAAAATCAAGAAAAAATGCACGCTGTTTCACATTTATTTTTCGGGACCGATGGCGCCCTGTTGTAATAATTGCTGAAAATGCAGTGCCATTTCTGCGTCTGAATCCAGCCAATCCGTTATGCGCGTTATGATGCTGGCGATATATTTCGCGGTGATTTTGCGGTTTGAATAAAATTTGTGTTCGTTTATCAGATGGGATAAATCACGCGCCATGGCGGATAATTCTTGGACACGGTCGACCGATATGATATTGGCACGGCCGTATTTATATATCAAATCATCCAATTCATCCCGGTATTTGCGCAAATCTGCAACATCCGTGGCCCCGATTTTCATATTTTTCGCAATGCGCGACACGGTCAATTCATCCATCCGGTTCAAAGATTCCAATGTCAATTTGCCGCGCACCCCTGCGACATGCCGCATCAGTATCGTCAAATTCATCAGCAACAGGTTGACTTTGTCGGCCATATTCTGGGCCATTGTTTGACTTAAACGCTTTGAAACACGCGAATTTGAATAATCATACAGTAAAAACACCAACGGAATCGACAGCAATGATGCCGCAATATTATTGATTAAATCCGCCAAACTGGGGCTGCGTATATTATCCTGGGTTACCACGAACAGCACAACGCCCCCCGCAATAGACAGCAGATAAGGGATGCTTTTCAATAAAAAATCGCGAATTTTGGGGTTCATGCGTCACAGTATATTCTAAAAAACGACGCATGAACACAGGATGCAATTCTTATACGATATCAGAACCGGTCGGATGTTTGGTTTTTAACACGCGAATATTCGGATTTTGGCCGATGGCACATTTATTGCCGACGAACAGTATCGCCCACAATCCCGCACAAACCAACAATCCGCCCAACATCAAGACGCTGTATCGCCAACTGCCCAACGTTCCGCCAAACCCCATCAACAGGCATACCAATATATAAACGACATTATCGGCAATGCTGTACAGGGACAAAATAACGGAACGATATGTCGACGGTAAAAAGTCTTGGAATCGGGAATACAACAAGATGTTTATCCCACTGAATAATACATAGGCCGCCCCCAATGCCCATATCCCGGCAATGGAATAATGCAGCGAAAACAGGATAAATAAAGCACCACCCGCACACACAGACGCATACAATATCCAATCTTTGATTTTTGTAAATTTATACGCAAACGTCTGTCCCAATATCATGCACCCCAGAATCAGGAATTGAACAATCCCCACAAACGCCACCGGCAGCCCCAATTCAACCCCAATCGGGCTTAAATAATCATCCAGATACGCACAGTTGGCGACAATCTGGCTGAGTAATAGCATCAGGAAAATACACGGTGTGGTCCGGCAAATCCGATATCCGGTTTTAAACAATGTGATAAAATGCACCTTGCGCGTTTTCTTAACCCGTCCGTTATTGCGACTGCGCAGGTCAATGCGCGCGATAAAGAACATGGATATGGCCAACGCCCCCAGCGACGCAATTGTAATCCATTCATATCCCACAAACATCAACAACGATCCAAATGCCGATAATGCCGAACCGGCGGCCTGGATATTGTAACGCCGTCCCAAGACGCGGGCGTACATGTTGTGATGATGACGGGCACGCAATTCGTCGTAAATCATTCCTTCGAACGCGACGTTAAAGAACGCATTCATTGTGCCCCACATAAACATCCCCAGGGCAAATCCCCAAAATGTCGGATACAGCAACCACAGCAAGAATCCACAGCCTTCTAGGAACTGGCCCAAAATAATAGCCTTTTTGGGACCAAATTTGTTTGTTATCCATGTAACCGGAATCTGGGTGCAAAATGTCCCCACAGATAACAGAATGAACAATATGGACAACTGCATATCAGATATACCGTTACGCTGCATAAACACCGCATAAACCGGTGTCAACAACAGCAATTTATTAAAAAACGAATATCCGTAAATATTTATCAAGAAATTTCGCAAAGAACTTTTCATCCCTGTACCTTGGGCTGTCAGAATTATATGCCAGGTATTATATCCGTTTTTTCCGTATGTGTAAACATTGATTTTTCAATCAAAATACCCTATAATTATTGGGATGACAGGGTGCGTCAATGAATGATTTTTTATTAAAATATTACAGACAGTTACACTTTAACAGCATGCCGGCGGAAATTCGCGCCCAATTCAACGCATATTTGGGTGCGGACGATTTTCGCGGCAATATGAAAAGCTGGAAATCCGACCTGATGCACCAGGATGCAAACGGCAAATGGGTGAACAATGATTTGCCGGATCCGGCGGCCAACGGGATGACCGACGCCGAATGGGATAAATTGTTCAATGCCCTGCGCGATGCGTTCCAGGCCATGAACGCCCAGCGTTCCAAATTCAAAGAAGATAAAAAAGCCACCGAATTCTTGGACGCGTGGTTCGGCCCCGGAAAATTATTCACCAGTATCCAGCCCAGCCCAACCGCCCAGGCCCAAATTCCCGCGTTGACCAACCTGTTGCAAACGCACCAGCGAACATTGGCAATGAAATTGCAGCAGTGGGGATTGGTGGATTCTGATTTCACGTACCAAGATTTGCTGGATGGATTGACGGGCGGCAAATATAAAAACAACCCCACATTCCAGGAAAAATTAACCCAGGTCGCACGTTACATCACGTATTACACCAACGGCACCAATGACACCGCGTTACAGGCCGAAATCGGTCCCCAGAATTTTTCTGATATTGAAAACGGGTTCCAAGATAACACCGTCAGTGCGCCCCGCCGCGATTATCTGAAAACCAATTATGATTTTCTGTTGCGAACACTGTACACGAACAAGGCGGCGTATAACGTTTTCAAACAATACGATAACGGCAAGATATCCAAGCAGCTGGACAAGGCCATCGAAAAAACCGATTACGCCAACAAAGAAAGCCCGGATTATGTCCCGCCCAAGCGTACAGATGAATTAACCCTGGGGGAACAGATATCCAATTGGTGGGGCGACACGTACGCAGACGTTTTGGAAAAATTCGTCAAACTGCGCGGCGACCAGATGTTTATTAAACCCGAATCCCGGGCCATTGTCGGCGCCATTCACGGGCTTAAAATCAAACCGACCGACGGGTTAAAGGCCATTTTGGACAAAGCGGGCGATATTGAAAAAAAGCTGATGTACAAATCGCCAAAAGCGACCGAGGCTTTTAAGTACTTTGTCAAAACGATGAAGGATTTACAGGCCACCATGCCCAAGGCATTTGCCAAGGCATTGTCACATGGGCATCAGCGGCGCGCCCTGGTCGAAGAAATGGTGATTGCCGCCGTGCGCGATGGCAAGGTTGAACAGGCAAAAATCGCCATGGAAATTCTGGCGGTTATCCGATACGGCTGGACCACCAGCAAAATTATGGACGCATTGGGCAAAGAAAATCTGAGTATCTTTTCCGACCCGTCATTGTCATGGAATAAAACCGCAGGCATCAAATTCGTCACAACCGCATTTGATAAAAGCTTGAAAACAGCTTTTATGGGTGTGGGGTATGCCGTGACCATCGCCGGCAATGCCATTCGCCAGCGTGGCCATAAATTCAACGGCCACAGCAACCGCATCAAAGGCGCCAAAGAAACATGGCAGCAACAGGTGGACGCCGACAAAAACGCGGCAATCCGTAGCCGCGATGACGCGCAAAACCAACGTCAAATCCAACAACAGCGTCAATCTGCCATCAATCAACAATACGGCATCAACGACCAAACCATCGCCGCCCACGAACAACAGTTACAAACCGACCAACAAACATTGGCCGGGTATCAAAACGATATCGATTCATTACAGGCCCAGATGGCGGACGCCCAAACCCAAAAAGAAGAACTGGAACAAAATACCATGCCACAATTCCAGGCATGGTTACAAGACCCGGCCAATGCCAATCATCCCCAGCGCGCCCAAGTCGAACAACAATACCGTCAAATACGCATCAAACGCGTGCGTCTGTGGCAACAAATGCGTACAGACCAGGCAAATTTGACCCAGAAACAAAATGCCCAGGCCAATTTGCAGACGTCCGTTGACGACCAAATTGACCATATCAGCCAATATCATGACGCGACAAACAATGTGCTGTTTTTGGATGAACGTATCCAGCAACGCGACAATGAATTGGCCAATTGGGACGCCGACCACCAAAACAAATATGCCGAATTGATGGCACATTGGGATTTTCTGGAAACAGGCCGTAAAACACACAGCTGGGCCATCAGCAAGGCGCGCGCCCAGAAAAAATTCAGTGCCACAATCGACCCGAAACTGCAACAATGGTACCAGAACTATCAATATGCCGCTTGATTTTTTCGGCAAAATTTGGTATAATAATTGTACACACTTTGACACCGCCATGCGCGGTGTTTTTTTATTTCCACCATTTAACCAAAGGATTATACATGGCACGAATTTTGCAAATTCGGCGCGGCACAACCGCACAAAACAATAACTTTACGGGATTGCCGGGCGAAGTTTCTTTTGACACCGATGCCAAAACATTACGCGTACACGACGGCGAAACGCTGGGCGGATTTCCCCTGGCCCGTGCCGACCAGACCACCAGCGCCCCGGGCGGTGCATCATTATTTGATATCACCACGGTGCCTGATGAATTCTGGCAAAACATCATATCCAAATTCACACCCAACCCATTTCAAATCCACACCAGCCGCACCGTCAGTGTCGTCAACATGGGTTATATGGAATACGTTTGGAACGAATCCCCCCAGCCCAAGTTTGCCTATGTCGCCCTGGTCTGTCAAACGCCAGAGGCCGATTACAGCGTCGGCGACACCGTCATGGCGTTCGGCATTGGCGACCGCACAAACCCGTTGCCGAATGTGTTTTCAGATTCACTGGGACTGCATGTGCGGTTGGCGGTCGGATCCGAAAATTTCTGGGTCAGTCATAAAACCACCGGCGTCAAAACACCGATTACCAACGACCGCTGGGGCGTAAAATTTATCATTTGGTATTGATAATTCGGGAAACATTTGCTAGCCTGGACACGGAAAATTAATACCGAAGGGGAAGCATATGTACATACTGGCGCTGAATTGCGGTTCATCCACATTAAAATTTCAGGTTTTTGACACCCAGACTTACCAGCCTGTGTTCAAAGGGAACGCCGAAAAAATCGGCGAAACCGGGTCCAACATCACATACAAATCGGACACCGCCCGGGGCAAAAAAGACATCAATTTGGAAAATCACGCGGCGGCATTGACGGCGGTGATTGAATTGCTGACGGAAAATGGAATTGCGCTGTCGGAAATCGGGGGCGTGGGTCACCGCGTTGTACACGGGGGCGATAAATTCGCGTGCAGCGTTGCCGCCACCGACGAAGTCATCAAAACCATTAATGAATTGACTGATTTGGCGCCATTGCATAATCCGGCGAATTTGGTCGGAATTGTCGCGGCCCGCGAAGTTCTGCCGAACGCGACCCAGGTGGCCGTATTCGACACCGCGTTTCACCAGACATTGCCGGATTACAATTACCGGTATGCGGTGCCGGGCGCGTGGTATCGCGAATTGGGCGTGCGTAAATACGGGTTCCACGGGACATCGCACCTGTACGTATCCAAACGCGCGGCGGCATTGTTGGGCAAACCGGCGTCCCAGTGCAACATTATTTCCATGCACATGGGGTCGGGGGCATCGGCATGCGCGATTAAACACGGCAACAGCATTGACACATCGCTGGGGATGACGCCGTTGGCGGGATTGGTGATGGGGACACGCTGTGGCGATTTGGACCCGTCGATTCCGTTCTTTGTCAAAGAAAAACTGGGCCTGTCCGACAAACTGACGATGGAAGCGTTAAATAAACAATCCGGCATCCTGGGCATCACCGAATGCTATGCCGACCGCCGCGACGTTATGGAACATTTTGGCGATAATGACAAATGCCGTCTGGCCATGGAAATGGAAGCGGCCCGCGCCAAGAAATTCATTGGGTCATACATCGCCGCCATCGAAGAACCGGTCGATGCCATCGTATTTACCGCGGGCGTTGGCGAAAATAATTATATCGTGCGTGAAAAGATTTGCGCGGGTCTGGCCCATATGGGCATCAAACTGGACCCGGAAAAGAACCGGGCCGCCATGGCATTCATGGGCGCGGGCGAAATGGAAATCAGCGCACCCGACAGTGCGGTTAAAATCTTTATGATTCCAACCAACGAAGAATTGGTCTTGGTCGAAGATACCGTCGCCATCATGAACGGGACATACAACCCGGACCATTTGAAAATGGATTATTCGTTCGCGAAATAAAAAATCCCCCGAACGGGGGATTTTTTTGTTTTGCGTTAACGCTGTTTGTCAGAATGGCTTTGCATCTGGGTGGCCTGTTTGTGGGCCAACAAAGCCTTTAACTTTGCCTTGGCACGGGCAAAGATACCGGGCCGGTCAAAGCGTTCCTGTTCCCGGCGCGCCGCATGACGTAATTTGGCCGCCGTGTTTTCATCCAGCTGGCGCTGGATTTCTTCTTCGGATTTGCTCATATCCGGATATGTTACAATTTCATCATCGTATGTCATGTACGTTCTCCTTATTCTTTATTAAAATTAAACAACTTCGGTAACAGCGCGCAGCGCCCCATCGCGCGACAATTGCACGACACGGATTTTCTGGCGCATTTCCGCGATTAATTCGCTGCGGTTATATGCCGGCTGGGTGTGCAAAATGCGGTCCGCAAATGCCGCGTATGCCGCATCGGCACTTTCCGCGTGAATGGTTGTATAAAAATGGTCGTGACCCGTCCCCAACATTTCCCACAACACCGACGCATTATCCGTTGAAATTTCCCCACCGATAATAACATCCGGCGTCATACGCACCACCAAATCCAGCAACCGCGCATAATTAAAATCATTATTCTGTTCTGTGCGGGACAAAACAAAATGTACACGGTTTTCCTGGGGCACGCGAATTTCACGCGCATCTTCGACGGTGATAACGCGACTGTTTTGGTCAATCAGCGTCAACATGTGATTCAAAAACGTGGTTTTCCCGGTGGCGGTGGCCCCACTGATTAAAATGGGGCTGCCATCATTAATGGCGGTCATCAGCCGTTCATACGGGTCATCGGGGCGCACGCGTTCGCGTGGCTTGACACGTAACAATTCCGCGCCGCGCCGCAAATGATAGTTTTCAAAACTGGTATCAAACGCCCCGCCCCCACGAATATTCAGCGCAACGCCCCCAGTGACATCACGTTCATCATATTGAACGTTGGGACCGGCAATGGCACTGAACCGGTGATTCCCCGGCAACGTGGCGTATACCACCGGCACCCCGTGCGTCGGGTCAAACGGCCGTTCATAGATGTTGGCCACCGTGTGAATCAAATCCACCAAGTATTGCTTTGACAGGTTTTCCGCCGTATACGACACCCACGGCACGCGCGCGCCATGCAGGCGCATCCACACCTGGCCGGCGTGATTGATGGCAATTTCTTCCACAAAAGACGGGGTATAAAATTCCGCCAGCGGTTTCAGCAAAGATTCCAAAACAACATTTGTCATTGACATGATTTTATCATAAATCGTGACTTGAATCAAAAAGCTTTATTTGCTAAAATTAAAAAAAAGAGAGATAAAATGAAGCTATCAACCATCTGTTGTGTTTTGGGTTCTGTGCTGGTTCTGGCGGGCTGTGCGGGCGGTGACGACACCCCGTACAACACCGATGATTTTGCCCAGGGTGGCGCGGACGCGCCGCTGTATAACGAACGTACCGGCACATTTATGCAGGCGGGCAACCAATACGCCAACATTGATTCTTATAAGCCGAAAACCGCGGCCGAAAAAGAACAAAGTAACAAACGTTGGGACACCGCGCGCAAAGAAACCCGCTGGCAAGAATACAAGGGGGCGATGGTCCGCGTTGAAATATTGCTGGGCAATACCGATATGCGCGAAATGCGTTTGCGCCTGATTCAGAATGCCGATGGCCAAGATATTGACGGCGATGCCCGCACCGTATTGTCCAAGGTTGCAGATTACGAAATGAAACGCGTCTGTGGCCGTAACGCCGACAGTATTGTGATGGTATATGACAACCCATCGTTTGACACAATGCGCCCCACCCCGTATTTCGATTACCGTATCGAAGCCGAAGGTGCCACCATGCGTGAATACGGATTCCGCTGTGTGTATCGGGATTATTGATATCGGGGAAAAATTATGGCAAATAACGAATACCAGACCGCAATTGAACGCATAAACCGCTGGGCCGATGACGCCGTACGCGATGATGACAAAATTTTGGCCCGTGAATTACAGCGTGCGCGTGAATATCTGGAAAAAAATTACAATAAACTGGCCGATGCGACCACTGTTCAAAACCGCGAAGTCATGTCACATTACAACAAATTGGTTGAAATTGCGATGCGCCATTCCGACGAACGGTCCCAGAAAACCAGTCGCGACCACATGAATATTGTGAACGCGATGCTGGAACGCGGCGCCGCCCATAACAAATAACCCACAAAAACCAAAAGGAAGAAAAATGAAAAAAATGATGTCTGCGCTGGGGGTATGCGGCGCATTATTTCTGGGCGCATGCGACAGCAATGCCGGGGCGCAGAATGGCGACACGGTTGTCATTGATTTTGCCGGCTTCTTGGACGGGGTTCAATTTGACGGCGGCACCGCATCCGGTTTCCCGTTGAAATTGGGCAGCGGTCAATTCGTCCCCGGATTCGAAGAACAATTGTTGGGCGCGCAAAAGGGCGAAGAACGTGATGTCAACATCACATTCCCGACCGAATATGTACCGGAATTGGCGGGCAAAGACGTCGTGTTCAAGGTCAAAGTTGTCGACATCGTCAAAGAATAAAAATCCCCGCCACCCGGCGGGATTTTTTGTTTTGAATGCCGATTTGCGTCGCAATGAAAACCGGGCTCTTATGGCATCCGATTGGCGGCCAAGGCATCCGTTATCAGGATAACGGCGTTAATATGCCGCGGGTCCATTTTATCCAGATTGCGCATAATACGCATACGTTTGGCGTCCTGGGTGTAATTGGCATCTGATTCCTGTAAAAATTGGCCCATTGGTATTTCCAAGTATTTACATATCTGATGCAGACGCGACACCGACATGCGATTACCGGCGCATTCATATTTTTGTATTTGTTGAAATGAACATCCAACGGCGCGTGCCAAGGCCTTTTGCGACAGTCCCTGGCGCGTGCGGTGCATGGTTAATAATCGACCCAAGCGTTTGTCATAATCGGTTACCAGTGTTGTTTTTCCGGCCATTGCCATCCCCCATCATATTATGGTTATAAAAAACCGCCGCATAATATGGGCGGGTTGGAAATAGAAACCATGTTAAAGCGACACGTCTGCCTATTCAATATATTCAGCAGTTTCCAACCCATGAACGGATTGGCGTTTAACGCCTGCGCAGGCGGCTTTAAGCGAGGTTTCTAATCCCGCATAATAGGTTCCCTATTACAGGTTGTATTATAACCTATAATCAAC
Source organism: Alphaproteobacteria bacterium (assembly GCA_029059055.1). Lineage (GTDB taxonomy): Bacteria > Pseudomonadota > Alphaproteobacteria > Rs-D84 > Rs-D84 > Enterousia. Next base: position 20,521 of record JAIDWS010000019.1, read on the forward strand.
AAGAACGCTATAAAAAAATGGCCGCCCGTGCATTAAACTGGGTGGCCAAGGGGTGTTCAAAAATCATACTGAATAGATGACTCCGTGGGCCTTACGACCAACGGCACCCCCGGCCAGGCACGGGGATATAACGGTGCGATGCACCGCTTATTCCTACTATTTACGATGCGTTATCGCACCGATTCAGTATGGGCTTTTGACAACCCCGAACCCACATCCCTGTGGATTCATGTCATATCATAACATGCGTCGCACGAAATAACAACCGAAATTATTTTCTGGATTGTTTCTATGGCAATAAAAAAACCACCAAAAAATTCAGGTGGTTGGAGATTAAGTACCATTGAAAGATATGGCGTCGCTTATTCGATATATTCACGCCCCCCCAACCCATGGGGTGGAGTTTTTCATCCATTACAGATGTCTTTCAGGGGCTATCACACCCCGACGACGGAACACCCGTCGCCAAATTAATTATACGATATGGCAGAATAAAAATCCATTATTTTGTTTGGGGAATTTTTTGGTTGGGCGATGGTAACCACCAAAGGTGTGGTTCCGTTTATTCTATTATATTGACGGACACCCAACCAACCAGAATATTATATGACATTTGGCCCGTTAAATCAACAGATGGGCCGAATGGCCCATCTGAAATCTACTGGATTGCTTCTACGGCAAATAAAAACCACCAAAAAATTCAGGTGGTTGGAGAATGATAGCCATAGAAAGATATGGTGTCGTTTATTCGATATATTCACGACCCTCCAACCCAATGGGCGGAGTTTTTCATCCATCACGGATGTCTTTGTGGGGTTACCATACCCCGGCAGCAGAACACCTGCTGTCGGGATGATTATATAACATGTAAAAATAAAATGCCATTCTTTTTTTGGGGGAAATTCCCGGCACCGTAATGGTGCCGGGGCGCCGTCACACCAAATGCGCGTCACGCATCAGTTCTTCGATATACGTGTTTTCGATTTTCTTTAACCCGCGGCGTTCCAATAACGTCACAAACCACGGTAATTTCATCTGGCGCAGGGTCTTTTTATCCGTCAGATAATACAGACTGCGCAGCAATACGCGCACGTCAAAGCATGAACCGAATACTTCTGGTACGCCGCGGTCAATGTTCATCAGGGTATAAACCGCTTCCATCGCGGTGCGGACGGAATATTCGGTCGTGAACACCGTATCGCGAACGGTTTCCGCGTAATTGCCGATGAATGCCAAATTCACCGACCCGTTTGGCACGACGGCCGGCCGGTCACCCAATGCGCGCGGCATGAAATACGTCGTGATGAACGGCATATGGCACGGCACGGTGTTGGCGGATGTTGTCGCGATTTCCATAATCTGGGATTCGGGAACGCCGATGTGATACAACCATTCCGCGCACAGTTCGGCGCCGGTGCATTCGGTGATTTTCTTCTTTATATAATTACCCGGCCGGTCGGAAAACAGACCGTATACCCAAACGATGGTTTGGTTCTTTTTCTGGGCACGGAAATGCGGCTGGCGCGAAATGCTGAACCCGTATAACCAATTGGAATCTTTTATTGTGACGGGGCCACTGCTGACGATGGAACCGCTGTGCGGGTCTTTTTTGCAAATCTTTTCAATATACGGCGTGACGCTGTCGTCGTTTAATGTGATGGTCGCGCTGATAACCCAATTGGCCGCCGGTATGTTTTCACAGAACTTTTCCGGATGGCCGAAATCGGGTGATTGCGCCGCCAATTTTTTCCACAATTTCCACGAACCGCCAATGTCCGTCGGTGTGGGCGCCGGTGTGCTGTTGGTGCCGTATGTACTGCTTTCGGTGATGGACCCGTTGGTCACAAATACCAAATCATTGCGGGTCAGCGATATGGTCTTTTTCTTGCCGGATGTCACCAATTCGATTTTTTTGGCGACTTTCTGGTCCGGGGTGACGTCAACCACGATGTTGGTTACCTGGGTATCATAATGGAATTGAACACCGCGCGATTCCAGATATTTCACCAACGGCAAAATCAAAGATTCATACTGATTATATTTGGTGAATTTCAATGATGACATATCGGCCAACGCACCCACATGGTGGATAAAGCGCAATATATATCGGCGCATTTCCATGGCACTGGACCATGGTTCGAACGCGAACATCGTCGCCCAATACAGCCAGAAATTGGATTCAAAGAATTCATCTGTAAAAACCTGGTCGATGCGGACGTCTTGTAATTCTTCTTCGGTCATCAGGGCCAGTTTGATTAATTCCCGGATGGCGGTCGGGGTCAATGTCAATTTGCCGTCGGATTTCATACGTTTACCGCGTTTTTCGATGACGCGGGCGTGTGAAAAGCTGGGGTCGGATTTGTTCAGCCAATAAAATTCGTCCAAAACCGACGCGTCGGCCGTTTCCAGGGACGGAATCGACCGGAACAAATCCCACAGGGTTTCAAAGTGGGCCTCCATTTCACGGCCGCCGCGAATGATAAATCCGCGCTGTGGGTTCCAGATGCCGTCCATACTGCCGCCGGGAACGGCCAATTCTTCAAAGATATGAATTTTTTTGCCGTCAACGCCCCCGTCGCGGATTAAAAACACCGCCGCCGCCAGTGATGCCAGACCACTGCCGACCAGGTATGCGGATTTTTTATCCGCATCTTTTGGGCGCATCGGCCGGGCAAAGGCTTCGTAATTTCCATTGCTGTAATACATAGATTCTCTCCTTTGGTGGGTTATTCAAACGGACGATAACCCATTCGGAATAATGAATGTACAGGATTGATTTCCCGCCCTAAGTATTTGACAGATGCCGGGACGGGGGATATAATACGCCACATGCAAAAGATGTTTCTGGGATTTTTGATCATTGTGACGCTGGGCGTTGCCGGGTGCGGCGTGAAATCAGATTTGGCGCGGCCGGACGGATATCCCCGCAATTATCCGGTGTATTAATCGGTGTGGGCGGGCATGGCGGAACTGGCAGACGCGCTGGATTTAGGTTCCAGTGGGGTAACCCATAGGAGTTCGATTCTCCTTGCCCGCACCAAAAAAAGACTTGATTTTGGCTGTGATATATCCTAGAATCCGCATCAGAATAATAAAAGGCAGAATAAAATGGCATCTAAAAAAGGCAATAAAGAAGTGGTAAAGCTGGAAAATAAAGAAACCGGCTACTTCTATACCACCACAAAAAATACGAAGTCTGAAAATACTCAGGGCAAAATGAAATTCCGTAAATATGACCCGAAATTGCGCAAGCATGTGGTCTTTACAGAAGCGAAAATGCCGCACTAAGACTGTACCATGATATTTCCCGCCCCCATGGGCGGGATTTTTTATACGCAAATTCCATGGTCATAAAAAAATCCCCCGAACGGGGGGATTGCCTTTACGCCAGAACCTGGTTCTGTAAATCGATTAATTTTTTGCATCCGTCCGCGGCCAGCCCCATTAATGTCACAATCTGGTCGGCGGCAAACGGGTGGGCTTCGCCGGTGGCTTGGACCTCTACAAACTTGCCGTTGCCCGATACGACAAAGTTCGAATCCATTTCCGCGTGGCAATCTTCTTCGAAATCCAGGTCCAGAATCAAATCACCCTGCCACAGGCCCGCACTGATGGCGGCCACATTATCCAAAATCGGGTTTTCACGAATGCGACCCTGGTCCATTAACCACCGTACCGCCAATGCCAACGCCACAAATCCGCCCGTGACGGATGCACATCGTGTGCCGCCGTCGGCCTGAATCACGTCGCAATCGATGGTGATGGTGTGACGGCCCAATTTGTCCATGTCAACAACACTGCGGAATGCGCGGCCAATCAAACGGGAAATTTCCGCACTGCGGTGGTCCCGCATTAATGTTTCGCGGTTTTTGCGTGTTCCAACCGCGCGCGGCAACATCGAATATTCCGCCGTGACCCATCCGCCGGTCTTGTTCTGGACGCGTTTCCAGACGGGCTGGTTATAATCAATGGATGCGGTACACAGAACATGTGTGCCACCCATTTTGATTAAACATGACCCTTCGGCCCATTTGTTGACGTTGATTTCCATTGATACCGGGCGCATCTGGTCGGGTTTGCGCAAAGACGGACGTAACATGTATTTTCTATCCCTTGGTTTTCTTAACTGTGCCCCCAGTATAAAAGAAAACCCGGGGATTACAATAAAAACTTTAATCGGAATACGAACCGTTTGGTGGGGGCATGGGGATTTTTGGGGGTTGCTTTTTATCTTATATATTGTTATGCTGTTCACGCTACAAAGGATTTTTATGTCAGCCAAGACAAAACGCTTTATCAAGAAGCTGATTAGTTATTCGGGGATATTCTTTTTCATTTTGGCCGCCGGTATGCTGTACTGGCAGCTGCGCGATAAAAGTCTGCGTGATATCGCCCATGCCATTATGGCCATTCCGTTGACCAATTTGGCGTTGGCCTGTGTGGCGTGTCTGGCGGGGTATTTCGCATTGGCGTTGTATGATTATCTGGCACTGAATTACGTCGGTGAAAATAAAAAGGTGTCCTGGTGGAAATGGATGCTGGCGGGGATGTTGGGATTCGCCATCAGCAATAATGCCGGACACGCCGTTGTCAGCGGGGGCGCCATTCGATATCGCCTGTATACCCGGTGGCGCGTGCGCAGTGGGGATATCGTCAAAATGTTGACGTTGTCCGGATTTACATACTTTTTGGGGGCGGCGGCGATTGTCGTTATCGGATATTTTCTGGTGCCGCATGATATTTTCAACCGGTCGTCCGGTATCAGTATGGGACTGAACTGGCTGTTTGGCATCTGTCTGGCCGCGATTGTGGCATATTTTGTCATGACGGTCTTTTTCCATAACAAAACCATCAAGATTGCCCAGGTGAAATTCCAGATCCCGACAACCAAAATGGCTGTCATGCAGATGGGGCTGGGCATCACCGACAGTGTGCTGGCCGGATTGGTGCTGTATTTCTGCCTGATACCGTTTGTCCAGATTCCGTTCGGAACATTTATCGGTTTGTTCGTCATTGCCCAGACCACCGGCGTATTCAGCCAGGTTCCCGGCGGCATGGGGGTCTTTGAAACGGTGTTTTTGGCGGCATTCCCCGACACCGTGGACAAAGCCAATATTTTCGGCGCATTGTTGGCGTACAGAATTATTTATTATGTATTGCCGCTGATTGGGGTGGGTGGATTATTCTTTATCTATGAACGGTGGTTGCGGGCGCGGATGCGTCGCTGGATTGACGAAGCCCGTCAAAAACTGCCCAAATTCACAACCAAGAAATAATTCACGGCCCCGGATAACGGGGTCGTTTAAAATTGCCTTGCCATGAATGGGGGTGGCATGCTATGCTGTATGGCGTAGTATTTTATAGGGTAAATTATACGTGTTTATATCACAATTGATTTTCATGGTTCGAACGGTGCTGTTGGGTATCTTGGCGCCTTTCCTTGGCATGGGCTGGACCGCCCCACGGGAACGGGTCGTGGCTGTAAAATACGCATATAAAACCAAAGGATTACTTGATGTCAAAGAAGATTTATGTGGACGCAGTCCACCCGGAAGAAACGCGGGTGGTGGTGGTGGATACCGCCACGAACCGGGTTTCTGATTTTGACGTTGAAACAACGACAAAACCACAGATAAAGGGGAACATTTATCTGGCCAAGGTTATTCGCGTCGAACCGTCGTTACAGGCGGCATTCGTGGATTATGGGTCGGGAAAAAACGGATTCTTGCCGTTTTCGGAAATTCATCCCGATTATTACCAGGTTACCCCGGAACAAAAGAAAAAATTACTGGAATTGGCGCATGCGAACATCGTTGATGACGACGATGACCCGAATGATGATGATGACGAAGTCGCCGAATACGACGACCACAGCGCCGGCGAAGACAACAAAGAATTTGTAAAACGCGCCCGCGAATTTAAGATTCAGGACGTTATCAAACCCAAACAGATTTTGCTGGTCCAGGGTGTCAAAGAAGAACGTGGCCAAAAGGGCGCGTCCATGACAACATACCTGTCGCTGGCGGGGCGCTTTGCGGTGTTGATGCCCAATTCGCGCAAGCGTAACAGTTACGGCATTTCCAAGAAAATTTCGGACAAGGCCGAACGTGCCCGTCTGCGTGATATCTTGCACGGGTTGAAAATTCCGCGCGGGATGACGGTCGTTCTGCGTACGGCGGCGTTTGGTGCGTCGGCGGCCGATGTGGCCAACGATTATGATTATCTGGTGGGGTTGTGGAACGAAATCCGCAAGACCACGCTGGAATCGGTTGCGCCCGTCACCATTCACACCGAAGATTCACTGTTGCGTCGTGTTGTGCGCGATTTTCTGTCGGACAAAGAAGATGTTCTGGTTATCCAGGGGGATGAAGCATATGAAGCGGCCCGTGGTTATTTCCAACAGATGTACGGCCGCGCGCCGCGTAAACAATTGGTGCAATATCGCGACGCCGCCGTCCCATTAATGGTCAAGGCCGGCGTTGAAAAACAACTGGAAGGCTTGCACGGCCCATATGTTCAGTTGCCGTCGGGCGGGTCTTTGGTTATCAACCAGACCGAAGCCATGGTCACCATCGACGTCAATTCGTCCCGCGCGATTAAGGAAAAAGATATCGAACAAACGGCCCTGAACACGAATTTAGAAGCGGCCGAAGAAATCGCCCTGCAACTGCGCCTGCGCGATTTGGCGGGGATTGTTGCGATTGACTTCATCGACATGGAAGAAGACAAGAACAACCGCAAACTGGAACTGAAAATGCGCGAAGTCATGAAACGTGACCGCGCCCGTACCCAGGTTGCCAAGATTAACAATTTCGGCGTATTGATGTTGTCGCGCCAACGCCTGCGCAGCAGTTTCATGGAATCTTCGTATGTCCAGTGTCCGCATTGCTTGGGCGCGGGTGTTGTGCCGTCCATCCAGACCGCGGCGATTATTCTGTTCCGTCATTTGCAAGAAAAACTGTTGGCGAAATCGGCCCAGAAAATCATCATGACGGTTCCGACAGATGTTGCGATTTATCTGTTGAATCACAAGCGGGCGGAATTGGCCGAAATGGAATCCAAATTCGATACCGAAATCGTGATTGTCGGCGACGACAGCCTGATGAATATTGACCAGTATTCGATTCAGCGTGTTGCCCCCGAACAGAACAAAACCGAAGATTTGTTGACGGCATATGCCCCGTCGACGGACGCGAAAAAGAAAAATCAAAAGCATATGGATGCCAAAAAGACAACCATGAATGCCCCGCGTCGCCGGCGTCGCCGCCCCCAGGAAAAAAAGAAGAAAACCCTGTGGGAAAAAATCGTTGGTTAACCAAAAACACCCGCTGTGGCGGGTGTTTTTTTGTGGAAATCCATCCCAGATTGCGGGGCGTCACAGATTATTCTTGCCGCGCTTGATAATCAGCATTGCGAACGCCCCGTGGTAAAATCGGCGCATGTTGCCTTCGTCAAATAACATCTTGCCGCGTTCGCATTTGACATAGTCTGCGTATTTCATCTTTAACAACGCGGCCGCGTCGCGGCTGTTTATTTTCAGGTGTTCGCGGGCGCACCGCATAATATTGCCATAGTAATTGGCGTCGATTAACAGTCTTGGCATAGTTTTCTTCTCCTTATGTTTCTTTTAAAAAAACACCGCCGCACGGAATTGTGGGCGGTTGGAGGTTAGAAACTATCGATACAATAGCACGGCTTATTCAATATATTCGCCGTCCTCCAACCAACGGGGGTTGGAGATGTTTTGTGTCATCGCTGACAGTATCAAAAGGTTTCTAAGCCTACACCGGTTTCCCAATGCGTATCCAGTATATCGCATCCCGCGCGAATGTTCAAGGAATTTAAATTTATTGGTGTGTTGCCCAATCATCCCCCGTCGCGACATCACGGCGTCACGGCGTTTATTTTCATTCATTCCTTGACATGGGGCGCGGCGGGTGGTAATTATCACGGGCTGTTTTTATTATGCGTTTTGGGGGAATGAATATGATACGCAATCAAAGTCAAAAAATTGAATTATTGGGACACGCACCCGTACGACGGGCATTGTTGGCCATGGGATTGCCAACCATGATTGGAATGGTGATTATGGCCCTGTATAATCTGGCGGATGCGTATTTTGTGGCCGGATTGGGAACCGGACCCATGGGCGCGATTTCGGTGTTATTCCCACTGTCCCAGATTGTGGTTGGGGTCGCATTGTTGTTTGGAACGGGGGCGGCATCATATATCGCACGTCTGTTGGGACGCGACGATACACGCCATGCCAACCAAGTGGCCAGTACCGCCCTGTATGGCGGCGTATTGGCCGGGGCAATTGTCATCGGATTGGTCATGATGTTTATGACAGATGTGTTGCGGATGTGCGGGGCAACGGACGGCATTATGCCGTATGCCATCACATACACCGCAATTTATTTGCCGTTTGCAATCTTTGGCATATTTAATGTCACCATGAACAACATCGCCACCAGCGAAGGTGCCACCCGCGTCAGCATGCTGGGGATGGTGGCGGGCGCAATCGCCAACATTATTCTGGACCCGATTTTGATTTATGGGGCCGATATGGGTATCGCCGGCGCCGCAATCGCGACCGCGGTCGGAATGATGATGTCGTCTGCGATTTATCTGCGATATATGTTCAGTCATAAAAGTATCTTTACATTTCGCCCGCGCGATTGCCGATTTAACCGTGAAAACATGGTCGAAATTTTAAAGATTGGTATTCCCACACTGGTCGCCAGTGTGTTAACCGCGACATCGGTCACATTGACCAACCGTGCGGCGGCCCCGTTCGGCGATGTGGCCATCGCGGCACTGGGGACGGTGTTGCGCATTTTGGCCATCGGCGCATTGATGGTATTCGGATTTATCAAGGGGTTCCAGCCCATCGCCGGGTTCAGTTATGGCGCCCGCAATTTTGACCGACTGCGCGATGTGACACGCACCGCCATTCGTTGGACGACGGCATTTTGTGCCGTAACGGGCGCGGTATTGATTGCGCTGCGCACGCCCATCATGGCCCAATTCGCCGCCGGCGACGCCCAAATGATGGCGATTGGAACCGCGGCATTGACAGCACATGCGGCGGCGTTGGTCACATTTGGTTTTTACACCGTGTGTTCATGCCTGTTTCTGGCGTTGGGGCGCGCACGTGCGGGCTTGTTCCTGGGCATCTGCCGCCAGGGAATTTGTCTGATTCCGGCCATTATTATCATGCCGACCATATGGGGATTAAACGGCGTTTTGTACGCCCAACCGGTGGCCGATTTGATTGCGTGTGTCATCGCCGGGATTATGACATGGCGTCTGCAACGTGATTTGCGGGCCATGCGCGCGGGGAAATAAAAAAAGACTATGCCCCGGCACACCACGTGTGGTATGGTGCGGGCATGCAAAGATTTAAACGCGCTGTTTTCTGCTACTATCTGTTGCACTTTCCGTGCGGGATGCACGCGTGGTTAATCATGTTGACGGGGGCATTGCGGCGCGACGGATTATTGACCATCGGCGCCACCCAACGAAAACAGGTTGCCGTCTGGGTCGGGCGCATGTTCGCCAAACCGGCCGATTTCGAAACAATATTGCACGTCTTGTTGGGGGACACGTTTTTCGAACGAAACAAAGCGGACGTTTTAAAACTGGAACGCGAAGTTGGACGCCGCGTCATCGATTTGTGGGATACCGACCCGATATTTGACCGATATCCCCATTTGCGCGGATTGGGCCGGAACAAAGAATTCGAAGAACGCATGGCCAAAATGAAACAGGCCGCACGCGAAAAACAAAAATAATCAATGGGTGTTCCGTACGGAAAAAATTCCCATAAATTTGTTGAAAAAACATCAAAAGTATGTATAATGAAAAACGTGACAGACTATGACCACTGTCACGGGGTGTAGAAACCCCGCCAGTAGCGTCCACAGGCGACGTAAATGCCTCCAACTATGGGTTGGAGGGCGGCTGTTATAAGACTCGTTCCAAGGCACCGCACTATCTACTGGTAGTTTCTACCCTCCAGCCCACCTTCCGGTCAAGGCGGGTATTTTCATGGGGCGTGTGCGATTTTCTCTCTCCGGATAAAAACGTGCGCGCCCTGTTTTCTTTGTTCAAAAAACGGATTTTCTGTTACATAAAATTTTGCGGACCAACGTCCACTTTGACCCGGATATTGGCCGGAATACGTACGGTGTTTAACCAACGCCGAACAATGGGCTGTAAATTCGCACGGGCCGGGCCGGATATTAAAAAACGCATCCGGTACCAATTGCGAATTTGATAAACCTGGGCCGCGATGGGCCCCATGATTTTACCACCGGATAATGCCGGGGCAGATGCCGCCAAATCCGCACAAAATTGTTGCAGAACGGATTCTTTTTGTCCTTCGACAACCAACGCAATCAATTGACCGTACGGGGGCATCTGGGCCGCGCGACGGGCCGCCATGTCGGACGCCATAAATTCATCACGCGCACCCGCACAAATCGCCGTCATAACCGGATGGTCCGGCTGATACGTTTGCATCAAAACACGCCCGGGAATATTGCCACGGCCCGCACGACCGGCCACCTGGAACAATTGCTGGAACGTGTGTTCGGCCGCACGAAAATCGGTGCCGTATAATCCCATGTCTGCATCCACAACCCCAACCAGTGTCAGATTCGGAAAATGGTGTCCCTTGGCCAGGATTTGGGTGCCGATGACAATGTCGATTTCGCCCGATTCCATTTTATGCACCAACCGTTCCAACGCCGCACGCGATAACATGGTATCACTGGATACCAATGCGGTGCGCGCCGCGGGAAAACGGGCGGCAATTTCTTCTTGGATTCGTTCCAGCCCCGCCCCGCGCATGGATACATCACGACCACAATCGGGACATGCCGTCGGCATTGGCGCCGTACGACCGCACATATGGCACAGTAATTTTCCCAACCGCTTGTGATACGTCATGCCGACACTGCAATCGGGACACTGGGCCGCCCAGCCACAATGACGACATTGGACAATCGGGGCAAATCCACGCCGGTTGATGAATAACATCGCCTGATGACCGGCCGACAAAGTTTCACCAATCGCATCACACAGCGTGGGCGACAACATCCCCGGCCGCGTCTGGTCCCCGTCACCGGGTATCGGGTAATCGGTCGGGCGATTGGCACGCATGTCAATGGTTTCAATGGTTGGCATGGTCGCCCCACCGAACCGCGACGTCAAACGCAATCGCCCATATTTACCCAGCGCAACATTTTCCAGCGTTTCGGCCGATGGCGTCGCACTGGCCAATACCACGGGGAATCCCGCAATCGCCGCCCGCAACACCGCCATGTCGCGCGCATGGTAATTGCCCATGTCTTCCTGTTTATATGACCCGTCGTGTTCTTCGTCGATAATCACCAAGCCCAAATCTTGCCACGGCAAAAACAGCGCACTGCGCGTGCCGACCACAATGCGAACATCCCCCGCCAACACCCCGCGCCAGATTTCACGCCGACGCGCCGCGGTTAAATTACTGTGCCATACGACGGGCGGCGCACCAAAGCGCGCGGCAAACCGGTCCATAAACTGGGCCGTTAATGCGATTTCCGGCATCATTAACAAAACACTGCGCCCCGCGGCATATGCCCGCCACAGGGCGTCAAAATAAACCTGGGTCTTGCCGGAACCGGTTACGCCGTCCAACAAATGAACGGAAAATCCACCCGCATCAATATGGCGGGCCAACGTATCGGCGGCGGCCTGTTGGTCGGCATTTAATGTGACCGATTTTGTATCCCGATATTGATGGACAAATGTCGCATCATTATGACGGGCGCGCACATCGGTCGGCACCAAATTCCCCCCCCGAACCAAGCCGCGCACCACCGACGCCCCGACGCGGGCAATATTTTGGATGTCGGCGGCCGACATGGCTTCGTTATCATTGGCGGCGAACGCATCGGCGACCATTTGCCGCTGGGCCGTCATGCGGGTGCCGTCCGCCATGTGCCACGTATACAATTGTTCTGTGCGCGGGGGTGAAAAAGCATCGCTGACATTCAATATTAACCGCAATACCGCACCCGGCGCCATCATGGTCCAATCCGCCATCTTATGAATCCACGTCAAATCAGCCGCCGTCATATGGCCATCCAGAATCGCAGACACAGATTTAATTTTCTGGGGGGGCAAATGGCTGTCACCCGGCCCGATAATCACCCCGACATACGGGCGCATCATCACCGTAACACGAACCATGTCCCCCACCCCCGCCGACGCGGTCAAACGATAATCATACCCGGCGTTGACAACGTTGGGGATTAAGACTTTGACAATATCACCGGCATTAAACATGATTGACAAAGTACTTGTTTTTTATCTTTTTTTCAATACCATTTATGACCGTACAGAAAAAAAGACAGCAAAGCAGACCGCCATGATGAAATTCTTTTTTACGTTGGGTGATTTATTGACATATCTGGTGCCGTTTCCGCGCTGGCGTGAAAATCTGCGGGTGGTGCAATTGTATGATTTCCGCCGCAAATACCGGGCGCTGCGCCATGCGTTTCCCAATTTGTCGTTCCGGCACGTCAAAATGGTCAAGGGCGGATGGAACATCGGATTTATCGTTGACCGCAAATACGTCTTTAAAATTCGCAAATCGTTTGACGGCGGCCCGCGCGTGGACAAAATCATCCGGGAAAAACGTATCACAGACGCGTTTGCATCCGTATCCCCATGGCGCATCCCCAAAATTGACATTATTGAATCTGATGGGCTGACATTTTACAAGTATGATTTTATTCCCGGCAAAAACCTGAACCGGTATTCACGGCGCACAATTACGCGTCGCCGCGACCAATGGGGGCGTCAAATTGCAGAATTTATCCACGCCATCCATCACAGTGACCCGGCCCAAATCGCGGATTTAAAGACCGGCAATGGCGACGGATGGAACCACAACGACATTTGCAATAACATGATTGTCGACCCCAAAACAATGGATATTGTGGGTCTGATTGATTGGGAATATTCCGGCTGGGGGCCATTACAAACCGAATTTGACAACACGGTGGCGTTTTCCCACGCCATGCGTCAATCCGGCATTCAACGCGTCATTATCAACGAATATAAAAAGTTGACAAAATAATTTAATCGTATATTATACTGTTCGGTATTAATTCACAAAAGGACCGTTTTATGGCACAGCAATCGATTTCCCACAAACCATCTGCCGCCGTTAATATGTTTAACAAGACATATACCGGATATATCATGACCAAGGTTTTGGATAAATACGGTCCGTCATACGTAACACCGCAAAACGGGGGCAAGCAATGGCGTACAACCATTTCCTGGTCCCAGGAAATTGAAGATTTTCTGATTTTCGAAAGCAAGATGTTCATTCGTCTGCTGGATTCACAGGATGCGCGGTCGACAGATTTGTCTTTCTTGTACGCGTTAACACGATTGATGGCGGATTATCTGGCCAAATTCTGTATGATGGCCCCGGGGATTATGACCCGTAAACAGGCGTTCCGCAATCTGCATACGGCCCTGTATGACCAATTCGGATATATTCAGCGCTTGGCCGCGACCCAGGCGGCGGCCCGCGAAGTGCGCGCCGAACGCAATCGCCGTTACACATCGCCGCGCCCCCAATCGCGCACATCGAACGCATCCACGGTCAGTGCGGCCGCGCAAAAATACTGCGCCATGCGTAATATCGTGGCGGGCGCGGCACCCAAAAATAAAAAAACCAAATAACGAAAAATTACAAACGTTGTACCAACGCGTCGACATCCCCATCGGTCGGCGCGTTTGTTATTTCAATATCTGCATCAAACTGGGTGCGGAACCATGTCCGCTGACGCTTGGCATATTGATTGGTGCGAACAATCCAATTTTCATTGCACGCATCCGCATCAATTTCCCCGCGCAAATACCGACACAATTGCGCGGCGCCGATGGCGCGATTTTCATCCCACCCGGATGCGATGACGGCGCGGGCTTCGTCCAGTGCGCCCCCCGCCATCATTTGCGGAATACGGGCGGCAATGCGCGGCAACAAAACATCACGCGGCGGATTAACCAAGATACGCGTCGGGCATGGCACAATGGCCCCACGACGCGGCAATTTCTGCCAATGGGACAGCGGCTGGCCGGTTTCCAATAATACTTCCAATGCGCGGGCCATCCGCTGGGGATCGGCGGGACAATCGGGCCCCAACATGGCGCGCGCGGCATCTGGATTTTCGGCCACCATATCACGGGCGCGCCGACGCGCATCGTCCGACACATCCGGCATCGGCGATAAACCGTTGATAATCGCATTGATATAAAATCCCGTGCCGCCGACAAAGATGGGCATCCGCCCCGCCCCAATCGCCGCATCATATTCGCGCCGCGCCAGATTCAGGTAATCGGCCACACTGATTTGTTCGGTTAACGGCAATATGGAAAATAATTTATACGGCACACCGTCAATGTCGGGTGTGATGGGGCGGCCGGCAAATGGACTGGCCGAAATGTTTTCAATCCCGCGGTATATTTGAACACTGTCGCAATTGATAATGACGCCACCCGTGCGCATGGCCAAACGATGCGCCAAATCAGATTTTCCCGATGCCGTCGGGCCGGCAATAATGACAGATGTTGCATTCATACATCAATTATACGGTGTGATTTTGAAATTTGCAACCGACATCATTTTCAGATTGTATTCATGAAAAAATGGTGCCATGATAGGTACGTTTGAAGAAAACAAAAAGGAAGAAAAATGTCAAAAGTAAAAGTTGCTATTAACGGGTTCGGCCGCATTGGTCGCTTGGTATTGCGTGCCGCCCTGGAATCTGGTCGCGACGATATCGAATTTGTTGCGGTTAACGATTTGGCCCCGGCGCAGCAGAACGCATATCTGTTGGAATATGATTCCGTACACGGGAAATTGCCGATGGACGTGAAACTGGACGGGGATTACATCATTGTCGGCAACCAGAAAATCAAATGTATTGCCGAAAAAGACCCGACCAAATTGCCGTGGGGCGAATTGGGCATTGATGTTGTTATGGAATGCACCGGTATCTTTACCGCCGCAGACAAGGCACGCGTTCACCTGGACGCGGGCGCAAAACGCGTTTTGGTATCCGCCCCGTCGGCGGGCGCGGACGCGACAATCGTGTACGGCGTTAACCAAGACACATTGAAATCGACCGATTTGATTGTATCCAACGCATCTTGCACCACGAACTGCCTGGCGCCGGTGGCCCAGGTTCTGGACGAAAAATACGGGATTATTTCGGGCTGGATGACAACGGTTCACGCATACACCGGCGACCAACAGTTGTTGGATAAAAACCACAAAGATTTCCGTCGTGCACGCGCCGCGGCATTGTCCATGATTCCGACCAGCACCGGCGCGGCCAAGGCAATCGGTTTGGTTTTGCCGAAATTGGCGGGCAAATTGGACGGTATGGCCATCCGCGTTCCGACCCCGGACGTATCGGTTGTCGAATTGGTCGTCAATCTGGAAAAAGATGCCACCGTCGAAGACATCAACGCCGCAATGCATGCCGCATCGTCGAAAACATTTGGTTACAACGACAAACCGTTGGTATCCATTGACTTTACCGGCGACGCGCACAGTTCCATCTTTGACGCATCCCAGACCAAGGTCTTGGGCGACCGTCTGGTTCATGTGACCGCATGGTATGACAATGAATGGGGCTTTTCGAACCGTATGGGCGACACCGCGGTTGCGATGGGAAAATTGATTAAATAATCATCCCACAATTCATAAATCCCGCCCCACGGCGGGATTTTTTATGTCGGCGTTACAATGACAGAATTTCAGTCCAACGGACAAATTTCTTCGAAAATAAAAATGCCGGACATATCGTTATAATCAACGGCGGCCGGGGCAAACATAATGCATGTCCCATCGGGCGTTTCCAACAAACAGCTGGTGGTATGCCCGACACTGGAATATCCGGTGGGACACGCCCCATCGGTAATAATCATATTGGATTCAATAACGGCAGCGTAACCCGACGGACATTCGGTTGCCGGCCCGTCAGCGGGCGCCGTCGCCGGGCACAACGCAATGGCGATTACACACATTGTCCGCATAATATTCATGATACCCGCCATTAATCCGTCATCCCGGAAAACAACGCCATTCGAAACGCCGCATTCCCGGCGGCATTCCCCGCACAGTTACGGGCGCAATAATGCGCACACCGCCCGGGAAATTCAAAATCCAAATAAAACACCCATCGTGACACGGCG
Organism: Alphaproteobacteria bacterium; assembly: GCA_029059055.1. Taxonomy (GTDB): domain Bacteria; phylum Pseudomonadota; class Alphaproteobacteria; order Rs-D84; family Rs-D84; genus Enterousia. The sequence goes on from JAIDWS010000019.1 coordinate 36,787, forward strand.
GGACTTAACATTCTGCACCAACAGTATTTGTTGTCCGCTTCGTCCAAACCGGTGGTCACCACATTTGACGCCGCACCGGTGGTGCCGCCATTCTGGTTGCTGCAAAATCCGATACCAGAAATTGAAACACCGCCGCAATTGGCCGTCCAATCGGATTGCCCCGCATCCACAAAGGCATCGGCCGTACATGTTGTACCGGATGTTAATTTAACGCATTTTGTAACGGCATATACCGATGACGTCATCATGGCCGCCACCGCGGCCAGCCCCAACCAAATTAATTTCATTTTTTATCCTGGTCCATGTGTCTGAATACGGGAAAAACATACCGGGCAACAAATCCGAAAATGCCGGTCATAATCGGTCCTTTGGATTAGGCAATCTTTCCATTTGACGGCGTCCCGTCCCCCGTGGTATAGTGACATTATACGGAATAAAAAATACCGCCAAAATAATCGACCGTTTATTTTAGCGGTATTTTTTTATGTCCCCATTCCCCGATTTCCGGGCTGCGCATACATTTTGATTCAGCAGATTTTTTTGTTCAGGATTTATTTATGAATCGGCGTGGGCGGATGACCGGATTGTATATTCCTCCGAACGACCACGCAACCGGATGACCGGATTGCTGCGCCACCTGGGCTCATGCGCTGCGCGCACCGGTGTCCGCCCGTCCACCTTTCGCCGGCGGTTCGAACCGGCGTTGCACCTGTTCTTCATCCGGGATTATCACTGATTATAAAAAAACGCGCCATGGGGCGCGTTTTTTTATAATGGGGCGGATGACCGGATTGTAATTCCCATACGTCGCCAATGCGACGGATGGGCCCCTTTCCACTTGTATGGCTCAAACGGCGCAAAGCTTGTTTTCACCAACGGCGTGGGCGAACCGGGCGGTTCTCATCTCGGGCACCACAACCCATAAATAAAAAAACCCGCTGACGCGGGCCTTTTATTTATGGGGCGGATGACCGGATTCGAACCGGCGACAACCGGTACCACAAACCGGTGCTCTAACCAACTGAGCTACATCCGCCATACTTCACGGAACTTTCGTCCCACTGAATTCTGGTGGAGCTGATCGGACTCGAACCGACGACCCCTTGCATGCCATGCAAGTGCTCTACCAACTGAGCTACAACCCCATGCGGATGCTTATTCTATATTTCTTCTTGCCAAATGTCAAATCAATTTGCTAATCTTTTTACATGTTATAGGAGATTTTTATGGATTATGCTGCTTTAAAGGCCGAAGTTGAACAAAAAACACTTCAAACAATCGATGTTTTAAAGAATGAATTTGCCGGTTTACGCACCGGACGCGCGTCGGTACACCTGTTGGATGGCGTGCGCGCGACCGTATATGGCGCGGAAATGCCCCTGAACCAGGTGGCCACCGTATCCGCCCCCGATAACCAGACTTTGTCGGTGACCGTTTGGGACATCACCAATGCGCCGGCGGTTGAAAAGGCCATTCGTGATTCCGGCCTGGGGCTGAATCCGATGACGGCGGGTGGTGTTATCCGTTTGAATTTGCCGCCGTTGACCGAAGAACGCCGCAAAGAATTGGTCAAAGTTTCCGGCAAATACGCCGAAGAAGCCAAGATTTCCATGCGCAACATCCGCCAGGATGCCATGGGCAAGATTAAGCGCGCCGTCACCGACAAAGAAATTTCCGAAGATGACCAGCGCAGATACGAAGATGATTTGCAGAAAGTATTCGACATGCGCGCCAGCGAAGTTGACGCATTGGCCAAGCAGAAAGAAGCAGATATCATGTCTGTCTGAGAATCATCATTCGAATCGTAGGCAACACATATGTTCAAAATCTTTACAAAAAAGAAAGCTATTTCGGCGCCCGTGTCGGGCGCCCGCATTCCGCAACATATCGCGTTTATCTGTGACGGAAACCGCAGATGGGCCGAAAACCGCGGATTACCGCCGCTGATGGGGCACCAGGCCGGCATTTCAAATTTTGAAAACCTGGTCGATTGGTTCATGGCACGCGGCGTGTCCACCATTACGTTCTTTATCTTTTCCACGGAAAACTGGACCCGGTCCGACGAAGAAGTCAATTTTTTAATGGACCTGTTCTATACCGAATTGAAAAAGAATCTGAAACATGCGGTGGAAAAAAATCTGCGCTATCGCGTGGTTGGGTCACGGGCGCGTTTGCCGCGGCGGCTGGCCGCACTGTGCGATAAGTTGGAAGATGCGTCCGCCGAAAACACCGGCGGGACGGTGGTCTTTGCCCTGAATTACGGCGGCCAGGATGAAATTGTCGACGCCGTCAACACCGCCATTGCCGCGGGCGAACCGGTGGACCGCGCCACATTCGAATCGATGATGGATACGGGCGACCTGTTGCCGGTGGATTTGATGGTGCGGACCAGTAACGAATGCCGGATTTCAAATTTCTTGTTATGGAAATTGGCATATGCGGAACTGTTGTTCTTGCCACAGCATTGGCCGGATTTGGTCAAAAGTGAAAAATTATGGCAACATGTGCTGGACGAATTTGCCGGACGTGACCGTCGCTTTGGTGGCGGGAAAAAGGCCAACTATGCGGGGACCAAGAAATGAAAACAAAATTATCCAACAGCAATTTGCGCATTATCGCGGGCGTCGTTATGGCATTGATTGCCGGGGGCGCGGCGGGACTGCAATACTTTGGTTTGCCGGGTGTACGGTGGCTGGGGTGTGCGGTGGCGATATTGATGATTGCCGAATTTATTATCGTCATGCGGCGCAACCGTGCGGCATTGCGTGAAAACCGCAACGGTTTGATTTGCGGGGCATTTCTGGCCTGGTTATTTGTGATGTTGGTGGCGGTCAGTTATGTTGGTAACCGGCCGTGGATTATGTTACTGTTGCTGATGATTATCTGCGGGGCGGATATCGGCGCATGGCTGTTCGGGCGCATTCTGGGCGGGGACAAGATGTGGGAACGTCTGTCATCGGGAAAAACATGGTCCGGGCAAATCGCCGGCGTTGCGTGCGGGACATTTATGGCGGTAATGTACGGATTGTTGGGTACAGATACATTTATGCCGCAATTAATGTGGATTGGTATCAGTATTGCGTTATTATCGCAATATGGTGATTTGACGGCCAGCTGGGTCAAACGCCGCATCGGGATAAAGGATTTTGGCAACATCATCCCCGGGCACGGCGGTATCTTGGACCGGTTTGACGGTTGGATTTACGCGTTGCCATTGGTTTGGCTGATTATGATGTAATGGGGCGTCGCGCCCCCATGGAAAGGTAAGGGAAACGGAAAATGCAAACAATATTGACCATTGTCGCGCTGTTAATCGTTTTGGGCGTTGTGGTTTTCGTACATGAATTGGGCCACTTTTTGGCGGCGCGATGGGCCGGCGTGCGCGTGAACACGTTTTCCATCGGATTTGGACCGGCACTGGTGAAATGGCATGACCGGCGCGGCACCATGTGGAAAATTGCCGCATTGCCGTTGGGGGGATACGTTTCTATTTACGGCCAAGAAGACATGTTCGACCGCAAGAAATACGCCGCCCTGCCCGCGGATAAGAAACGCGGCCATTATTTGTCTGTACCGGCATGGAAACAATTTATTATCATCGCGGCCGGTGTAACGATGAACTTTATCTTGGCATGGGGGATTTATTCGGCCCTGTTTATGTTTCAGCCGAAAAACGTCCAATTGCCCGTCATCGGCCAAGTCATCCAAGAATCCGTCGCGTTCAAGGCCGGCGTCAAACCGGGCGACACCATTGTCCGCATTGACGAAGAAAAAATTACAAACTGGGGCGAATTGATTATCGCCAAAGAATTGGCATCCAACCGCGATGCGAATGTGTTGCTGGTCCGTGGTGACAAATTGGTCCAGGTGAAATTAAGCCCCGCCGAACGTTGGGGATTGATTGCCGACGGCAGCAAGACCGAATTCCGGAAAAAGGGATTCTTTGGCGCCATTTATTCCGGTGCACGTGAAACATATCATCAATCAAAAACACTGTTGGTGGTGTTAAAGCAAATTGTGACAGGCGAACGTTCATCCAAACAATTGGGGTCGTTTATCACCATCGCCGAAGTTTCCGGCCAGGCCATGGCCATGGGATTCTTTGCATTATTGTCGATTATCGCGTTGTTGTCGGTCAATCTGGGGGTCATTAACCTGTTGCCGTTACCGGTTCTGGACGGGGGATATCTGTTGATATTGATTATCGAAGGAATCACACGGCGCAAACTGGGCGGACGTGGTATGGAAATTGCGATTATATGTGGTTGGGTTTTAATCGCGTGTCTGTTTGCGTTGACAATGTGGAACGATTTGGCCCGTGTGTTCGGCCTGCGCTAAATCATCAAACGGGGAATGTATCTGATGACAAATCACACAAAATTATTTTATCGTGGTGCCGCCATATCGATGGTGGCGTTGGTGGTGGCCCAAATGCCCCAGGTGACCCATGGCGCAACGGTTTCACGAATTGACGTCGCCGGCAACAGCCGTATGGATGCGGAATCCATTCGCATTCTGTCGGATGTCCGGGTGGGGGCCAACCTGAATTCTGAAAACGTGAACCAAATCGCCAAGAAATTACAGGAAAGCGGATATTTTTCCAAAATTGACGTACGCATGTCGGGCGATGTGTTAAAGATTAATGTCACCGAAGCCCCCATCGTCGCCCGTGTCACCGTCGAAGGTAATGATGACATTTCCACCGACGATTTGAAAAAAGAAATCCAGTTAAAAGAACGTTCTTCGTATGACGAATCCGTCATTGGGGCCGACGTTCAGCGTATGTTGACCATTTACCAGCGCAAGGGTTTTTTCGGCACAAAAATCGAACCGAAAAAGATAAAGCTGTCGGATAACCGCGTCAATGTGGTGTATGAAATCAAAGAAGGTCATCCCACATACATTCGTGACATCAATTTTTCCGGGAATAAAAAATTCAGCAGTCGCACACTGCGCGGGGAATTATTATCGCGCGAACATGCCTGGTGGCGGTTTATGACCCAATTCGACGTATTTGACGAAGACCGCATCCTGTATGATCAGCAAATGTTACGCCAGTTTTATCTGCGCAATGGGTATGCGGATTTCCAGGTAAAAAATGCCGCCGGCGAATTTACCCCCGACCGTGAATATTATTCCGTCACATTCACCGTCGACGAAGGCCCCAAATACAAATTCGGCAAATTAAGTGTGGACAATCCATTTCCGGATGTTCCCGACGACGTGTTGAAACGCGCCCTGAAAATGTCGGAAAAAGATACGTATAATGTCGACCTGGTCGAAGAAACGATGATTGCCCTGCGCGGGGCGGTGGCCGATTACGGTTACGCGTTCATCAGTGTTGAACCGGTTCCGGTAAAACATGATGACAGCCATACCATCGACATGGAATTCAAACTGCAAAAAACCAACCGCATTTATTTGAACAGTATTAATATCCTGGGGAATGTGCGCACGTTTGATACGGTGATTGAACAATTGTTACCAATGCGGGCGGGCGATCCGTTTTCCCTGCAAACAATCGAAGAAGGCCGCCAACGCCTGATGCGGACGCGTTATTTCAAAGATGTTCAGATGGTGCCGACCCGTATTGCGGATGCCAATATGATGAACCTGGATGTCAAGGTCGAAGAACAACCGACCGGGGAATTATCCGGGGGATTTGGATGGTCCAACATCAACGGGTTCATGGTTGACGCAGGGATTACGGAAAACAACTTTATGGGCCGCGGCCAGATTGTACAATTGCGCGGTTCCATCGCAGAATATCAGAAACAGGCATTGTTCAGCTTTACCGAACCGTATTTGTTCGGGCGGGCGCTGTCGGGTGGATTTGATGTATCGTATACAATGTATGATTATTCATCCCTGGGCAGTTTTGGATATGACCGCGATTCTTTTGCGATATCGGGCCGCATGGGCTGGAAATTGACCGACCATTGGTCCCAGACATTGCGTTTGTCGGCATCGTTCGACCAAAATTATGACATTCAATCATCCGGATGGCAGGCCGCAAACCTGTACACATTGGGTACGAATTTCAGATATCACAATCTGGATACCAATTTTGAACAAAACACCCACACCGGGGTGGTTGGCAATGTCGGCATTGCGTACACCGGATTTGGCGGCACCGAAACGTTCATGCGATACAGCGCGGATGTTATCGGGATGGTTAAATTCTGGGATGACCGGTGGCAATTGCGTTCATCGCTGGATTTCGGATTGCTGCAATCGATTGGCGGGGATTATATTTCGCGCGTGTATCGTTATTTCTTGGGCGGGGAATCATTGCGCGGGTTTGACGTGGCGGGTGTCGGGTCACGAAACTGGGCATATACCAACTATTCCCTGGGGGGATTATGGAAAATCAACGGGTCGACCCAGTTGAACTTTCCCATCTTTATCCCCGATGAATACCAGGTCAAAGGGTTCGTGTTCGCCGATTACGGTATTTTGGGCAAACCACCAAAAGAAGAAGATTATTTCGCCGGGCGCCCCAACCACATCGACCAAGATTTACGTACATCCGTCGGTGTCGGGATTTATTGGAACACGCCAATGGGGCCGATGAACTTTTCGTGGGGTTGGCCGTTGAAAATGAACAAGTATGACCGCGAACAGCGATTCTTGTTATCATTTGAAACCCAATTCTGATACAACAAAAACAACAGCGCGGGGATATCCCCGCGCTGTTATTATTACCGATTATTGTCTGACACGCCGGTTGCGAATCTTGGTCAAAATCTGTTGCGAACAATCGCGATATTCATCCAGTGCATTTTCAAATGAATGATTGGCACCGGGAATTTCCTTTAATTCTTTGTTCGGAATCTGCAACCCGTCATATAATTCCACATTCTGGGTGTATTCCGCCATATCATCGGCCGTCCCCAAAACAAACGCCAATCGCATATCCCCCAAAAAGTGCGACATCGTACGGGCCAAACCACCCACCGGCATGGCCGTGGATTGCCATTGGGCCGGCAACGGCACCGCCAGATTATATAAACTGGTCGGCACCCGGTATTGAACATTTTCAATATTACGCTGTTGCATACTGGTGCGCCCCATCAATGTACGCCATGTTTTGCCCGACGGGTCACGGCGCATATATCTTTCCTGGGTTTGGAAAACGCGCGACGGCGGTAAAAAGTACGGGTTGTTCAAAATGACTTCGTCAAAGAAGCAACGCATTTCCGGCAACATAACCACCAAATCCGACAACGCGCGGCACGAAATGGAATGCACCCAGGCGACTTTATACGATTGATTCAAATCGGTTAAAGCCCGGGCCTGTCCCAATCCCCGCAACAGGGCCAATTTCTGGCGCGCCAAATTCATATCCAAAATCTTGCGCGGGGCGCCGCTGGTCGCGGACAAAGCCACCCCTTCGATGGCGACAACATCGAACCCATGGCCCAGTGCCAGTTTCATCGGTTCTTTCATACATGGTTCAACGGGGCTGCCGCCGTAACCGTGAATAAAATAAACGGTGCCAACCGACGGGATGTCAATGGGCGTGCGCGACCAATAAATGTTTGTCAGCGGACGACCGCGACGGTCCAAAATCTGATGAAAGTTATCAAAATATTTTATCGATATATTGGCGACATTTTGTCGGTCACTGTCTGTCATATCTTTTTTCATCCTAAAAAAAAGTTGTAGTGTTTAATAGTAACCCTTTATTCCAAATTGTCAACAGGTTTGTATAGACATCTTGTTTTAAAGCTTGACGCAGTCCCGGGATTTTTACTATTATCCAAATAAGCATCCAAATGGGGCCGCGCGCCCCGCAAGAAAGGGGGAATGGCATGAAAAAAATTATCTTGGGCGTGTTTGTGGCCGTGGCATTGGCCGGTTGCGGCCAGGTATATGACCGCGAACCGGTGGGTGTCGGTTATGACACAAATGAATTAAAGCTCAGCCCGTGCGCCTGTATCATGGTGTACCAGGCCTGATGACGGTGATAAAATCCACCCATATTTATATCCATCCACAGGGGGGACAGATTGGATTACCCAGGCAATTTTGAAACGCCCGCATTTCCGGCCGGCCCGCGCATTGCTTTGTCGCGGGTGATGGCTGTTTGGACGTTAATTGCCTTTTTCATCATTATCTGTCTGTGCGGCCTGTTGTTGTGGTCGGCCGCGTCACGCCGATTGGACCCGTTTATGATTTCAATTAACGGCGCAACCGGCACGTGGACCATTGTGGGCCGCAACGGGCCGGCATTGGAATATTCGGCCGTCCGCACAATCCAGGAATCCGTCGTCGGCAAATATGTCACCAATTGGTTTCGCATATCGGGCATCGACACCGAAGATAACGCCGCATGGCGCAAATGTAACCGCGAAGAATGCGCATCGGGCGACGCGTTGCTGTTCGGGACACGACTGTGCGCGATTTATTGCGGGGCCGGCGACGATGTGTTCAGTCAATTTACATACAACGTGCTGGACGATTATATGGAACGCAGTGGTCGCGGCGAAACCTGGGCGGTGGACCCGGCGACATTGTCCATAACACCCGCGGGCGACATTACAGACGCGGGCGGCACATTTCGCGTTCGGGCCACCGTTTTGTCATCGGCCGGCGCCCCCATGCAGATTCAGGCTTTTGTAAAGGTTGCCCGCAACACCAAATATTACCCGTCAACAATGGGGTTCTATATCGCGGCATTTAACGCGTATCGGATGAACTGATGAAGAAGATTATTATGTTTTTCGCCGGTTTGGCCCTGTTACTGGTTACGGGGGCGGGATTGTATTTTGCGGGCGCGTTGTTTGACGCGGGGGACGAATTAACGATACAGCCATATATTTTTCAACCGAACAATCTGTCGGCGGCGCGAATTGGCACACCACTGTCCATTGACCAATTGTCCGATGACACCATATTGGAAACATTGATTAAAAAATTTGTGACGGAATATTTCTATATCACCCCCGATGCCGAAGATATCGCCCAACGTACACGCCGGGGCAGCATTCTGTCCATGTTATCAACACCGGACGTATTCAACGAATGGAAAGACGGCCAGGCCCAGGTAATTGAACGCCTGGCGGATGCCCGTGTGTTGCGGACGGTAACGGTTGCAGATGAAATTTTAAAACCCACCGGCAGCGATTATTGGACCGTGGTATACGAATTAAAAACATGGGACACGCCAAATGATATGACGGCGCGGCCCACCACAACGCGCGGCATCATTTATTTACAGGTGCGCTTTGAAAAACAACTGCGTGACACGATGCAGGGCAAACCCTTTGACGTGCGCGAATACCTGGACCGGGGGGGCGACCCGGCGGCCATCTTTAAATTCCGTGTGGAACGGGTGGCCCAGAATTTAAATTAAGGCATGGATAAAATGTTACAGAAACTGGGACTGTTTTTGGCAATTTTATGTGTAACAGCCACGGCATACGGGGCGGATGATTTTTCATTTGAAAACTTTGCCATCGTCGACAGCGGGGATGCCGACATCAATGCCGGTCCGGTTACACTGAATGCGGATGCCGGCACCGTTAATGTCGCCGGTTTTGATATCGCAGGCATCATGTTGGGCATGCCGTTCGAAGATGTGCAAACCCTGTTCTTTAAGACCAAGGGATTATACGCCCCGCGCCAGAAAAACAGCATTATCTATACCATTGCCAAGGATTGGAAATACAACCTGGATTACGAATGCCGTCAACAGGGAATCTATGCACCGGCCGAATTGGAAAAATGTATTAACAGTCTGGCGCGAAATCGGGGATTGCTGTATGCATCGGAATTGCATTTGGTGCGGGAAACCACCGGCGAAGAAATCGTTGTTTATTTTACCAGCAATGCCACCGACAACGTTGTATGGCGCGTTGTGTACACCAATGACGTGAACGAAGTCGAAGGTGATGCGGAAAAATTCGCCAACCAACGCGAAAAAAAGATTCTGGCGTTTTGGCAAAATGTTCTGGATAAATACGCGGCACCAAATTCCGGCACCGACAAATGGATTACCACCAGCAACGCATATGACCCGATGATGACGGCGTATTACGGGTCGCTGGATTTGGTGGACATGGGGCGTTTTTCCACCGACACCGCGAAAAATGTGCAACAGGCCCGCGAAAATTTCCATGCAAAACCGTATGCGTTCTGATTATCCAACATCTTATCAAACGGGATTGCGGGCGGAATTCTGGGCGCGAATGTATTTACGGCTGCACGGGTTTCGAATTATACATACACGATATGTAACGGGGCGTCATACGGGCCGCGCCGAAATTGATATTATTGCCCGGCGTAAAAATCTGATTGTTTTTTGCGAGGTTAAACACCGCCCCACCCCGACCGATGCATGGGATGCCATAACCGCGCGTCAAAATGCCCGTCTGCGTGCGGCGGCGGAAACATATCTGATGCGGACCGGTTGGCGGGGCGACGCCCGATTTGATGTTATCATCGTGACACCCCGCGGAATTCAGTGGGTGAAAAATTCCCTATAAAAAACTTGAAAACATATCGCAATGGGGATATAATCCCAACGTGCTTTTTTAACGAAAGGAGAAGTAAATGAAAAAAGTAATGTTGGCTCTGTTTGCTGTCATGACTTTGGCGGCCTGCACAGGTTCTTATAAATCCGGCAACTGTGAATATGATTTCTTGCTGCACAAGGATATTTCCATCTCCAAGATTATTGGCAGCTGCAACTAAATCCAAAAAAATCCCGGTGTTACCGGGATTTTTTAATACCATCCCGTGATGCGCCACAAAATCTATATTTTCTAAAAAAACCACTTGCATTTATTCCGACAAAGGGTTAATATACGTAACGCTCTGGGGTTGTAGCTCAGTTTGGTTAGAGCGTCTGCCTGTCACGCAGAAGGTCGCGGGTTCGAGCCCCGTCAATCCCGCCAGAGATTTTTACCGCCATCCGGCGGTATTTTTTTAATATATCCCCCGGATGGGAATACACACAAAACCACCATGACATAAATTCGATTTATTCCCGCAAAAAGTATGTTATACTGATTCCATATGACCAAAGGAGAAAATACATGAATTTAAAATACTTTGCCCTGGCCGGGGCCATGGCGGCATTGGCGGCATGCGATAATTCCACCCCGCAACAAAACCCGGATGCCCTGAAAGGGAACAATTACATCGCCCAGCAAGACGGGGTTAACATCGCATTGGCGTTTGACCCGAACGACATGACGGTTCACGGCCAGATTGTCAACCTGTATAACGGGCCGTACATCGCGGATGGCGAAAAAATCAAATTCGGCAATCTGGCGACGACCATGATGATGGGTCCCCAAAATGCGATGGAAGTCGAACAGGCGTTTTTACAATTTATGAACACCGCCGACACATATGAAATCAGCGACAGCAAATTGACCATCAAAAACGCCGACGACCAAGAAATCGTTTTTGACCAAGTTGCAGAAATTCCGACCCCGGTCAACGAATAATCGCATATTCACTTGACAACGGTTGTGGATGGGGTTATAATCTGCCAGCAATTTGAAAAAAATCAAATTGAAACGGCAGTTTTGGCCCCATCGTCTAGAGGCCTAGGACACCGCCCTTTCAAGGCGAGAACACCGGTTCGAATCCGGTTGGGGCTGCCAAAAATGATTTACCGTCCATTTGGACGGTATTTTTATTGAAAATCCGCGGCATCCGGGCCGTTCGAAATCCATTTTCAGCAGTCCAGCGTGGTTTTTCCGTAAAAAGCATCCGAACGAGCCGCTTTTTCTGTGGCACACTTCCATTTTTCCACAGAATTCCAGGGTTTTTGAAAAATGTTCGCCCGCGTTCTATGGCCGTTCGAAACTTTTCACTGGCCGACAATGGAGGCATAGCCTCCAGTCGTGATTCCAGTTCCCCTTTCTGGGCTGTCATGGCTAATAATTGCCCCTGATATAAATCCACCAGCGCACCGTCCCCTTTTGTGGCAGCATCTGCGACCAGACCACCTATGGACGAGATTCTGGTTTCCAATGTGGCAATGTCTGCACGCATCTTTTGCCGAATGGCATCGTTATCGCGTTCCTTGGTCTTGCAGACACGGTTCAGGACTTCGACAAATAAATCCAGTACCGCATCGTCTGCCTGGGCGGCGTGCAGGCGTTCCAGAAATGCGTCTTCTACCAAGGCGCGCTGCACAGACCGCTTGTTGTATTCGCAGGCTTTATTATGGCAGCGGTAATATGGATGCAGCTTACCCTTATACCCCTTGGCATAATAGCCGGTCAGAGGCCAACCGCAGTGTTCGCAATATATAACACCAGTCAGCGGAAAGTCCACAGCGTTGTTGGTGTGGCGCGGGGTGCGACCGTTGCGCTGTATTCGTGCCTGTACAACCTGAAACAGTTCAACAGGGATTAGTTTTTCCATTTTCCATTCTTGGCGTGGGATTCCCCATTTTTCGTATGCGAATATACCGGTGTATACTTCATTTTTTAACATCTCGCCCACCTTGGTGTCGGTTAGTTTAACGCCGTCAAACGCACCAGAATCGCGCAAAAATAGTGCGACTTCGTGCTTTGTATTAAACTCGCCTGCTGCGTACTTTGCAAAAGCCTCGCATATAACACTGGCGCGCGGTTCGTCACGTACAATAATCACTTGGTTATGTGAATCCCTTTCTCGTTTTAACCCTAATGGCGGCAAAAACTGATAGTAGCCCATTTCCAGCAAAACCCTCATTCGGACTCTTGTTTTTACTTTATTAGAATCGCGGTGATATTGCGCATTTGCAGCCTCTATATTATCCATAAAGCGCCCTTCGGGGGTGTCTTCGGTTTTTCTATTTACCAGATGCAGCTCGCCACCAAAAGATTCTATATCTTTGCGGATTCTGCTAAACAAACCTACGTCACGCGCTAATCGAGATATGTCTTGAATAACAACGGCTATTTTTTCCTGTTTCGCTTTCGTTTTATTGCGTGCAAGACATTCCAGCATCTGCATAATGCCAGGCCGGTTATCAACAGCCCCAGATATACCCTCATCTTGAAATTCGGCTATTATTTCCAACCCCTGGTATTTTGTATAGTTTTGGCACTCCTGTTTCTGGGACTCGATTGTGTTATCGCGAGCCTGTCTGTCCGATGATACGCGATAATAGCAGATTGCATTTTTCATAATTTGCTCCTTTATTTTGCACCCCTTGAGGTTTAGGTGCCCAAGGTGTGTTTTGTTATTTGTTTAGTAGCGTCCATGCGAACTCTTCCATAAGAGCCAGCATTTCTGCCAGTTGTTCATTCGTAAAGGTTGTATCCTTTACATATTTCCTTGCCTGGGCAACTGATAAGACCGCCATAGCAACACCTTTTGGGCTGCGTTTTGGCTCTGGCTTATCCAGTCACTAAAACAAGATTTGTTAAATGCGCTATGGGCTGCGCTGGTGTGTCCAGTCGCAACCCGCAGCGGGTTAAATATTTGTGCACTATTCATTCAGTGCCTCCATTGTTGTCACCGTGTCGGACACCACGCGACCGCCAGCGTATTTGATGACGCGTTCGCCGTACTGTGGGTCTGTGCCTCCATTTGAAACGGTTTTTATTCGCCCGTGCTCGCGGTCTATGCTGAAACGTTTGGTGTTAGAATCCAACAGTCGCGCAAGAATTTGTGCGGGTAGTTCGGAAAAATCAGCCTCATACGACAGCGCGATTTTGTGTATGAAATCGCATTCTTGCAACGCACGGCCCATATTCAGGACAATATGCGAATAAGTTGGGATTTCTGGTGCTGTACATATTAGCCCTATATCTGCGGCTCGACACAGTGTTATTCTGTTTTCGCCGTCTATCACCAAATATGGCGCATTATGCATCTGGTGACCGCTGTGATACTCCTGTCGGCATAACAGCACAGCAAACCCCAGCACAGACAGCTCTTCATACATAGGCAGGTTTAACCCATCCAGTATTTGACGCAAAGCCGCCATAGACAGCCCGCGTTTTTTCAGCACAGTCAAGACCGTTGCCATGGCAACATCCAGCGCCGACCATGGTTGCCCCGGCTGTACATTTAACAGGCCAGCATTGGCCCAGTGTTGCAGTTTGCGCATGCACTGGTCGTCCATGCCACAATCCAGCTCTTGGTTCGGTGCGTTTAGTTCGCGCATAGTGTCGGCCATAATGCTGGCGGCAAAGGCGTCAAACTGTGCGTGTGTTTCCGCGCCAATGCGGTCAATATTTATGTAGTTCCCCATTTTTACTCCTTTTTGTTGTTTGGGGTTGGCAACATTTGCCCGCCCGACACCATTGTCGGTCAGGATTGTTGCTCGACTATGAATCGTGAGTCAAGTCGTCATTGACATCGGTCATGACAACAACTCGCGAAAAACAGTCAAAAAAAGCCCCACGTAGGGGCTTGTCATAATTTGTCAGGGAAATTTAGTCAGGAAAAATGAATCGTGAAAATTGCACAAAAAAACACCGCAATCGCGGCAGTCATAAATCTGAATCGCAAAACCCGAATCATAAACTTAAAACAAACAAGATAGAATACGCCTTATAAGCGATATAAATTTGTTTAAGCGATATGAACGTATTATAACATAATTAAAATAAAAATGTGAAAAATTTTCTACACCGCAGGAAACCAACAAAAAATTGCAAAAAACAATAAAAGAAACGATTCGATATCGTATATCATTTATGGTCTTTTATAAACCCCTTGCGACGGACTTTTGTCCGTGATAAAATATTATGTGAATCCAATGGGAATTGGGTTCGGGGCCGTCGAAAAGCCTTTACTTTCCGGTGCGAAACAAATGTCATCGTTAGTCCGATGTCGTTCCTGTTGTTTTGCATCGTTATTTATTCCCTGACCTTTATTGGTCGGGGCGCTATTGGCTATACAACACGGGCATGCCCGAAAGGCCAACAGGGTCATTGAAAGTATGATTTTTCGAACTCCCCGACCGTCAATTCTTGTTGACGGTTTAATTTTTTATATGGAACCTGAAATGATAAAAATAACGCGAGAGTCAGCTTGGTGCGGAAAGTTTATAGGGGCAAACGTCACATTAAATCGGACCCAAACACAAAAAATACGTAATGGCGAAAGTAAAGACTTTGAAACGTCACCAAAACAGCAAAACGCTTTACTGCAGATTTCGTGTGCCGGAGTTCTTGGCACTTATAATTTAACCCAAGTACAGAATATTGAAGAAATCGCATTCAAAATAACAGCCAGTGATGTTATTTGCAACGCGCTTTACAAAGATGGGGGAACCGAATACCTGCATAACCAAACGCCACCACCAATGACATTTGTTGGGTGGCAATTTTAACAATAAATAAACAAAAGGAGAAAAAATGAAAAAATCAGTTTTAATGTTGGCAACAGTTGCCGCGCTTAGTGCATGCGGTGGTGGCATGGGCGACAAAGTTGTATCGCGCAGCGATGACCGCGGTTCGCGTCCGTCATGGGCAAAAGAAGAAAAGCCATTGACCCGCAAGGGCTCCGACCTGTATTTCCTGGGTCAGGCGCGTATTCCTGCTGAAAAAGCCAATATTTCCATGGGGTACAGAATTGCGGAAAATAACGCCAAAAATTCAATCGCCGGGGCAATAAACCAAAACCTGACCTATATGTTCCAGAATGCCGAAGAAGGCACCACATATGATGCGACACAGGTTCAGTTTGTTAGCACTGAATCCGCCAAGGCAGTAATGTCCAAGGCAGTTCCCAGTGACCATTATTGGGAAAAGGTTGTCAGCACAGTCAGTGCCGATGGCGACAAAGAAATGTTTTATTCGGTGTTTGCCCGTGTAAAGATTAGCGAGGCCGACCTGAAAAAAGCGATTGACCGCACATTAAATGGGCACAAGGGTATATCCGAAGACCTGAAAAAGAAAGCCGCCCAGCAGTGGGATTTAATGGTTGCCCAGCAGTATGAAATAACCGAATAAAGGGCGCGTATTATGAAATGTTTTGCCGTGTTTTGTCTGGGCGTTTTGACGTCATATGGGGCAATTGCCGCCGGATGTGATTGGGCAACCGAAACACCACCTGATGATGCAAAATATAAATATTTTGTGGCCCGCGTATATTCAGATACCAGTGCTGCAGATGCCCAGGCCAAGGCAGAACGCGATATCGATGCCCAGTTGGGACGCCTGTTTGGTGTCAAACTGAACATGCAGTCTGAATTTTATTCCGACACAACCAGTGCAGACGGAACAACACGTTCTTATGAACGCACAATTGGCGCAATAACACTGAAAGGCTTGGAACGCCAGAAAAGTGACACGCAAAAAACATCGGGCGCATGGGTCGGCTGTGTGCAGTACAGGTATCCAAAGGCGGAAATAACCCGCGAAAAAGAACGACTGGCTAAACTGGGGGATGCAGAAAAAGAACAACCCCTAACGTTCACTGAAGTACAGGGAGACACGCAGTGCAAGGGTGCTCCGGTTGAAATTGTGACGACCCCTGGTGGGGCTTATGTCACGCTGGACAATGGAAAATACCAAGGAACAAGTCCCATAAAATTCGGCAATGTGTGCAATGGTAAGCATTCGCTGGAAATAACCAAGGAAAATTATACCCCAGTGACGCAGCAGGTTATTGTTCCGACGTCTGGACGCATAAGCAAGACATTAAAACGCGATTCAAAGCGCATAACGGTGCGCACCAGCCTGAAAAATTCGCAAATTGAAATAAATGGCGTCAACAAGGGCAAAGAACCGGTTGTGTTTAATGCACCGCTGGGACTGGAACAGACCATAACCGCAACGAACAGCGAAGCGGTAAAAATAACCCGCACTCGCACATTTTCTAAGGATTCTGACAGTGAATATATAATAGGTATGGAAAAATTGCCGGGACGTTTGGATTTTTCTGCATTCAAGGTTCGCAATCCAGATGTGCGCATAACCGTTGATGGCAAGGAAATAAAAGGCAATACAACGGGGGAATTATCACCAGACAAGTCCCATCGGTTGAATTTTTCAAAAAAGGGTTTTTATGAAATAAATAAAAGCCTCAGTATTAGTGGTGGCGAAACAACCTATTATCCCAGCAGCGAACTGCATTTTTCAAAGGAACCCAGTGAAACAATAGGGATATTTGGCGGAATTGGTGCAAGTACTGGCATCAATAACACCGGATTCAATTTAGACCTAGGTTTAGATTATAAAACAAAATACTTTTATGGTTCATTGGCAGGACAGTTGAATTATATATTTTTGCCAAAATCTACCGTTTCAACCGATTTTTATAAAGCACATTATTCTGTTGATATAGATTTATCATATGCTGAATTTTTATATTCGCAGTTGGGCGTAAACATTTCGCAACGATGGACTCTATTTGGGATTGGCAGTCTCGGTCAATTGCGTTTAACCATGTCGGACTCTATGTATGTAAATGGATTTAATGTGTTAGAAAACACAAAAACAATGGTTCGTTTTGGCGGCGGAATCCAATATTCAATCAGTAAAAAGGATTCTGCATATGGGCTCAGAATATTCTATTTAACAGGACAAACTAACCTATCTATAGATGATATCAAATTTAATGTTGACGACAGTCATCTTAAGAATAAAACATTTGAGAAAGACTATCCCAAACAAATAAACAGTTTTAATATCACATTCTTTTTTCGTAGTTTTTTTGCGCCGGGAGGCAAACATGCCGACAATTGACCTGTTGAAAGCCCTGTTATTTGAATCTGTGGCAAAATTATATGCCAACGATTATTACTTGATTGCGCGTGGCGGTATGGAAACTGCGTGCCAAACACGGGTCATGTATTATATGCAGGATATGCTGTATAATGACCCAAGGTTCGTTAGATGGCAACATTACAACGTGGACTGCGAATATAACAAAAACGTGCATGGCGTAAAAGAGTTGCCGTGCGCAGAAAGGTATGTCCAGCCAGACCTGCTATTGCATATCCGTAATACAAACGACCATAATTTATTAGTGGCAGAGTTCAAGTTGGAGAGCAACGATGCTACTTATGATATGGAAAAACTAAAATGTTTAACGAACAGTCAGCATGAGTATCGTTATCTGTTAGGTGTCGCCGTGAAACTCTCAAAACGTGGGGCAACCTATACATTTGTTCACAAAGGCAAAGTAAAAGAAACCATAGAACATAATAATACATGGAGGGATTAGTAATGAAAACACCACAAAACACTGAACAAAAATCATTGGCGGATGCGCTGACTCGAACAAACTGGTTATTGACTGCGATTGCTGTGTTATTGGCAATGGGGCTGATTATGGATGTTTTGATATATTCCAGCGTTATAACCCTACCAAATAACATACACTATGGCTTTAATGCAATTTA
The DNA here is from genome assembly GCA_029059055.1 of Alphaproteobacteria bacterium. Classification (GTDB taxonomy): domain Bacteria; phylum Pseudomonadota; class Alphaproteobacteria; order Rs-D84; family Rs-D84; genus Enterousia. Next base: position 55,100 of record JAIDWS010000019.1, read on the forward strand.
TGAACGTATGGGCCGGATGCGCGTATATTAAACATGCGACAAATGGCCGACGTCGTGCGTTAGTGTTTTTTATGGGTGCTGATGCTATAAAATGCGCTTTCGTGCGACGTCGGGCATGACAAGCGACGTGTCGGGCTGTTTATTGTCAACCAACTTACACACCCATCCATATAGCCCATACCCCCACACACCTTATTTATGAGTACGATAACAGGTTAAAACACCTGCTTATATCCCTATCACCCCCACCCACCCCCCAAGGTGTCGCATTGAAATGAGGGTCTGGGGGGTTTAACCATCTCCGCGCCCCC
>JAIDWS010000002.1 GCA_029059055.1 Alphaproteobacteria bacterium
GGGGATGACGGGGTTGGCCGTGGCGACGCTGGTGGCGTGCATCCTGGGCGGGATTTGGGGCATGCGTCGGCGGGCGCGCTTTATCCCGTTTGCCCCGTTTTTCTTTGCAGGCGCAATTATTGCTTTGCTTGGGTTGTGGTTTTTGTTATAATCACAGGGAAAATGTGGGATGGCCAGAATGAAAAAAATATCAATTTCGTTGCTTTTTGGGTTAATACCGGTGATGTCCCACGCGACCAGTTTTCCGTCCGGGACCCCGACGGTTATGTCCAAATACGGCCAGATACAAAATGTCCAGAATTATTCTTCCAATCCGTTTTGGTCGCCGGATGCACCGTATAACCAACGCATGCCTGTCCCCGTTTATGTCCAGGGCGCAGACCTGAACGCCGGTGATTGTATGACGGTTGTTAATTCTTTAATCGCGTCACAATGTGCATCACGTAATCATTGTCTGAACACGCAATTATCCGATGTGCGGCCGGCCATTATGTTACAACTGTCACGTATGCCCGGGCATAATTATGCTTCGTCATGTGCGGGGTATATTGATACACTGTTTGCGGATTATGTTGCCCAGTATCGGGTGACAACCCCATCGGGTGGTGCCGCATTCCCGACCGGCACAATTGCCAATCCCAATATTAATCAACCCACATACCAGATGGCCAACCCGTATCAACCACGTGTCCCGGGCAGTCCCGGCGATCCCTGGGGCCAGGGAATCATTGACCGCGCCACGGAAATGAAACGGTTACAGGCGCAAAATGGTTCCGGGACATCGAACCAATTGGCGGCGGCGGCATTCCCGACGACGATTGCGGATGTATCATTTACCGAACGTATGGAAAACAAAGCGGCGGGATACGAACCGTACAAAGACGCGTCTGCGTACCAGGCACTGAATATCGAATCCGATGAAACTTATTGGGCACGGGAACAACAGAAAATGGAATTCTTGAAACAGACGAATTATGCCGAATGGTGTCGCCGCATGCCCACCGAATGTGCCCGTGAAAAACAGGGTGCCGCGGCATCTGCAACCACAGCCACAACGACAACCGGGGGTGGTGCCGGTCAAAACCAATCGGGCGGGACGGGGGCGCAACCTGTGTCTGCCGCCGACCGCCAGGCATTGATTGATAAAATTATATCGGCATTTCCAAAATAATGAAACGTATCGTACGATTTTTAATGTTTGTATTGCCTGTCATTTTCATGATGGGGGTGGCCCGCGCAGATAATGCGGCGTGTGTTCGTGGATTGGCCACGGATTTGGCGGATACAATATTGACCAATGTGACCAACGATGACGCAATTATCATCACGTCGGACAGTTTGGTTGAATATTTTACCAAAAATATTGATATCTGTCGGGATTATCTGTTGGCACGCACATCGGACGAAGATATCAGCATTGCCGACAACGATTTGGTGATGGACATCCGCTGGGACTATATTGTCGAAGAAGTGGCGGCGGCATTATCCCTGACCAGTAATGAACGGACACTGTTTGTATGTGAAAACGACCGGTCGTACGAAATGGGAATCGAAGCGGGTCTGTGGGCGGCCACGATTGTTGCGGCGGTATTTTCGTTTGGTTCGGGTGGCGTTGCCATCCAGGGTGCCAAAACCGCCATCACCCAGGGTGGAAAAAATCTGGTAAAAATTGGCGTACGCAAGGGGGCAAAGAAAGCCGCCGTTGACGCAACCGCCAAACGATTGGGAATGGATATCGCCGGCAAGGCCGCCGCAGAATCCGCCGCCCGCACCGCGGCGACCCAGGCCGTTGCCGCCCAAACCGCAGCCGAAGCGGCCAGTAAAGCCGCCACAAACGCCGTCGCGCGGGATGCCACAATTAAAGCGGTCAAACAATCCATGCACAGCGCCGGCAAGAAACGGGTCTATGACGCGGCATTGCGCACAGAATTACAGGCACGTCTGGCGGCAACACCGGGTGATGCGGCATTAACCAATGCACTGAAATTGGTGGATGATAAAATTGCAAAACAGGCCGCGACCAAGGCCGCACAGCGCGCCGCCACCACGGCCGCCGCAGATTTAAGTGCAGCCGAAGCGGCACTGTTGGCGGAAACGGCCGCGGCCAGCAATGCGTTGACGCGGGCATTGACGACATTCGCACTCAGCACGCCCATATCGGCGGCCGGCGGTATTGCGGCGGTATACAGCTTTTTATCGTCGGAACTGAATACCAAGGTGATGAATTGCACCGGAACCGATGCCGGCGAAGGATGCTACTTATCCTGTACCAAGGACCCACTGGGCAGTCCCACAGATGATTTAAATACCAAAGTGTTCAGAAAGATTTTTGGCCAAAACCTGTGCGTGGACGAAGACAGCAATTATGCCCTGCGCGTTATTAAAAAGGACGGATTGCCCGTTCCCGGTGATATTTTCAAGGCCAACCAAAAACTGTGGGACCAGGCAAAATCCATCATTATCAAGGATGTCGCCGACCAGGGTAACTGTGACTGGAACGAAGACGATATCGATATGTATATCGGCGCGCCGTTGTATGATGCGTCAACGTTGTATCCGACCGCCGATGGGGCCACATCAATTATTATTGATGCCATTCGTCTGGATGATTAAATCTGATGAAACATATTTTGGGATTTGCGATTTTGTCTGTATTTCTGGGACACGCATATGCGGTCACGGTTACAGATGGATTTAATCCCGGGGCGGATTTTCAAACCGCCGATGAAATCATGATGACGTCCATCCATCAGACACCCTGTGCCAGTGGTGTTTTTGCCAATGCGTTGGCACGTACGGCCGCAACGGTGGATGAAAACGCCCCCGAACACGTTATCCAGGCATGGATATATTCCGTGTTTCAATCCCCCGATGTTATTGCAGATGTCTTGAAATGCCCGGAATTGGCAACGGTCGCGGATACAGATACCATTCGTTTTATGCCGGTTGAATATACGTTCCCGGGCGGCCGTCACATCGCCATAAATTATGAAACCCAACCGAAAATCTTGCACCAGCGGATGAAAATCGCGACCAAGCGGACGTTGCCCGATGCAAATCCGGCCCCACGCATTGGCGCGCCGGGCGATGATGCCATTTGGACCAATACCGATCCCGCATGGTATGCCATTTTAATCACAGAACATGACGCGCTGGCGGACTTTGTTGGCCCGGACAAACCGAATACGATTTCACTGCGTTATATCGAAGATAATATTGATAAAATTTACCCCAGTGGTGCCGGTTGCACCAGCAAAAGTGTCTTTGCCGGGAAAAACGACATGATAAATCTTGCCGCCAAACAGACGGTCAATATTGACGATGACGATAATGAATACTATGTGGCGGGGGATGTAAATCTGCAATGGCTGTCGTGGGCCGAAGTCGCCCTGGACGTTGCGATTACGGTCGCGACCGTCGGGGGTGGGGCGGCGGTTTTGGGCGCGACCAAGGGTGTCCGTGCCACACGTGCGGCAAAAAATGCCATGAACACCGTGCGCGAATTACAGAAAATCGACACCGTCCAGGACTATGTACGTACGACGCGCAATCTGACCCGGGCCAGCGAAGAATTGGCAAAAATAGACCGGGTTCGGGATGCCGCCGCATACACGACCAAGGCTGACGAAGTTCGCCGTTTGGGCCAACATGCGCGCGATTTGGAAAAAATTGACGATGTCCATAATTATCGCCAGGCCACCGCCAGCCTGGATGCGGTGATGGCGTATCGGCGGGCTTTGCGGTCATTACAAATCCCCCAGCGCGGCAACGTTATCGCCCGCGCATGGCGGACGGGCCGGGCATTAAACACGGGCAACAAAACCATTGGGCGTGCCGCAAAAATGGGCCGGGCCAGTATGCAATCGGGCCGTGTGCGTGATTGGTTGTTCCAATCAACATTGCGCCATGTCGGCACCCTGGCCAAGGTGGAAGCGGCCGGCGGCATGATTTACGGCGCGTTTAAGTTCGCCGGCGGTATGTACGATTGGACCGAAACCAGCACCGGCGATTTTACAAACGGATTGGAAATGAAGCCGTTGGGGTTATTGTCGGCGGATAATTTGGACGGCCAAGAAAATGTTGTTAACCACGGGATGTGGCTGATGTGGGTGGGCGATTCAACCAACGCCGCCGATGATGATGCCGCCATGTTACAGGCGATGGATACCGCCGAAAAGTTTTACCAGGATTTGGTCCAGGTCCAATCAGACCACAATTCCCACGCATGTAATATCGATATCTTTATCGTGCGACCGGTAATACGCAATCCCGGAACCGATGACGCGTCATTATATTACCTGATTATGAACGACGAACCATGGACAACGGCGCAATGAAATATTGGACCATACTTTTTGGGTTAATACCGGTGATGTCCCACGCGACCAGTTTTCCGTCCGGGACCCCGACGGTTATGTCCAAATACGGCCAGATACAAAATGTCCAGAATTATTCTTCCAATCCGTTTTGGTCGCCGGATGCACCGTATAACCAACGCATGCCTGTCCCCGTTTATGTCCAGGGCGCAGACCTGAACGCCGGTGATTGTATGACGGTTGTTAATTCTTTAATCGCGTCACAATGTGCATCACGTAATCATTGTCTGAACACGCAATTATCCGATGTGCGGCCGGCCATTATGTTACAACTGTCACGTATGCCCGGGCATAATTATGCTTCGTCATGTGCGGGGTATATTGATACACTGTTTGCGGATTATGTTGCCCAGTATCGGGTGACAACCCCATCGGGTGGTGCCGCATTCCCGACCGGCACAATTGCCAATCCCAATATTAATCAACCCACATACCAGATGGCCAACCCGTATCAACCACGTGTCCCGGGCAGTCCCGGCGATCCCTGGGGCCAGGGAATCATTGACCGCGCCACGGAAATGAAACGGTTACAGGCGCAAAATGGTTCCGGGACATCGAACCAATTGGCGGCGGCGGCATTCCCGACGACGATTGCGGATGTATCGTTTACCGAACGGATGGAAAACAAAGCGGCGGGATATGAACCGTACAAAGACGCGTCTGCGTACCAGGCACTGAATATCGAATCTGATGAAACTTATTGGGCGCGGGAAATCCAGCGTTTGGAACGTATCAGCGAAACGGACCGTGCGCATATGACCCCGGCGCAATATTGTGATAAATACCCGTTGGATGCCGAACATTGCCCACAAACACCGGGATTGGAAGAAAAGATTATCGCCATCGGGAACGCATTGACCAAATCGTCAACCCCAAAACCCGATACATCTGGGGCGGCCGGCACAGATGTGGCGCATGTACCCACATCCACCCCATCCACGCGGCCCGAACCCACCACGCGCCCGTCCGAAACAACCGCCCCAACGACGCACAACAACCGCACGCATGGTGGTCCGTGCACACCACCCGCCCGCAGTAATTGGTGGATAAACCGGATTTTGACGTCGGGAAAATATGAAACAATTGATCCCGCGTTTGAAAAGGCCATGATTACCATTTTCCGCAAAGAAGGCGATTGCGGCAACGACCCGGACGACCGTGGTGGATATACATGTTACGGTATATCATCGGTGTTTAATCCCGACGTTGACATGAAAACATTGACCCGTTCCCGGGTCGAAGATATCGCATACACGCGTTATTACACCAATGCGGGGATTGACCGATTGCCGGATTCCATCCGCGGGGATGTGTTACAGGCCGGCTGGGGGTCGGGCGTGACAACCGGCATTAACAAATTCCGCGGCATGTTCAATTTGAAACAAAATGGCAAGGTGGACGCGGAACTGATTGCGGCGGCGGAAAATTATAACGGCGATTTGCATAACGATTTTCTGGACGTGTTACAAGATTTCTATGTCCAGGTATCCAAACGTGGCAATAACAAAAAATTCTTAAAAGGATGGATGAACGGGATTCAACTGTTCCGTGAAAACGGATGCCATGTGGAACCCCAACAACCCCTGTACCGCCAGGGATGATTTCGGGGTGGGGCGGGGCCTTTGGCACTTGCGCGGGGTGTAAAAATTTGATATACTTTTGACCAGATGCAAA
>JAIDWS010000020.1 GCA_029059055.1 Alphaproteobacteria bacterium
GATTTTTTTTAAGACTGGGCACTTACTCTCTCTTGTCATTGCGAGCAAGGCGGTACGCCGCCGCGTGGCAATCCAGATAATAAGGAATAGACCACTATTCACTGGATTGCTTCGTTGCACTCGCAATGACAATGGTGTTGAATTGCTTGGCACTGTATCTCCTTTGTCATTGCGGGGCGCCGGTGTGGCGCGGCAATCCAGATAATAAGGAACAGACCACTATTCACTGGATTGCGTCACTGCGTTCGCAATGACAATAGTGTTGAATTGCTTGGCACTGTATCTCCTTTGTCATTGCGAGTAAGCGTAGCGCGCGCGGCAATCCAGTAAATGCCCACCGCACACCAGGTGATTTAATTCCCTTGAACATTCGCGCGTGATGCGATATAATTTACACGCATTGGGAAACCGGTGTAGGGTTTAATCGCCCGATACGTAGATGTCTGCGAAGACAAAAAACATCTCCAACTATAATCGGTTGGAGGGTCGTGAATATCCAATAAACGACACTATTTTCTACGAATAGCGATTAACCTCCAACCGCCCACAAAATGTGCGGCGGTGTTTTTTTACAAAGGAGTTAAAACTATGGCTAAATTATTAATCGACGCAAATTACTATGGCAACATCATGCGATGCGCGCGGCAACACCTGCGCATCAGTGTGGCGGACGCGGCCGCACTGCTGAAAATGAGCAAAAAAGATTATCAGCGATGCGAACGCGGTGATGATTTGTTTGCCGAAGGCACGCTTCGCCGCTTTTTCCACGGGGCATTCGCAATGCTGGTGATAAAGCGCAGCCGCGCAAATTTATAACATTGTCCCCCGAATGGGGGGATATTTTGTTAGGCTGAACACTTACTATTTCCCTGTCATTGCGAGCAAGGCGGTACACCGCCGCGTGGCAATCCAGGAAAGTGGCAATGTTCATTATTTACTGGATTGCTTCGCCGATGGCTCGCAATGACAACGGGGATAAAAAAATCCCCCATCCGGGGGATTTTTGATTACCAGCCGATGCCGGCACAACCGGAAATCCCCGGCAAGAATTGCAATACCATACCGATACCAAACAACAGGGTAAAGCCGACCAACAGACCGGTCCCCTTGTTTTGCAGGTCGTCCATTTTGACGTCGCCAGCCTTGATAAAGCCCCAGGCCCACGTTGCGATAAAGAACGCCGCGCCGGCAAACGCCAATGTGCGCAATGTTTTAAATACACCCTGCATCGCGGCAATCAGCGCGCACGGGTCACCATATGCCGGGGCGGCCATAACGGCACCCGTACCGGCAATAACCGCAGTCAATGCGAATAAGATTTTTTTCATGTTAAATCCCCTATGTTTTCTATGCGTATTGTATCATAAAAAAAGGGCCGTTGCAACTGCAACAGCCCACAGGGGAAATTGAATGTCGTCGGTCGATTACATCGCCGGGACAATGATATATTTGCGTTTCAAAACCGGCGCCCCACATGTGTTACAGCCCAGGTTCAAAACCGGTTCAACGGTGACCGGGGTTGCCGGGACTTCGCGGGCGGCCGGAACAATGGCCACACGGTCGTGACGCGGCGCGTTACCCATGTTGTCGCGCGCATACAGGTCGGCACACATTGTGTTGCGATACACAATCTTTTTACCGTTGTTCATCGCGCCGATGTTGCCGGTAAAGTTGTTTGCATATTCGCCGGAATAATAAATGCAGTCGGTGCCATTCTGGGTGTATCTGACGCCGCCCTGGTAATAATCATAGTACGAAGAACATCCGGCCAATGCCATCAGACCCAATACAGAAACCATAATCTTGTTCATTATGTCACGTCCTTTGTATAAAAAACTCGTGTACTCTCTGCTCCCGATTCGCGCTAATTGTTGCACAAATATTTTCATTGTCAAGTTTTTGTGATGTTTATTGATGTAATTGGAAAAAATATGATATACTGGCCCGTATGCAAAGGAGAATATAAATATGACATACAAAGATTTTGGCCTGGTCAACACGCGCGCCATGTTTGCAGACGCGATAAAGCGCGGATACGCGGTACCGGCATTTAATTTCTACAATATGGAAACGTTACAGGCGATTTGTCGCGCCACATCCGAAACGCACAGTCCGGTTATCTTGGCGGTGTCGGAATCGGCCATGAAATACATGACACCCGACATGCTGATGGGGATGATTCGCGGTATGGGATTTACGCCCGGCAATGTCGCATTGCATCTGGACCACGGCGGCAGTTTCGAAGCATGTCAAAAAGCCATCCAATTGGGATTTTCATCCGTCATGATTGACGGCAGTAAATTGCCACTGGACGAAAATATCGCGTTGGCCCGTCGCGTTGCCGAATATGCACATCAATTCGATGTCACAGTCGAAGCCGAACTGGGGACGTTATCCGGTATCGAAGACGAAAACACGTTCAGCGATGTCAGCCATTACACCAACCCGGCCGACGTTGTGCGCTTTGTCCGCGAAAGCGGGATTGATTCCCTGGCCATTGCCATCGGGACCAGTCATGGCGCATACAAGCGTAAAAATGATAACGAAGAATTACGCTTTGACATTTTGGCGGAAATTGCCCGCGAATTGCCGGAATTCCCGTTGGTCTTGCACGGCGCGTCCAGCATCCCCCAACACTTGGTCAAAACCATCAACGAATTGGGCGGCGCATTAAAAGATGCACGCGGCATCCCGGCCGACCAGCTGCGTCGGGCGGTGTCGATGAACATCTGCAAGATTAATGTCGACAGCGATTCCCGTCTGGCGTTCACAGCGGCACTGCGTAAAAGCTTTGTCGATAATCCGGAAAACTTTGACCCGCGCAAATATCTGACGGCGGCGCGTGAAAACATCACGGAAAACTGTATCGCCGAAATTCGCGATATCATGAATTCCCAGGATAAAGCCATGTAAAAAAATCCCCCAATCGGGGGATTTTTATTTTTTAAAACGTCAACCGCATGCCCGCGGATAAAAATGCCTGGCGGGTGGACAGACCGGTCGAAATCCATCCGTCGACATTTTTGCTGTATTTATACCGGAATGACAAAATGCCTGTGTGGTCGGCATAGCTGTGACCATCGCCCCAAATGCCGGTATCCGTAAACAGATATGATAACGATACACTGTAATTCAACAAATCATAACTGACCCCGGTGCCGGCGGCAACGCCATCGGATTGAACGCCCACCGGATTTTCATCATAAATCACGCGCGCCGACAATCCCCAAATCCAACTGTTGTATTGCAAATTCATGCCCGCTGACACCTGGGCACGCCAATCGGCTGTCACGCGCGGGGCATAAATATCGGCGCGGTAATTGTCGGGCGCGTCCATGAACGATGCGCCCATGGCGAATGCGGTCTTGACCTTGCCGGTGGGACGACGAATTTTCATGCCTGCGTCCACGGCGAAATTATAATCGTCGGTCAAGCCTGCGACCGATAACCCATATTGAACGGGGCGCGTCGGCAATGATACCGCATTCACGCGCAATGCGTATCGGCCGGTCGACAACGTTGTGTCGGCGATAACCGGACCGTCGGGTGAAATCTTTTTATAAACCAGCGATTGGTCATTGACGCGCAATCCGCCGACATCGGGCAATCCAACCCCCAGTTTGCGTGCAATGGAATCGGTCATCCCCAATTCCACGCGACCATATCTGGACGATTCCCAGAACCCAAATGCTTCGCGCAGGGGCCGCCCCGTTTCCAGTGCCAGCGCATCAATCGCATACACCGCCCCGACCGTTTGGCCCGCCATCGCGGCATAATTCAATTGGCCGCGCACGCGCCAATCGCCGACAAATTCCGCGTCGACAAAGTCCGGTTCAAACATCCCGGCGGTGCCGTATCCGGTAACCTTGAACGCGGTGCGCCCGCGCGTCAAATCCCACGCCATCGCATCACCCGCCGCCGCCACTGCAATCGCCCAGACCGCCATATGGCACATAAATTTCATTGATTTTGACATGATTTCCCCACCCGTTGTTGCCGTTATTCCGCCGCGTCGGCCAAAATGGCGGCGCGCAATTTGTTGAACGCCCGTTCTTCGATTTGACGAACGCGTTCCCGTGATATGCCGTATTTCTGGGATAAAACTTCCAGTGTGGCGGCCGGTTGCGTCAACCGCCGCGCCCGCAAGATTTCTTGGTCGCGGGTTGGCAATTCGGCCATATGCCGTTGCAACAATTCATATCCGCGCCGCCGAAATTCGATTTGTTCCGCCATTTGGTCAATGGGGGCCCGTGTGTCCGGCAAATTGGATAAAATATCCGACGCCCCATCTTCGTCATTCAGCGGTGTGTTCAGCGATACATCGCGCGCGCCCATACGGGTCGCCATGCGGCGAACATCGGCGGCGGGAACCTGTAAATAATCGGCCACGCGCGTCGTCTGATCATCGGACATGTTGTTATCCATAATCCCCAGTGCGCGTTTCGCCCGCGTCAGGTTAAAAAACACACGCTTTTGATTGGCGGACGTGCCGATTTTGACAATCGACCAATTATTTAAAATCGTTTCATAGATTTCCGCCCGGACCCAGAACATCGCATACGTAGAAAACCGAAATCCCCGGTCTGGGTCGAATTTCTGTAACGCCTGCATCAGGCCCATATTTCCACTGGCAATCAAATCGCCGACCGGAATGCCATAGTTGCGAAAATCGTACGCCACCGACACGACCATGCGCAGATGACTGGCGACCAGTTTTTCCGCCGCGATTTTATCCCCGTTTTTTACCCACTGGGACGCGTATTCGTATTCCTGTTCGGCGGTCAAGACCGGAATCTTTTGCACCATCTGAATATACTGGGCCAGGGACACGTCATCGCTGACGCCACGCGCCGCCACCAAAGATGACGTCTGGGTCGCCGGTAATGCGTTCTTGATTTGCTTTTTCATAACTTTTATAGTATAGCAATAAAATATGAATTATCAAGACAGGAGAATTTTCCATGGCCACCATGTTGGAAAGAAATAAAAAAGTCAAAGCCCCCAAGAAAACGCGTGAAGAATACGCCGAAGATGCCCTGTATCGTGAAGTCTGGGAAGAAGTAAATAACGAAAAAACACAGCGATTCTTAAAGAAATATTCCCGCGTTCTGATTGGCGGCGCATTGGCGATTTTAATCGTCGCAACCGGTATTCAAATCGGGGTTCATTCGTACCGCGCGTCTAAAATCGCCGCCGCCCAAAATTACGAATCCGCCATCGAAAACCGCGATGCAAACGCGTTGGCGGGATTGGCGGCAAATACGTCGGGGGCAACATCGGATTTGGCCCTGTTCCAGGCATACCTGTTGGATGGCGATGTCGCAAAATTGGAACAGTTGGCCGAACACGGACACACACGCGATTTCCGCGATTTGGCCCGGATTCATGTGGTGACACTGCGCGGGGATAAAATGTCGGCCGCCGATGTGGAAAAATATCTGGCGGTGGCGGATACGAAAAAATCACCGTTTTATTACACGGCGCGCCTGACAGTCGCCCAGAAATATCTGGCCGATGGGGACCGGGCCGCCGCCATGAAAATATTGGACAAAATTGTCGCAGATAAAAACGCCCCGGCCATGGTCGCGGCCAGTGCGGCGGCACTGCGATAAAATACACGGGGGGATGCACAATGCGCAAAACGGCGATATCTTTGGCGATGTTGGGCGGATTAATGGCGGCATGTTCGTCGCACGACCCCATTTTGCCCGGGGACAGAACGGCGATATTTGACACCGCCAATCTGACGATTTTAAATACCGAAATCCCCAACGCCCCAACCGACGCCCCGGAACCGGTGGCAACCGATTGCCCGTACACCCGGGATACATCAAACGTCGTTTGGATGGGCGACCGCAAGATATTCAGTGGATTTGCCACGCCGAACTTTGTCAAAAGCGATGCCCAGCCCATCTGTCACGGGGGATTTGTGTATGTGGGCCTGACCACCGGCGAAGTGGTCAAGGTTAATCAAAAAAACCGTCAAATCGCATGGATTGCAGATGTATATCGCCCCAGCAATATGACCGGCGGCGCATCCGTATTGGACATTGTCGCCCCGATTGTTATATCGGGCGGTGCGGTTTATGCCGGGGGCATTGGCGACGCGTTTTGCCGGATAAACAACGCCAACGGAACCCGCACATGGTGCGTGGATGTGGGCACCGCGACGCCGTTTATCGTCGCGGACGCGGTTGCGTATGTTGTGGCGACGGACAACAACCTGTATGCCATTAACACGAAAAACGGTGATATTTATTGGCGCACCCCCATCCGGAAACAGGCAACGCCCCACCTGGCGAACGGCCGGGTTACCGTGGGCCGTCAACACTTTGACGCCGCAACGGGGGTGGAAATAACATCTGGGAAATAATCAATGCGCGCGCCCACGGGCGCGCGACTAAATTATTGCAAAATGTGAAAACTGTGCTACACTTGGCCGCGCAAAAAGGGAAAAATATGACAATCGAAGAAATCAAACCGGGTAAAATGCCCCCGAAAAAGATGAACGCCATTATCGAAGTACCGGAAAATGGCTATGTTAAATACGAAATCGACAAAGAAACAGGCCTGTTGCGTGTGGACCGTATTCTGCACACACCGGTTGCGTATCCTGCGAACTATGGGTATTTCCCGGGGACACTGGGCGATGACGGCGACCCGTTGGATTGCGTTGTTGTTTGCAATGCCCCGCTGCGTCCCGGCGTTATCATTGACGTGCATCCGATTGGCGCCCTGTTGATGGAAGACCAGGCCGGCGGCGACGAAAAAATCATCTGTGTTCCGCGCGACCGCATTGACCCGTATTATGAAAACGTATCATATACCGAAGAATTACCGAAAATTCTGCGTTCCAAAATTGAATATTTCTTTCAGCATTACAAAGATTTGGAACCGAATTCCTGGTCCCGTATTTTGGGCTGGGCGGACCGCGAAACGGCGGACAAACTGATTATGGAAAGCATTGAACGTTACCACGCCGCCCATAAGAAAGCATAACACATAAAAAACCAAAGGTGAACACATGGCATCCTATGCAGCAAATGATATGCGTGTCGGTTGGGTTATTTCCCACAACGGCCGTCGTTATTCCGTAACATCCATTACCAAGGTTAAACCGGGCAAAGGCGGTGCGTTTGTTCAGGCGGACCTGCGCGACATTGACACCGGGAACAAGGGCGGCGACCGCTGGCGTTCCGAAGACAAGGTTGAAAAACTGATGGTCGAAGACATTGAATGCCAGTATTTGTATTCCGACGGCACGGACGCGTTCTTTATGAACCTGTCGGATTACGAACAATTCACCATGGCGGTGGATTCACTGGGCGACCAGATGAAATTCTTGGCCCCGGAAATGCTGGTCAAGGCCAACTTTGTCGAAGGGCAACCCGTATCCATCAGCCTGCCGAAAACGGTAACCGCCATTGTCGAAGAAACCGAACCCGCGTTAAAGGGTCAAACCGCCACCGCCAGTGGTGGTAAACCGGCGATTTTGGACAACGGTGTCCGGGTCCAGGTTCCGGTCTTTATCGAACAGGGCGAAAAAATCGTCGTGAACACGGAAACAATGGAATACGTGGAACGCGCAAAATAATAAATCCCCCGGATGGGGGATTTTTTTGTGGAATGCGGGTCCCAGGGATATGGGCGGGTGGGTTATAAATTTGCGCGGCTGCGTTTGATGACCAACATCGCAAATGCCCCGTGGTAAAAGCGGCGCAATGTCCCTTCACTAAACAAATCATCACCGCGTTCGCATCGCTGATAATCTTTCTTGCTCATTTTCAGCAACGCCGCCGCGTCCGCCACACTGATGCGCAGGTGTTGCCGCGCGCACCGCATAATGTTGCCATAGTAATTTGCGTCGATTAATAATTTAGCCATAGTTTTAACTCCTTTATAAAAACACCACCCAAGACATTTGGGTGGTTGGAGGTTAACAACTATTACCAGAATAGCGCTGTTTATTCAATATATTCACAGCCCCCCAACCGATTAAAGTTGGAGATAGTTTAATGTCATCACTGACACTGGTATCAGGTTGTTAAGCCTACACCGGTTTCCCAATGCGAATCCAGTATATCGCATCATACGCGAATGTTCAAGGGAATTAAATTTATTGGTGTGGGGTGGGTATTTACTGGATTGCCACGCGGCGGCGTACCGCCTGGCTCGCAATGACAAAGTGGATGCAGTGCCAAGCAATTAAACACCGTTGTCATTGCGAACGCAGTGACGCAATCCAGTAAATAATGAACATTTCCACTTTTCTGGATTGCC